>NZ_JBHUGH010000009.1:0-449351 GCF_042681825.1 Halodurantibacterium flavum
TCCCAGCATCATCGGAAGCACAAAAAGCACCCCCTAGCCAGGCGATATGCAAGAGACCGATCCGTCGAAAAACAGACCAAACCGCCCGCATATCCCTTCAAAAAAAAACAACAATGTCAAAGAGCAACGAAGACCTTCCGGCAAGCGCCGCACCCGCTGTCTTCCTGGGTGGCCGCTGCGTCCGACTGTCTGTCAGCGCCGCGGTGAAGGGGTATTTAGGGAAGGCCGCGGGCCGGCGCAAGCGGAAAAATCATGAATTCGTCACAATGACGGCAAACCGCTTGTTTTACTGGCATGACGTGAACCCGGACGCGCGCGCCCCTGCCCCTACTCTGCCGCGAGCGGGAGCGAGTCGCGGCCTATCGCAGCAAGATCCGACAGAATCTGTCGCATCACGCGCTGAAAGGCTGCGAATCCCGGGCTCAGCTCCAGCGTAGATTCGTTCATGTAGAGAGAGCGGTCGATCTCGATCTGAATCACATGCTGGCCGCGCGCGGGGCGCCCATAGGCCTGTGTCACATAGGCCCCGGCAAACGGAGTGTTCCGTGCCGATCGAAGGCCGGCAGCGGCAAAGGCGGCCTCGACCGCCTCCGTCACTTCCCGCGACGCCGAAGACCCGAAGCGATCGCCAAGCACGACCTCGGGCGCCGGACGCCCACGGGCAGCTACGCCCTGGATTGCCTCATGCGGCATGGAGTGCATGTCGAAGAGAATCGTGCGGCCAAAGCGCCGGTGCTGATCCTGCATCAGCCGCTGCAGCGCTGAATGATACGGGCGCCATACGTCTTTAAGGCGGCGCTCGGCCTCTGACAGCGGGATCTTGCCTTGATAGATCGGACGGCCATTCGCAACGACGCGTGGAATCACCCCGAGGCCCGAACTGATCCGCGGATTGGGCATCGTCCGGCGCACCCCCTCGATCAGGGCCGGATCAAGCTCATCCGCGCTGCGATTGAGATCGACATAGGCGCGGGGGGCAAGGGCGCAGAGAAGCGGCGCCCCAAGCCCCGGCGCGTCCGCCACAAGAAGATCGAGATGCGCATCTTCCGAGGACCGGAGCGCAAGAGGATCAAGCGTTGATGCATCCACGAAGGCCCGGGGATAGTTGCGGCCGGAATGTGGCGAGGCAAAGACGGCACAGGTCGTCGCGGTCGGGGGAAGCTCAAGACGATAGGCGTGGGATGACATCGGACCCTCCTGCGGATGGGATTGTAGCTCGATAAATTCCTTTGTCGAAACCCCTTGAACAGGTCTGCGATTCCTTCTAAAGACCTGCGGACCGACGGCAGCGGCGACATGAAAATGTGATCGTTGCTTGTGGAACGGGCGCGTAGCTCAGCGGTAGAGCACTACGTTGACATCGTAGGGGTCACAGGTTCGATCCCTGTCGCGCCCACCATCCGCCCCGCCTGGGGCACGTTATTCAAGGCGCACGCGCGCCGCGATGAAGGAGAAGACCGATGAAGGTCAAAAATTCGCTCCGCTCGCTGAAGTTGCGTCACCGCGACTGTCAGGTCGTGCGCCGCAAGGGCCGCGTCTATATCATCAACAAGACGCAGAAGCGCTTCAAGGCCCGTCAGGGCTGATTGGCGTCAGAGCATTGTAAAGGCCGCCCGGGAAACCGAGGCGGCCTTTTTCATTGCTGGGGTGACTGGCGCGGCCTGTGCGTCCTGCGGAACCATCGTTCAGCCCCGACGGCCAAAGCCCCATACCGCACGATCCGGAAGCAGTCGCGACCCCTGTAACAGCCAGGACGCCCCGCGCGGGAAGCTTTTGGAGAAATAGGTGGTGTTCATATGCTCGAACATTTCCTGCGCTGCCTCCTCTGCGTCCATCAACAGCGGCGCCATCGGCCCCGACCCCTCCGGCACAGCGGACCGGACCAGCCCGGCATTGAACAGCTGCACCTCGACGCCGCTCGACCGGAGGTCCTGCTGCATCGACCGGGCGAGCGCCGCGACACCCGCCTTCGCCGCCCCATAGCCGATGGAGTTGGGCAGACCGGAAGGGCCGGCCGCACTGCCGCACATGACCAGATGCCCCTCACCTCTCGCGACCATTGCCGGAACAACGGCACCCATGACACGGGCACAGCCGGTGAAATTGATGTCGCAGATTTCCTCGACCCGCGCGGCATCCCAGGCGGATGCGCTGACCGGCGCGTAGCTGCCCGCCAGATAGACCACCCCATCAAGCGGGCCGATTTCGGCCGCAGCATCTGTGACCGAGGCGCTGTTCCGGACATCAACGGTAACGTAAGAGGCGCGGCCCGGCAGTTCAGCGACAAGATCCGCAAGCCGTTCCTCTGACCGGGCGCTGACGATCAACTCGGTTCCCGCGCGGCTCATGACATGGGCGAGCGCGCGGCCCAGCCCTTCGCTTGCACCCACCAGCCAGTACCGTTTTCCCTGCCACTCTCTCACGTTGTCCTCTTTCCTGCTTGGGCGCCACGACCGGAACGCCCCTCCCTCTCCTGAACTTGCGGCCGTTGGCCATCGTTCCACCGGCTCAGCGCCGCCCGAACAACCTTTCGATATCCGCGAGCTTCAGTTCAACATAGGTCGGGCGGCCGTGATTGCACTGTCCGGAATGGGGGGTCTCCTCCATTTCCCGCAGCAGCGCATTCATCTCTTCGGCACGCATCTGCCGCCCGGACCGCACCGAGCCGTGGCAGGCCATGCGGGACAGGACCGCCTCGAGCCGCGCCTGAAGGCCGGTCGCCTCGCCCAGATCCTCCAGCTCATCCAGAATATCGCGGATCATGCCCCTGGCATCGACCTGACCGAGAATCGCGGGCGTTTCCCGAACCGCGATGGCCGTACCGCCAAAGGGCTCGATCGACAGGCCGGCGCGCATCAGATCAGCGGCGAGCGGCAGGATCCGCCCGATCTCATCTTCGCGCAGTTCGACGATCTCGGGGATCAGCAGCGCCTGCGCCGCGACGCCGTTTTCCGCCATCTGGGACTTGAGCCGCTCATAGACCAACCGCTCATGCGCGGCGTGCTGATCAACGATTACCATCCCGTCTCGGGTCTGGGCGACAATGTAGTTCCCGTGAAGCTGCGTCCGCGCTGCACCCAGCGGCCGGTCCACAGCGTCGGATGCCGGCAGATCGGCCTCGACCCGGGCGGAAGGGGCGGCAAACTCTGCCGCCGCTTCGCCCAGATGCAACGCGGGGGCCGGGGCCTGCGCGGCAAAGGAGACCTGAAGCGCCCGCGCCGATGGCCGGTCCATCTGATAGACCCGGGCCGGTGGTCCCATCGCAGCCGGGCGCATCGCGGCAAGGGTCTGATCGGCGACGGTCGTCGACGCCCGGTGACGCGCCTCGCTCAGCACCTGCCGCAGGCCGGAAACGATCAGCCCGCGCGCCGCCGAGGCATCGCGAAACCGCACCTCGGATTTCGCCGGATGAACGTTGACGTCCACCTGCTCCGGATCGCAGTTCAGGAAAAGGACCGCCGCCGGGTGCCGGTCGCGGGGCAGAAAGTCGAAATAGGCGGCCCGTAGGGCGCCCGACAGCAGCTTGTCCCGGACCGGCCTGCCGTTGACGAAAAGATGTTGCACCGCTGACGATCCGCGGGAATAGGTCGGCAACGCCGCGAACCCGCCGAGGCTCAGGCCGTCCCGACCCAGATCGAGCCGCAGTGCGTTGTCGGTGAAATCGGCCCCGATCACCTGCGCGACCCTGCGATGGAGCGCATCGAAAAGATCGCCCTCGCCCGCCTCGACCCGGAACACCACGCGCCCTTCGCCGCCGCCCGTCACGTCCCGCAGGCAGAATGCGACCTGCGGCTCCGCCAGCGCAAGCCGGCGCACCACATCGGCGATCGCCTGCGCCTCGCTCCGGTCGCTGCGCATGAACTTGAGCCGCGCGGGCGTCGCATAGAAAAGGTCGCGCAACTCGACCACAGTGCCCCGGCTCAGCGCCGCCGGACGCACCGGCCCGATCCGCCCGCCTTCGACCGTGACCGAGGCCGCCTCGGCCCCCGGGATGCCCGCGCGCGAGGTGATCGTCAGCCGCGCAACGGCGCCGAGCGACGGCAAAGCCTCGCCACGAAAGCCGAAGCTGCGGATGTTCAGAAGGTCGGCCCCGTCCAGTTTGGAGGTCGCGTGGCGCGACAGGGCCAGCGGCAGGTCCCCGGGCGTCATCCCGCAGCCGTCATCGGTCACGCGGATCAAGGTCTTGCCGCCATCGGCATAGGCGATCTCGATCCGCGCAGCACCCGCGTCGAGGGCGTTCTCGACCAGCTCCTTGACCGCAGAGGCAGGCCGCTCCACCACCTCGCCGGCAGCGATGCGGTTCGCCATTGCCTCGTCGAGCTGGCGGATCACGGGACGTATCTTGCGGCTTTCGACGTTCATGCCCCCAGCTATAGCATCACACGCCGGGTTTGGCCATCACCCGCCCCACTACCCGTCCATGCCCTCGGGCTGGCCAACGATCACGAAATGCAGGCCCTCGGGATCAAGCAGCCGGGCTGCGACGCGCTGCACATCCTCCAGCGTCACGGCCATGATCCGGTCGTTGCGCGTGTTGGGATAGTCGATGGGCATTCCCTGCGCCTGCATCCCCACCAGAATTCCGGCAATCGTCGCGTTGCCGTCGAAACGCAGCGGGTAAGCGCCGGTCAGAAAGACCTGCGCGCGTTCCAGTTCCTCGGGCGTCAGCCCCTCGGCCGCCAGCCGCGCCCATTCCTCGCGGATCAACTCCACCGCCTCGGCCACCCGCGCGTTGGGCACCGACACCTGCCCCAGAAGCGCGTCGGAATGATCGCGGCCCACAAGGCTCGTGCCCACGCCATAGGTCAGTCCGCGCCGCTCACGCAGTTCGCGCATCAGGCGGGTGGAAAACCGCCCGCCGCCCAGAACCTCATTCAGGACGAAAGCGGCAAAGTAGTCAGGATCGTCAAAGGCGATGCCGCCCTGCCCGAACAGGATCACCGATTGCGGGGCGGCAAAGTCGATGATCGTCGTACCTCCCGTCACACCCACCGCCACATCGGGCGGGGGTTCGGGCCCGTCGAGCGGCAGATCGGCAAGCAGCCGGTCAAGGAGGGGGCCGAGCTCTTCCGCCGTGATATCTCCGACCGCGGCCACCTGCAGCCGTCCCCGCGTCAGGGCGCGGGCATGAGCCTCTTGCAGATCCGCGCGGGTGAGCGCCGCGACGCTTTCCTCGGTTCCGTCCAGCGGGCTGCCATAGGGGTGATCGCCATAGGCCAGCGCGTTGAATTCGCGTGCAGCGATGGCGCCGGCGCTGCGTTGATCGGATCGGATCGAGGCAAGCACCTGCCCCCTTACCCGTTCCACTGCAGCATCGTCGAACCTCGGCTCGGTCAGGGCCAGGCGCAACAGGTCCAGCGCCTCATCCCGATTCTCGGTCAGGAACCGTGCGGAAACCGAAACCGCATCATTCCCGGCCGAAAACCGGAACGACGCCGCGAGTTCCTCTTGCGCGACGGCAAAACCCGCGGCGTCGAGATCCCCCGCCCCTTCTTCCAGCAGCGCGGTCATCAGGTTCACAGCCCCGCGCCGCCCCTCTGGATCGGCGTTTCCCCCGCCCCCGAACCGCAGTTCGAGCGCAACGAAGGGGATGGAATGTTCCTCGACCAGCCAGGCGGTGATGCCGCCGGGGCTCTCGACCTCCTGGATCTCGATCTGTGCAAAGGCCGGACCCGCAAGACAGAGCGCCAGCGCCCCCGCGAAAAGACGCATCATCATTGCATTTCCTCCGCTTCCGGCAGGGGCAGCGGTGTCGACCCGGGCGCAAGCGGTGCCGCGCCTTCTGCCTGAACCATCATCCCCGTCACCGCGCGTGTCCGGTCAAACACGGCCTCGGCTGCGGCCATCACATCTTCTGCCGTGACCGCCTCAAGTATCGCGGGCCAGTCCCGCACGTCATCGACCGTCAGTCCGACCGACAGAGCCTCGCCATAGCGGCGCGCCAGCCCCTGTGCGTTGTCCCTCGCATAGATCTCGGAGGCGCGGATCTGCGTCTTGACGCGCGCAAGCTGCGCATCGTCCACACCTTCCGCCAGGAACTCCTCGATAACCTCGTCCATCGCCGCTTCGGCCTCTTCAAGCGAGACGCCGGGCAAGGGAACCAGCCCTACCTCGAAGGTCGCGTCATCGACCGCAACGCCCCCATAGCCGGCATAGGCGCCGAGGGCGATCTCCTGCTCGAACTGAAGCCGCCGCCCCAGAACCGATGTGGCCGGGTTGCCGCCCAGAAGCTCTGCCAGAACCGTCAGCGCGGCGGCGTCCTCCTGCGCGCCGCTGCGACGTGCGGGCGCCAGATAACTGCGGGCGATGAAAGGCTCGCTCACGCGCGGGTCGGCATAGGTAAAGCGTCGCTCGGCACGTTGCGGGGGTTCCTGCGGGCGCAGCCGCGGCGGCAGCGCGTCGCTGGGGGCAATCGGGCCATAATGGGTTTCGGCCAGGGCGCGCACCTCGTCCGGGGTCACATCGCCCGCAACGACCAGAACCGCGTTGTTCGGCGCGTAATAGATCGAATAGAAGTCCAGCGCATCCTCCCGGCTCAGGGCCGCGATCTCATCGCGCCAGCCGATGATCGGCAGCCGGTAGGGATGGTTCATGAAGAGCGTCGCGCGCTGGATCTCGCGGAAGATCGCGCCGGGACGGCCCTCGACCACCTGATTGCGTTCCTCAAGGACCACATCGCGTTCCGTCAGGACCTCCGGCTCATCGAGACGCAGGTTGGCCATCCGGTCGGCCTCCATCTCCATCATCAGGTCAAGACGGTCGGCGGCCACACGCTGGAAATAGCCGGTATAGTCCCAGGAGGTGAAGGCGTTGTCGCTGCCCCCCTGCGCCTCGACCACGGCCGAGAACTCACCCACCGCGCGCGTGTCGGTGCCCTTGAACATCAGGTGTTCGAGAAAATGCGCGATGCCGGATTTGCCGGGCGGTTCATCCGCAGCGCCGACGCGATACCACACCATGTGAACGACGGCGGGGGCGCGGTGATCCTCGATCACCACGACCTCCAGCCCGTTGTCGAGCGTGAAGGACGTGACCTCTTCCTGCCCGGCCTCGTGGTTCGTGTCCTGCGGTGATGCGTCCTGCGCGGCAACCGGCATCGCCACAAGCAGCATGACCGCAAGAAAACACCCGGCCAGTCCTCGCATCGCTCACCTCCTCAAGCCGGTGCATCCCGGCTGGCAAGACTTACCCTGCCCCCCGGCAGGGTCAACCGCGCCTACAAAGACGTGAAGTCAGGGTGCCGGCGGCGGGGCGGCCGGTGTCCGCGCCCCGGCCTGCCGCCAGCGCGCAAGTTCCGCATGAGGATCAAGCGATTGCGGCCCATAGACGCGGAAATAGACGTTGACGTTGAACAGCCGTTCCAGCGGCCGTCCCCGGTTCTGGCGCCGGAATTCCAGATCCTCGGCCGCAAGCTGCGTGCGGATCGCCGGGTCGGCGCCGTTACGCTGGGCATGTGCGAGCAGGGCGGCATCCGCGGGCGACGGCCCGCCGGCGACCACGCCCGGATTGCCGCCAAGCGCGATGGCCGCATCGGACTGGGGTTGCGCATCCACGCGGTTCGCGCCGCCCGGCGTCGGTTCCGGCAGCGCGCCAAGTTCGGGCGGCATCTGCAAGGGCCGCGTCGGCAGGATCGCGAATTCGTCAGGGCTCCGCCCCGCCGAGGTCGTGGTCATCAGGCGCGGCTCGCCACGGCTGCAGGCGGAAAGCCCAAGCACAGCCACCACCGCCAGCGTGATGATCCCTGTTGCTGCCCGCATCCAAGCCTCCTGCGCCCCGTGCCTTTCCCCGGGTCCTTCGCCGGAACCCGCCTTCAGGACACGTCTTTAGCCCAAAGATCCGGGGACGTCACGCGGTCTTTCGGCGCCCCGAAAAGAGGATCAGCCCCGCCGCCCCGGCAAAGATCGCCACATCCGCCACATTGAACGCATAGGGGTTCCTGATCCCGCAGCAGGACATGTTGATGAAATCGGCCACCGCCCCGTAAAGCAGGCGGTCGATCACGTTTCCGACCGCGCCGCCGACCAGAAGCCCGGCAGAGACCTGCACCCAGCGATCCTCTCGCTGGCCCATGGCCCAGATCCAGACCCAGGCGGAAATCACCAGCGCGATCGCGATCAGCGCCCAGCGGACCAGTTCCGCCTCGCCGGCCAGCAGGCCGAAGTTGATGCCCTGGTTCCACGCCATGCGCAGGTTGAAGAACGGCGGCCAGACGTCGATCGCCAGCCGCCGGTCAAGGTTCAGGACATGCACGACGTAATATTTCGAGACCTGGTCGAGCACGAAGATGACCAGCGCGACCGCAGCCGCGATCCACATGCCGGGCCGCCGGGCGGACGCGCGTGTCCGGGCGGGTCCGGACGCGGCGCGCGGCTTTCGCGCAGGTTTCGGGCGCGCGGGTTTCGGGACAGGCTTTGCGCTTTTGGCCATTTCAGTGCCGGAAGTGCCGCATACCAGTGAAGACCATGGCCAGCCCCGCCTCATCGGCTGCGGCGATCACCTCTTCGTCGCGCATCGAGCCACCGGGCTGGATGATCGCCGTCGCACCTGCCTCGGCGGCGGCAAGCAGGCCGTCCGCAAAGGGAAAGAAGGCGTCTGAGGCGACGACCGATCCGCGTGCGGGGCTTTCGGCCAGACCCAGCACCTCGGCCATGTCCTGCGCCTTTCGGGCTGCGATGCGGGTGCTGTCGATCCGGCTCATCTGGCCCGCACCCACGCCCACCGTCGCGCCGTTCCTGACATAGACGATGGCGTTCGACTTGACGTGCTTCGCAACCTTCCACGCAAAAAGAAGGTCCGTCAGTTCCTGCGCGGTCGGCGCGCGCCGCGTCACGGTCCGCAGGTCGCCCGGCGCGACAAAGCCCGTGTCCTTGTCCTGCACCAGGTACCCGCCGCTCACCTGCCGCACGGCAAGCGCCGGGCTTTGCGGATTGGCGAGGCCCTGCGTGACCAGAAGCCGCAGGTTCTTTTTCGCCGCGAACACCGCCCGCGCGGCCTCATCGGCCCCGGGGGCGATCACGACCTCGGTAAAGATCGCGGCGATTTCCTCGGCGGTCGGACCGTCGAGCGGACGGTTCAGCGCCACGATCCCGCCAAAGGCCGAGGTGCGGTCGCAATCATAGGCGCGGCGATAGGCCTCGATCAGCGTGTCGCCCCGCGCCACGCCGCAGGGGTTCGCGTGCTTGATGATGGCGCAGGCGGGGCCTTCGGCGGGCAGGAATTCCGACACCAGTTCAAAGGCCGCATCGGTATCGTTTATGTTGTTGTAGGACAGTTCCTTGCCCTGAAGCTGATCGGCGGTCGCGACGCCAGGGCGATCCGACCCGTCGGTATAGAAACCGGCAGTCTGATGCGGATTCTCGCCATAGCGCAGGCCCTGACGCAGGGTGCCTGCAAAGACCCGGCGGCGCGGCGCCGCAAGATCCAATGCCCCCGCCATCCAGTTCGACACCGCCGCATCATAGGCCGCCGTGCGCGCATAGGCCGTCTGGGCCAACCGCTGCCGGAAGGCGAGGCCCGTCGCACCCCCGTTCGCATCCAGTTCGGCCACAAGGGCCGCGTAATCTTCGGGGTCGGTCACGACGCTGACGAAACGGTGGTTCTTGGCCGCGGCGCGGATCATCGCGGGGCCGCCGATATCGATATTCTCGACACAGTCCTCATAGCTGCCGCCGCCCGCCACCGTCTGCTCGAACGGATAGAGGTTCACGACCAGGAGGTCGATCGGCGCGATCCCGTGCCCCTCCATCGCGGCGCGGTGCGACGGTTCGTCCCGCAGCGCCAAAAGGCCGCCATGCACCATCGGATGCAGCGTCTTGACGCGCCCGTCCATCATCTCGGGAAAGCCGGTCACCTCGGCCACGTCGCGCACGGCAAGGCCCGCGCCGCGCAGCGCCGCGGCCGTCCCGCCGGTCGAGATCAGTTCGACCCCCCGGGCGGCAAGCACATGAGCAAGGTCCAGAAGGCCGGTCTTGTCGGAAACGGAAAGAAGGGCGCGGCCAATGGGCACAAGGGTCGTCATGCTTAGGTCCTTCGGGTCGGTCAGGCGTCAGCCAGAAGATCATCGGGTTCAAGGTCACGGACAGCCGTGGGCCTATCCTGAGCCTGCGCCAGCGTCCAGCCAATCCGTGCGGTATAATGGCGGATTGTGTCCGAGATGACGATCTGGCTGCTGCGCCGGGGTGCCATCCTGTAGCGGTCGAGATAGACCGAGGGTTGCAGCGAGAGCGTGCCCTCGCCTTCATGGCGAAAGGCCCAGGTCTCGCCGCCGGGCAGCATCAGTTCGACCATGGTCCCGCGCAGGTCGGCCACGGCGCGGATATCCGGGTGCAGGTGGAACCGCATGCTGTAACCGATCCCGTCGGCCCCGGCGCGCGCGACCGCCTGTTCCAGCGCCGCGCGGTCCGGGGGCGTCTCGGCGGCGATCACATCCTCACCGGACAGCGACAGCCCATCCGGGGAAAGCTGCAGCACACGGTGGTGGATCAACCCATGGCTGCGCCGCCATCCGTCATGGGCAAGGGTCAGTCCATGGCGGTCGCCGCGGAACAGGACCTCGGTCGGGCCACCCGTCAGCAGTTCCGGCCCACCCGCGGCAACCGCCAGCCGGGCCGATGACACCCCGTCGATCCCCAGCGTGGAATGCGAGGCCGTTGCGCGCCCGGCGCGGCGCCAGTCGCCGCCGAACGGCGCACCGCTGCCCACGCTCACGATGACCGAACGCCGTCCGTGCGAAAACTCGAAGGCAAGCGCCGAGGCATGGCCCATGGCCGAGGCCGGCCCGGCCGGTGGCAGGGCTGCATCCGCGATGACGGTGCTGCGCCCTGACGACAGCCGCGCATAGCCCATCGCCGGCTGTTCGGCCTGCCCCCGCACCCCCGATGCCGCCAGCACCTGGTCGAGCCGCCCCGCCGGCCCCCGGCTGCCCCCGTGAAACCGGGGTGGAAGACCGGTGGCGTGGCGCAGCACCCGCAGGACCGGCACCGCCCGCCCGATCGCGGACAGATGCGCCGGCAGCGGATCGACCGTCGCCTCCTCCAGCGCGGTGGCGGCGAGCAGCAGGAAATGGGTGATTTCCAGCAGTTCTTCGGGATTGCGGCTCGGGATCGCACCCTCGGCGTCGATGATCCCGGCGGCGTCGGCCAACCCGGCACGGGCACGTTCGGCATGGGGCTGCATACCGTCGAGCGCCAGTCCGCCATAGACCATCGCGGTCAGCACCTCGATCCGTTCAAGCCCGGGTGCCGCCGCCTTCCAGCGCCGGGACAGGAACCGCAGATGGCGCCCCAACGCCCGCTCGAACCGGCCCCGGGCGGTATCGGGCAGCGACAGAAGTTCGGCATGGCTCAGCCATCGCAGCAGACGTTGCGCGGCCAGCGTCGCCGTCCATCCCGGGCCCGCGCCCCGGCCATAGCGCGTCAGCCATTCCAGCGTCCAGTCGCGCGCCGCGATCCGGGCCGCCGGGCTGCCCACCGCCGCCAGATCGTCGAGCCAGCGGAACCCGTGCAGCCCCCTCGCCTCGGCCTGCGCGGCGGGGTCGGCCAGCCGCAGCCGCCACGGGCTTTGCGCCGCGACGGGTTCGCCCCCGACATGGAACGCGCCTGACAACAGCGCGTGCCCCCGTGGGGCCGAGCCGATGAAGCGGGGTTCGGGCTCGGCGATCATGCGGGTGCGGCTGCGCCCGAAACCGATCAGCCGGGCCGCGATTCGGTCGGCAAGACCGGGCGGGGCGGGCACTCCGTAGGGGCGGTCGGGACGGGCCATGGGGCCTCCGATTGAGGGCTTGTCCCCAGACTAGCCCGGCAGGGCCGTTCTGTCACCGCCCTGAAACGGTCAGCCACCGTCGCGGACCAGAAGCGCGATGTAGAACCCGTCCATCCCGCCCTGCCCGGCCCAGTAGTCAGGGCGCAGCCGCCAGCCGGGGCCAGAGCGCCATTCAGGCGCAAGGCCCGGGACATCCGCGTCCACGGCCCGCAGGCCACGGTGCCGCGCCAGCGCGGCCGTGACCTGATCCTCACCCTCTTCGGGCAAGAGCGAGCAGGTGCAGTAAACCAGCCGCCCGCCGGGGCGCAGCATCGCTATGGCCCGGTCGATCAGCTGTGCCTGAAGGCGGGTCAGCGAGCCAACATCCTCGGGACGCTTGACAAAGGGCAGGTCGGGATGGCGCCGGATCGTGCCCGTGGCCGAACAGGGCGCGTCGAGCAGCACCGCATCGAACGGCGCCGCCGGCACCCAGTCCAGCACATCCGCCGCAAGGATCTCGGCCTCAAGCCCGGTGCGGCTCAGATTTTCACGCAGACGCGCCAGCCGCGCCTCGGACACATCCACCGCCGTCACCTGCGCCCCGGCGGCCGCAAGCTGCATCGTCTTGCCGCCGGGCGCCGCGCAAAGATCGGCCACACGCTCGCCGGGTTGCGGTGCCAGGACCATCGCGGGAAAGGCCGCCGCCGCATCCTGCACCCACCATGTCCCCTCGGCATAGCCGGGCAGCGCCGTGACCTGCGTGCCCGCAGCCAGACGCAGCGTGCCATTCGGCAGACGTTCGCCCTCAGGCACCGGGCCGTCGCCCGGGACGGTCAGGTCGAGCGGCGCCCCCGCCAGATGCGCCGCCTCGATCGCCTCGACCGCAGGTTTGCCATAGGCGGCGATCAGCGGCCGGCGCAACCATTTCGGAAGGTCCGGCACCGGCAGTTTCTGCCACACCTCGGGCGGCGCGGCAGTCGTCTTGCGCAGGACCGCGTTCACGAGGCCCGCCAGCGCCGCGGCCCCGCCGCCTTCGCGGGCAAGCGAGACCGCCGCATCGACCGCACCATGAGGGGCCGCGCCCTCGGCATGAACCTCGGCAAGGGCAAGGCGGAGGATGTTGTGGATCGCGGGCGGCGGCCGCTTGCGCAGATGCGGGCCCAGCATCCGGTCGGCGCGCCCGATATTGCGCAGGGTCGTCAGGGCCAGACGCTGCGCCCGGGCGCGCCCCTGCCCGTCAAGCGCGGCCACCATACCGCGCGGGTCGGCCAGCGCGTCGGACAACAGCCGCCCTTCCTCCAGCACGGCCGAAATCAGCGCCAGCGCCGCACGCCGGGCCGCAAGCCCGCTGGTGTCGCCGCCGCCTCGTCGATCCTTTGGTGCTGCCATGGTCCTGCCTTGTGTCCTGATCTGTCTTGCGTATATCTCGGATAAACCGAGGAGCGCGAGATGCAAGACGAAGACGCCCGAACGGCCGCCCTGCCCCCCGCCGCGCAACGCGCCCTGGCCGAGGCCGAGGAACGCCGCCGCACCCAACCCCCGCTGGACCTGCCGACCGAGCTTGGCGGGCGCAAGGGGCCTGAGCCGGTGCGCTTCGGCGACTGGGAAAAGAAGGGGATTGCGGTCGATTTCTGACCGCACCCCCTCCGCCGTGCCTTTACTGGTTCAGAGGCCCAGCACATCCACCATCGAATAGGTGCCGGGCTTCTTGTCCTGCCCCCAGAGCGCCGCCCTGAGCGCGCCGCGCGCAAAGATCGCACGATCCGTCGCGACGTGGCGAAGGATGATCCTTTCGCCCTCGCCCGCAAAGATCACGTCATGTTCGCCCACGATGTCGCCGCCCCGGATCGCGGAAAACCCGATCCGGCCGCGCCCCCGGGGGCCGGTGATCCCGTCGCGCCCGCTGTCGGTCATGTCAGTCAGCGACACCCCGCGCCCCTCGGCCGCGGCCTCGCCGAGCATCAGCGCGGTGCCCGAAGGCGCGTCGACCTTGTGGCGGTGATGGGCCTCGACCACCTCGATGTCGAAATCCGCATCGAGCGCCGCCGCGACCTTGCGCGTCAGCTGCACCAGAAGGTTGACGCCAAGGCTCATGTTGCCGGCGCGCACGATCGGCGCATGACGGGCCGCAAGGGCGATCCGGTCCAGATCGGCGTCGGACAGCCCGGTCGTTCCGATGACATGCACCGCCCGCGCCTGCGCGGCGAGATCCGCGAATTCCACCGTCGCGGCGGGGGCGGTGAAGTCGATGATCGCCTGCGCCCGCGCCACGGCCTCAAGCGGGTCATCGGTGACGGTCACGCCCAGGGGCGAGCCGCCCATCGCCACGCCGACATCCTGCCCGATCCACGGATGCCCGGGCCGTTCCAGCGCGGCGACCAGACGGGCCGCTGCGCTTTCGGCGACCGTTCGGACCAGCATCCGCCCCATCCGCCCCGAGGCGCCGGTCACCACGATCCCCGGCAGGGATGCGTCATCCTTCGTCATCTGCAGTTTCCCCTCTGGTCGCCCGTCCCGTTCCTCCGGTCGCTTTAGCCTGTTGGTGCGGGGGCGGTAAAGGCCCGGTCAGCGCGGTTTGCGCAGCCAATATTGCGGCGGCACGCCGGATCGCCTACATCTGCGCCATGGCAAATCGTTTCCCTTCCGGCTCCGGCCCCTCCCAACGACAGCTCCGTGTGGGCGAACTCATCCGGCGCCGGCTGTCGGATGTCCTGCTGCGCGGCGATGTGCATGACCCCGAACTGAACCGCATGTCTATAACGGTGGGCGAGGTCCGGACCTCGCCCGATCTCAAGGTGGCGACGGCCTTCGTCATGCCGCTCGGGGGCCAGGGCTCCGACGAGGCACTGGCCGCCCTGCGCCGCAACCGCGCCGAGTTGCGCCGGCAGGTGGCAAAGGAGCTGACGCTCAAGTTCGCGCCGGAAATCCGGTTCGCGATCGACGAGACCTTTGACCGGATGGACGAAACCCGCCGCCTTCTGAACGACGAAACGGTGCGCCGCGATGTGGACGCCGATGGCGACGACGATCCGGCGGACGATGCGAGGCCGGACTGACATGCGCTGGATGACGCTGGCAACCCTGTCGTTCCTGGGGTTGTTTTCGGGTGTGGCGGGGGCGGCCGAGCGCTGCGAGCCGGTCGATCATGACGGCAACCGTTATATCGTCTGCGAGGTTCGCGCCGGCCAGGATGACCTGCGCCTCTGGCTGACCGCGCCCGATGGCGCGATCTATGGCAGCTTTGACCGGCTCAACCGCACCTTGGCCGATGACGGGTTACGGCTCGGCTTTGCCATGAACGCAGGCATGTATCATTCCGACCGGACGCCCGTGGGCCTCTATCTCGACCGGGCAGGGCAGGCCGGAAAGCTCGTGACCTCGGCAGGGCCCGGCAATTTCGGGATGCTGCCGAACGGCGTCTTCTGCATCGGCCCAGAGGGGTTTGCGGTGCTCGAAACCCGCCGCTTTGCCGACAGTCCGCCGGTCTGCGACTATGCCACCCAATCGGGCCCGATGCTGGTGATCGACGGAGAACTGCATCCGCGTTTTCTGGTCGACGCGACCTCGCGCTACGTCCGCAACGGGGTAGGCGTGTCAGAGGATGGCAGCCGCGCATGGTTCGTGATCTCCGACCGGCGCGTGACGTTCCATGAATTCGGCCGGATGTTCCGCGACGGGCTTGGCACCCCGAACGCGCTTTACTTCGACGGCAATATTTCTCGGCTCCATGCGCCGGGACTGCGGCGCAGTGACTGGGGCCTGCCGCTTGGTCCCATCGTCGGCACGGTGGTTCCGATTGACGAGGATCACGCCGGCGGCTAGCAGGCGCAGCCTGAAGCAACGGGAGACGGGAATGGCACGCAGGCGCAAGGGGCGAGAGATTTCGGGCTGGCTCGTGGTGGACAAGCCGTCGGGCATGACCTCGACCGCGGTGGTGAACAAGGTCCGCTGGGCTTTCGATGCCAAGAAGGCCGGCCATGCCGGGACGCTCGACCCCGACGCGACGGGCGTTCTGGCGGTGGCGCTGGGTGAGGCGACCAAGACGGTGCCCTACATCACCGATGCGCTGAAATGCTATCGCTTCACCGTCCGGCTGGGGCAGGCGACGACCACGGACGACGCCGAAGGCGCGGTCATCGCCACGTCCGACCTGCGCCCCGACGATGCCGCGATCGAGGCGGCGCTGGCGCGGTTCCGGGGCGAGATCATGCAGGTTCCGCCCCAGTTCTCGGCCGTCAAGATCGAGGGTGAACGCGCCTACGATATCGCACGGGCGGGCGAAGAGATGGACCTGGCCGCCCGCCCTCTCTGGGTCGAGAGCCTGACGATCACCGCGCGCCCGGATGCCGATCATGTCGAACTGGAAATGGTCTGCGGCAAGGGCGGTTATGTGCGGTCCATCGCGCGGGATCTGGGCGCCGCCCTTGGCTGTCATGGCCATGTGCTGCGCCTGCGCCGCCTTTGGTCGGGGCCGTTCACCGCGGAAGCCGGGACGACCATCGAACAGATCGACAACCTCGCCCGGACCGAGGCGCTTGACGACCTGCTTTTGCCGCTGGAAATGGGGCTGGCCGATCTGCCGGAACTCCCTGCCACCGCCGAGGGCGCGGCGCGGCTGCGCAACGGCAACCCCGGGATGGTGATCAGTTCCGACGCCGAATGGGGCGAGGAAGCCTGGGCCAGCCATCAGGGCCGGGCCGTGGCTGTCGGGGTCTACCGGTCGGGCGAATTGCATCCCAGCCGGGTCTTCAACCTGTGATCACGCGGAGCTTTCAGAAAGGCGACGCCGACAGCACGGCGGTCTATTCGCCCTGCGAACGCTACCGCTACCTTCTGACCCGCCGCTGGGCCGAGGGGGAAAAGGCGCTTTTCGTGATGCTGAACCCCTCGACCGCGACCGAATATCAGAACGATCCCACGGTCGAACGGTGCGAGCGCCGCGCCCGCACGCTCGGCTTCGGGGCGTTCCGGGTCTGCAACATCTTTGCCTGGCGCGACACGGACCCAAAGGGGATGCGTGCGGCAGCCGACCCGGTGGGACCGGCGAATGATGCGGCCATTCTGGAAAGCTGCGACTGGGCGGACCGGATCATCTGTGCCTGGGGCACGCATGGCGCGCATCTTGGCCGTGGTCCGCAGGTCGAGGCGCTGATGCGGGGCACGGGCCGACCGCTCTTTCACCTCGGGCTGACGCGGGACGGGCATCCGAAACACCCGCTCTACATCGGCTATGCGCAGGCGCCCGTTCTCTGGGTGTGACGGCTAGCCGCGCAGGCGCAACTCGATCGAGGCGGGCGTCATCCCCCCGACCCCCGGCAGATGGGCAAGGACGACCCCGTCCAGAAGGATGCGGGTAAGACCTTCGTCTTCCTGCAATTCCAGCAGCGGCTCCTGCCCCAGGGCCTGATGCGCGACGACGATCCGGTCGAAATCGGGCATGAAGTCCTGAATGACCGCAGGCGCGCCGTTGATCCAGTCGCCCAGCACAAAGGTGTTCGCCCCGCCGCCGCCCGTCACGGTATCGCCCCCGCCGATCACGAAAAGGTCGTCGCCCGACCCGCCGTTCAGATAGTCGCCTTCGTCGATATCCTGCCCGTCCTCATCCAGCACGATCCCGATCAGCGTGTTGTTCCCGTGCCCGCCAAAGAGCGTATCCGCCCCTCGCCCGCCCGACAGCACATCGTCGCCAGAGCCGCCATGCAGCGCATCGTCGCCCAATCCGCCGAACAGCCAGTCATTTCCGCCACCGCCATAGAGCGTGTCGTCGCCCGCACCGCCGAACAGGATGTCGTCCCCTTCCTGCCCGGCCAGGTAGTCGTCGCCCGCGCCCCCGGACAAGAGATCGTCGCCATCGCCCCCCGCCAGCCAGTCGTCGCCCGGCCCGCCGAACAGAAGGTCGCGTCCCTCGCCACCAAAGAGGCTGTCATTCCCGTCCCCGCCAAAGAGCATATCATCGCCCGCATAGCCGCCGATCTGGTCGTCACCCGCCCCGCCAAGGATCAGGTCATCGCCGTCGCCGCCCACCAGAATATCGCCGCCATCGCCCCCGATCAGCAGGTCGCCCTGCGGAGTTTCGGGTTCGTCAGGCACGTCGGAGGCGTCCCCTTCATCGGGTTCGGTCGCGGTAGCGGGGGTGACAGAGGTGCCGAGCGCCCCCAGAAACAGAATACTCATTACACCAAACAGCGAAAACACGGCGCCACTCTTACCCCCGCATCGCCGCAACTGGCGACCCTGTAAGGTTACCATCGGCCTGCGGCTTGCCACAAATGTTCTGTTAACTCTTCGTTAACGCATCACGCGCCCGGAGGCCCGGCGGGGCCGCTGCGCCCGCTCCACCCCCGCTTCGCGCCCGTCGAAACAGGCTTTCATTTCCTCCTGATTTGCCTTATACGCGCGCATCCGCGCTTCACTGCGGATATCTCCACGGGCCCTGCTGGACGACATCCCGGCTTGCGCCATTCACCCTTCATCAAAAAGGAGACCCCGATGTCGATCACAGTCGAAGAAAAAGCCCGCGTCATGAAAGAATACGCGACCAAGGAAGGCGACACCGGTTCGCCCGAAGTTCAGGTCGCCATCCTGTCGTCGCGCATCGCGACCCTGACCGAGCATTTCAAGACCCACAAGAAGGACAACCATTCCCGCCGTGGGCTTCTCAAGCTGGTGGCACAGCGCCGCAAGCTGCTCGACTACCTCAAGGCCAAGGATCAGGGCCGCTATCAGGATCTGATCGCCCGCCTCGGCCTGCGCCGCTAAGGAACAAGGTGCCCCCGGGCGATGGCCCGGGGGTTCTTTCTATTCGGATCGGGCCCCTTGCGGGCCGGATGACCGCCTCCTCACCGGGCCCCGTGGGACAGGCAGACAGATCAAGCGGGGCCACGGGCGAAGCGCGCCCGTATGAAACCGGGTCGGGCGGAGGGTCCCCCGACCATGATAGGAAACGAGATGTTCAACGTTACGAAAAAGTCGATCGAATGGGGCGGCGAGACGCTGACCCTGGAAACGGGCAAGGTGGCCCGTCAGGCCGACGGCACCGTCATCGCCACGCTGGGCGAGACGAGCGTCATGGCCAACGTGACTTTCGCCAAAAGCGCCAAGCCGGGGCAGGATTTCTTTCCGCTGACCGTGCATTACCAGGAAAAATACTATGCCGCGGGCAAGGTGCCCGGCGGCTTCTTCAAGCGTGAAGCCCGGCCGAGCGAGAAGGAAACGCTCACCTCGCGGCTGATCGACCGCCCGATCCGCCCGCTCTTCGTGGACGGGTTCAAGAACGAAGTGCTCGTGATGTGCACGGTGCTGAGCCACGATCTGGTGAATGAGCCCGACATCGTCGCCATGATCGCCGCATCGGCCGCGCTGACGATTTCCGGCGTGCCCTTCATGGGCCCCGTCGGCGCCGCGCGCGTGGGCTTTGCCAACGGCGACTACGTGCTGAACCCGCAGATCGACGACATGCAGAAGCTGCGCGAAAACCCCGAGCAGCGTCTGGATCTGGTCATCGCCGGCACCAAGAACGCCGTGATGATGGTGGAATCCGAGGCCTATGAACTGACCGAGGCCGAGATGCTGGGCGCGGTCAAGTTCGGCCATGACGCCATGCAACCGGTGATCGACCTGATCATCGACCTGGCCGAGGTCGCCGCGAAGGAACCTTTCGACTTCCAGCCGGCCGATTACTCGGATCTCTACGCCAAGGTGAAGGCCGCCGGCGAAGACCAGATGCGCGCCGCCTTCGCGATCAAGGACAAGCAGGAGCGGGTGAACGCCGTCGCCGCCGCGCGTGACGCCGTCAAGGCCACGCTGAGCGAAGAGGAACTGGCGAACGAAAACCTCGGCTCGGCGTTCAAAAAGCTCGAGTCGGCGATCCTGCGCGGCGACATCATCAATGGTGGCGCCCGGATCGACGGCCGCGACAACAAGACCGTCCGCCCGATCGTGTCCGAGGTGGGTATCCTGCCGCGCACGCATGGCTCGGCGCTCTTTACCCGCGGGGAAACGCAGGCGCTGGTCGTCACCACGCTCGGCACCGGCGAGGATGAGCAGATCATCGACGCGCTGCACGGGAATTCGCGGTCGAACTTCCTGCTGCACTACAACTTCCCCCCCTATTCGGTGGGTGAGGTGGGGCGTGTCGGCAGCCCCGGTCGTCGCGAAATCGGCCACGGCAAACTTGCCTGGCGGGCACTGCAGGCGGTTCTTCCGGCGCAGACCGATTTCCCCTACACGATCCGCGTCGTGTCCGAGATCACGGAATCGAACGGTTCGTCCTCGATGGCCTCTGTCTGCGGCGGTTCGCTGTCGATGATGGATGCGGGCGTCCCGCTCAAGGCGCCGGTGGCAGGTGTTGCCATGGGCCTGATCCTTGAGGATGACGGCAAATGGGCCGTGCTGACCGACATCCTGGGCGATGAGGATCACCTCGGCGACATGGACTTCAAGGTCGCGGGCACCGAGAACGGCATCACCAGCCTCCAGATGGACATCAAGGTCGCGGGCATCACGCCCGAGATCATGGAACAGGCGCTGGCACAGGCCAAGGACGGCCGGATGCACATCCTGGGCGAGATGGCCAAGGCGCTCACCGCTGGCCGGACCGAATTCTCGGCCCATGCTCCGCGGATCGAGACGCTGCAGATCCCGACCGACAAGATCCGTGAAGTGATCGGCTCGGGCGGCAAGGTGATCCGCGAGATCGTGGAAACCTCGGGCGCCAAGGTCGACATCAACGACGACGGCGTGATCAAGATCGCCTCTTCCAACGGCGATGCCATCAAGAAGGCCTATGACATGATCTGGTCGATCGTGGCCGAGCCGGAAGAGGGCAAGATCTACACCGGCCGCGTCGTGAAGCTGGTCGATTTCGGCGCCTTCGTGAACTTCTTCGGCAAGCGCGACGGTCTGGTTCACGTATCCCAGATCGCCAACAAGCGCCTTCAGCATCCGAACGAGATCCTGAAGGAAGGCCAGGAGGTCAAGGTCAAGCTGCTCGGCTTCGACGACCGCGGCAAGGTGCGCCTTGGCATGAAGATGGTCGATCAGGAAACCGGTGAGGAAATCACCGAGGCCAAGACCGACGCAGAGGCCTGAGCCTTTCGGCCTGAATGACAAGAGCGCCCCGGTTCCGGCCGGGGCGCTTTGCTTTGCGGGGGTTGTCGCCGTCTTCCCGCTCCGTTAATGTAATACTATAACATAACGGAATCGAGACATGAGCCAGCCAGACCATCGCCTGCCCGTCACGGTGCTTTCCGGATTTTTGGGCGCAGGAAAAACCACCCTTCTGAACCACGTGCTGAACAACCGCGCGGGGCGCCGCGTCGCCGTCATCGTCAACGACATGTCCGAGGTGAATATCGACGCGGATCTGGTCCGGGGCGGGGCGGAACTGTCGCGATCCGAGGAAAAGCTGGTCGAGATGACCAATGGCTGCATCTGCTGCACGCTGCGCGATGATCTCTTGTCAGAGGTGCGGCGACTCGCATCCGAGGGGCGGTTCGACTACCTGCTGATCGAGTCGACCGGTATCGCCGAACCCCTGCCGGTCGCCGCCACCTTTGCCTTTCGCAACGAGAACGGCGACAGCCTTTCCGATGTCGCGCGGCTCGACACGATGGTGACGGTCGTCGATGCGGTGAACCTTCTGGTCGATTTTTCCAGCCATGACTTCCTGTCGGATCGCGGCGAAAGCCTTGGCGAGGCGGATGAACGCACGCTCGTCAACCTTCTGACCGAGCAGATCGAGTTCGCCGATGTCGTCATCCTCAACAAGATCGGTGATGCGGGGCCCGAACGGCGGGACGCCGCACGAAAGATCATCCGCGCGCTGAACCCCGACGCGCGCCTGATCGAGACGGACCGGTCGCAGGTCGATGCAGCGGCGATCTTTGACACGGGGCTTTTCGATTTCGACCGCGCGCATGAACACCCGCTTTGGGCCAAGGAGCTTTACGGCTTTGCGGATCATGTGCCCGAGTCCGAGGAATACGGGATCTCTTCGTTCGTCTACCGCGCGCGGCGCCCGTTCGACCCGGCGCGTGTCCATCAGGTACTCAACGGGCCCCTTCCCGGCGTCATCCGCGCCAAGGGACATTTCTGGATCGCGACCCGCCCGAACTGGGTTGCCGAGTTCAGCCTGGCGGGCGCGATTTCCAGCGTCCAGCCGCTGGGGGGCTGGTGGGCCTCGGTCCCGCAAGAGCGCTGGCCTTCGCACCCCGATGCGCAGGCCGAGATGCGGCGCCACTGGGCCGAACCCTGGGGGGACCGGCGGCAAGAGCTGGTCTTTATCGGCGCAGGTATGGACCGGGACGCGATCACTGCCGCGCTGGATGCGGCGCTGGTCGAAACCGGAACGTTTCAGCCCGCCGACTGGGCCGACCTTCCCGATCCGTTTCCCCAGTGGGGCAAACAGAGGGCGGCATGAGGCGGAACACCAAGACCGCGCTGCCCCGGAAACGTTCGGACGGGATGCGCGGGCACGATGCGCTGCCGCCCGAACTGCGCGCCTGGGTCCATTCGGCCGCCCTGCCGTGGAGCGCGCGTTCGGTCCTGCGAATCTGGACACGCGCCCTGCGCGAGGCGGGCGGGGACGCCCAGGCCGCGCGGACGCTCCTCGATGCAGCCGAGGCGCGCATGATCGCCCGCGATGCCGCGACGATCTGGGGACCGGGCTATCCGGCCCCCACAGGTGGCCAGCAAGCCGATCATCCGGGGACGTTGGCCTTGCGCAGATAGGGCAGCACGATCTCCAACTCGCCGAACCGGGCCTTGGCGTCCTCGTCATTGACCGACAGCGCGACGATGACCTTTTCCCCCTGCTTCCAGTCGGCCGGGGTCGCAAAGGGCGCACCATCGGTCAGGCGGATCGCATCCACCGCGCGCAGGATCTCGTCAAAGTTCCGGCCCACAGACATCGGGTAGATCAGCGCCAGCCGGATCTTCTTGTCCGGCCCGATGATGAAGGTGGAACGCACCGTCGCCGTATGCTGGGGCGTCCGGTCGCCAGGCAGCGAGGCATCGGCCGGCATCATGCCATAGGCCTTGGCGATGGTCAGATCCTCATCGGCAAAGATGGGGAAGGTCACCGGCGTGCCCGCGACCTTTTCCACATCGGCCTTCCACTGCATGTGCTTTTCCAGCGGGTCGACCGATACGCCCGCCACCTTGACGCCGCGGCGTGCGAATTCGTCGGTCAGGCGGGCGACGGCGCCGAACTCGGTCGTGCAGACCGGCGTGAAATCCTTGGGGTGGCTGAACAGGATGGCATAGCTGTCGCCGATCCAGTCGTGAAAGCTGATCCGCCCCTCGGTACTGTCGGCGGTAAAGTCCGGGGCGGTGTCGTTGAGACGCAGGGTCATGATCCCTCCTTCTGAAAGCGGGCGTTCGTTCATCACATAGGAAACTCGCAGCATATGTTCACCCCTCCCCGTTGCCTATCCTCAAAGGCGATGCCATCGTGGCACGAATCCAGCGGAGGACGGCATGATCGCGAAACGTGAATTCTACATCGACGGCGCATGGGTTGCCCCGGAGCGGGCCCGCGACCTGGAGGTGATTGACCCCTCGACCGAAGAAGCCTGTGCCGTGATCTCCCTCGGGGATCAGGCCGATACCGATGCCGCAGTGGCCGCCGCCCGGCGCGCGCTGCCCGCATGGATGGAAACGCCGCCGGCCGAACGCCTCGCGCTCGTCAAGCGTATCCTTGAGGTCTATGAAGCCCGGGCCGAGGATATGGCGCAGGCCATCAGCCTTGAAATGGGCGCGCCGATCGACATGGCCCGCGCCAGTCAGGTGACTGCGGGAAGCTGGCACATCACGAACTTCATCACCGCCTTCGACAAGATCGAGTTCGTGGCCCCCTTAGGCCCCCACGCACCCGAGGACCGGATCATCAAGGAAGCCGTGGGCGTCTGCGCGATGATCACGCCCTGGAACTGGCCGATGAACCAGGTCACGCTTAAGACCATTCCCGCCCTGCTGGCCGGCTGCACGATGGTTCTGAAACCCTCCGAGATCGCGCCGCTCTCCTCGATCGTCTATGCGGAGATCCTGCATGAGGCGGGCGTTCCCAAAGGGGTCTTCAACCTCGTGAACGGGGACGGCGCTGGTGTGGGGACACAGCTTTCGACCCATCCGGATGTGGATATGGTCAGCTTTACCGGTTCGACCCGGGCGGGTATCGCGATTTCCAAGGCAGCGGCCGATACGCTGAAACGGGTTCATCTGGAGCTGGGCGGCAAGGGCGCGAACCTCGTTTTTGCCGATGCAGATGCCGATGCCGTCCGCCGGGGGGCCGCCCATTGCTTCAACAATTCGGGGCAAAGCTGCAACGCCCCTACGCGGATGCTGGTGCAGCGCGACGTCTATGAGGATGCCGTGGCGACCGCGCGCGAGGTCGCCGAAAAGACGCGCGTCGCCTCGGCGCATGAGGCGGGCAAGCATCTCGGGCCCGTGGTCTCGCAGGGGCAGTTCGACAAGATCCAAGACCTGATCCAGAAGGGCATGAACGAAGGCGCGCGTCTTGTCGCAGGCGGTCTCGGGCGGCCCGAAGGGCTGAACCGCGGCTATTTCGTGCGCCCCACGGTATTTGCCGACGTGTCGAACGACATGACCATCGCGCGCGAAGAGATCTTTGGCCCGGTCCTGTCCATCATCCCCTTCGAGACCGAGGAAGAGGCTGTGCGCATCGCCAACGACACGGTCTATGGCCTGACGAACTATGTCCAGAGCCAGGACGGCGCCCGCCGCAACCGGCTGGCCCACAAGCTGCGCGCCGGCATGATCGAGATGAACGGTCAGTCGCGTGGAGCCGGCAGCCCCTTTGGCGGGATGAAGCTGTCGGGCAACGGCCGCGAAGGCGGTGTCTGGGGCATCGAGGACTTTCTGGAGGTCAAGGCCGTCTCGGGCTGGGCGAACGATCAGGCCGGCTAAAAGGGGGCGGGGGCGGAAAAGCTCTGCCCCTTGCCGCCGTCGGGGTGGCGAAACCGCAGGCTTTCGGCATGAAGCATCAGGCGCGGAAAGTCGCGCGCCGCCCCTTGGGCATAAAGCGTGTCGCCCAGGATCGGGTGGCCAAGTTCCATCATATGGACCCGCAACTGATGGCTGCGGCCGGTCAGGGGCATCAGCCGCACCCGCGTCGTGCCGCCCTCAAACCGCACGACACGCCAGTCCGTCTGCGCGGGGCGCCCCGTTTCATGGTTGACGTGCTGCCGGGGACGGTTGGGCCAGTCCACGATCAGGGGCAGGTCCACCCGCCCGGTCTTTGGCGCAAGCTCACCCCAGAGGCGCGCCATGTAAACCTTCTTGACCGTCCGCGCCTCGAATTGCTGGCCCAGATTGCGCTGCGCGGCCGGCGTCAGGGCAAAGACCATCACGCCTGAGGTATCCAGGTCCAGCCGATGCACCAGAAGCACCTCGGGGAACGCCAGACGCAGGCGCTCGATCAGGCAGTCGGCCCGGTCCTCGCCCCGGCCCGGAACCGACAGCAGCCCCGCAGGCTTTTCCACAACCAGAATCGCGTGATCGTGGAAGAGGATGCACGGCGGATCGGACGGCGGATTATAGGCAAATTCGTTCATGCGCGCGGCATAGCCGATTGCGACACCGACGGCCAGCGCGGGCTGACCCTAGTCGGCTTGGGCAAAGACCTCGGCCAGGATGGCAGACAGCGCCGTCGCATCCGTCTCGGTAAAGGCGTCGGGCTGGTCGCTGTCGATGTCGAACACGCCGAGCAGACGCCCCGCCCCGTTCCAGACCGGCAGGACGAGTTCCGAGCGGGTCGAGGAGGCGCAGGCGATGTGACCCGGAAAGGCATCGACATCGGGGACAAGCTGCACCTTGCCGGTGCGTGCCGCCGCCCCGCAGACCCCGCGCGAGAACGGGATCACAAGGCAGCCATGCCCGCCCTGATAAGGACCGATCTTGAGAAGTTCGGGCGCCACGACACGGTAGAACCCGGTCCAGTCGAACCGCGCATCCGCATGATGCACCTCGCAGGCGACCGTGGCCATCAGGGCGACCGTATCGGTTTCCCCTTCGCACAGCGACCGGATGCGGGCGGCAAGATCGGTATAGTCAAGCATCAGTTCAGGCTGACCTGCAATGGGTAGCGCCCATCCTCGAAATCGCCGAAGATGGTCTCCACCTCCGGGTGGTCCACGGGCTCTCCGGTGTCGTCGGGCACGAGGTTCTGTTCCGAGACATAGGCGACGTAATAGCTCTGATCATTCTCGGCGAGGAGATGATAGAAGGGCTGGTCCTTGTCGGGGCGGCTGTCCTCGGGCAGCGAGTCGTACCATTCCTCGGTGTTGGAGAAGATCGCGTCCACGTCGAAAACAACGCCGCGAAACGGGTGTTTGCGGTGGCGGACAACCTGCCCCAGACTGAATTTCGCGCGCGTTCTCAGCATTCGTTCATCCTTCGGCCCGTCACTAGCGGAATTCCCGGACCTTGTCCACTTGTCCCATTTAGCGGCCCCCGCCCCATTTAGCGGCCCCCGCCCCATTCAACGGCCCCGCCCATATAATGGCTCCTGCCGCTGATCGCAGCCCCTGCCCCCGAAACTCGCGCAGAACTGAAGGAGTTTCCCGGAAAAGCGCGTTTTCCTCGGACGCGTTTTGATCTATGATTTCGCAAAACAACAAACGACGGGCAGTGCAGATGGGCAAGTTTCTTCGCGCAGGCGTAATCGTTCTGCTGTTGGCATCCTGTGGTGGGGGTGGCAACTATTCCGCGCCCCGGGATCTTGAAAACGCGTGCAGCATCGTTCAGGAACGCCCCCGCTACCTTGCGGCGATGCGGGCCAGCGAACGCAAGTGGGGCGTCCCGGTCCATGTGCAGATGGCGACGATCCATCAGGAATCCCGCTTTGTCGGCGACGCGCGCACCCCGGTCCGCTGGGCGCTGGGGGTGATCCCGATGGGGCGCCAAAGCTCGGCCTATGGCTACGCGCAGGCGCTCGACGGCACGTGGGAGGAATATCAGCGTGAGACCGGGAACCGCCGCGCCCGCCGCGAGGACATCCGCGATGCGACCGATTTCATGGGCTGGTACATGAACAAGACGCGCCAGCGGAACGGCATCCCCCTGACCGACGCGCGCAACCAGTATCTTGCCTATCACGAAGGACATGGCGGCTATTCGCGCGGCAGCTACAATTCCAAGCCCTGGCTGTTGACCGTCTCGAACAACGTCGCAGCCCGGGCCGACAGATATCAGCAACAGCTGGTCGCCTGCCGCCGGGCGTGAACGAGGATCAAGTTGAACGGGGGGCCGAGGCCCCCCTAGATCAGCGGCGGCGCTGTTCTTCCTCATAGTGAATGTTGAAGAGGAACGACGACAGCTGCATGTTCGTGGCAAGGTCGTTCAGGACGACCGTGGTTGCGCCACCCGCGTCATCGCGGATGATCCACTGACGCAGTTCCGTCGGATTGGCGGTAAAGACCATCTCGATCGACCCGTGCTGCGGCCGGTCGGGGTCCTGGGCCACGACCGTGGTGGTTTCGCCGTCGCTCACATGGGCGACGACCATCCGCGCCCGGGTCAGATCGACATTCTGCGCAAGGATCAGGTTCAGCGGTGTACGCGACAGCGGATACTGTTCCGGCGGCTGGTTCGACTTGGGGTCAAAAATCGCCACCTGGCTGCCACCTGCCATCACCAGACTGGAATCGGGCGGCGCGTATTCGAAGCGGATTCGCCCGGGACGCGCGATATAGATCGTCCCGGTCGAGATGCTGCCGTCACCGTTGATCTGGGTAAATTCCCCCTGCGCGGTGGTGAAGCTGTTGAAGTAGCGGGAAATCTCCTCAAGGGAAATCGGGTTCGCGTAGGCCGGAAGTGCCATCATGGCACCCATCACGGCCGCTAGGATCATTCGCATCGGCAAGGCCCTCTGGTCTGCGTTCATTCATCCAAATCTATGAAAAAGGGGGCCGCGATCCAGCCCCCTTCCCGTCACATAACGCAGCGCTCAGATCACTGTTCCGGCACAAGTATTTCACGTTTGCCGACATGGTTCGACGCCGAGACGAGCCCCTGTTCCTCCATCTGCTCAACCAGGCGGGCGGCCTTGTTATAGCCGATGCCCAGCTTGCGCTGGATGTAGGAGGTGGAGCATTTGCGGTCCTTGATGACGATGGCCACCGCCTGATCGTAAAGCGCATCCTCGCCGTCCGTGTTGCCGCCAAGGCCAAGCACCGCGTCGATATCCTCGGCCTTTTCGTCATCCACACCATCGACCACCCCCGACATGTATTCCGGCGGGCCGAAGCTTTTCAGATGGGTCACGACCTCTTCGACCTCTTCGTCGCTGACAAAGGGGCCGTGAATCCGGGTGATCTTGGCGCCGCCCGCCATGTAGAGCATGTCACCCATGCCCAGCAGCTGCTCGGCGCCCATCTCGCCCAGGATGGTGCGGCTGTCGATCTTGGACGTCACCTGGAACGAGATCCGGGTGGGGAAGTTCGCCTTGATCGTGCCGGTGATGACATCGACCGACGGGCGCTGCGTCGCCATGATCAGGTGGATGCCCGATGCGCGCGCCATCTGTGCCAGACGCTGGATGCAGGCCTCGATCTCCTTGCCGGCGACCATCATCAGGTCGGCCATCTCATCGACGATGACGACGATATAGGGCAGCGCGACGGGGGCGAATTCCTCCGTCTCGAAGACCGGCTCGCCCGTATCCTCGTCAAAGCCGGTCTGGATCGTGCGCTTGAACATCTCGCCCTTGGACAGCGCCTCGCGGACGCGGCCGTTATAGCCCTCGATGTTGCGGACACCCATCTTGGACATCTTGCGATAGCGTTCCTCCATCTCGCCCACGACCCATTTCAGGGCGACGACCGCCTTTTTCGGGTCGGTCACGACGGGCGACAGCAGATGCGGGATGCCGTCATAGACGCTGAGTTCCAGCATCTTGGGGTCGATCATGATCAGCCGGCATTCCTCGGGCGAGAGCTTGTAGAGAAGGCTGAGGATCATCGTGTTGATGGCGACCGATTTCCCCGACCCGGTGGTCCCGGCGATCAGCAGGTGGGGCATCTTGGCGAGGTTAGCCACGACCGGCTCGCCGCCGATATCCTTGCCGAGCGCGAGCGGCAGGCGCAGGTTGCTGTCGCCAAAGTCGCGCGCGGCAAGAATTTCCCGCAGCACCACCTTTTCGCGCTGCGCATTGGGCAGTTCGATCCCGATCACCGTGCGCCCCGGCACGGTCGAAACGCGGGCCGAAAGCGCCGACATCGACCGCGCGATATCGTCAGCCAGCCCGATGACACGGCTCGCCTTGAGGCCCGGCGCAGGTTCGAGTTCATACATCGTGACAACCGGGCCGGGCCGGACGCTCACGATCTCGCCCTTGATGCCGTAATCGTCCAGGACCGATTCGAGCATCCGCGCATTTTCGGCCAGCGCCTCATCGGGCAGGTGATGGCGCTGGATTTCCGCCGGATTGGTCAGCAACGCAAGCGGCGGCGGTTCATAGGGGGGCGGCGGCGTGTCCTCGAGCCGCAGGCGCGGCTGCGCCTCGGCCTGGGCTTGGCGAGAGGGCGCGGGCGCCTTGCGGGGGGGATGTTCCACCACGGCGCGGGGCTGCGGTTCCGCCACCGGCAGCGGCGCGGCGGGCAGGTCGAAATCCGTATCCGCATCGGCATCGGCGTAATCGTCGTCATCCCCGAACGGCACGTCGGAATAAAGCTCCGGCTCGGGATAAAGGTCGGCCTCGGGCACCGCCCGACCACGCTGCACCACGGGCGCAACCAGCGGCGCTGCCTGATCGGTCCCGGAGCCCCCCCGAAGCCGGGGCCCGGCGAGCCCGCCGGTCATCCCCGCAGCCATTCCCGCAGCGCCCGCGACCGCAGCACCGGCGGCCATGACGCCCGGACCGCGCGTGTCGGCCACAAGTGGTTTGGGACCCCGGCCCCGCGCAAGCGGCGGTTCGTTCCGGCCGAGCGTCAGCACCGGCGCCTGCCGCACCCGCGCCTTGATGACATCGTTGATCCGGGCGCGGATACGTTCATCCTCGGGCAGGTCCTCAGGCTCGGCCGGTTCGGCGACGCGCCGCATCAGTGACGGCATCCGCGCCAGAAGGCCCGTGCGCTCTTTCACCGGGGCGTTCACTGCCGCTTTCTCGGGTGCGGCATAGCGCGGCTCGGCCCGCAGGCCGCCCCGTGGCACCACCGGCTCCGGATCGGCCATCGCGGGCTCGGCACGGCGGATGGCCGCCCCCGCCCCCCGCAGCGCCTGCATCGGCGGCGGGGCATAGCCCTCTTCGTCCCAATCCTCCAGCAGGTCGTCGGCCTCGGGCGCGGAACGGCGGGCGAAAAGACCCCCGCCCCCGTCCGGCGCATCGCCGTAAAGCGCGGCCTTGCGATTAATCTTGCGCGCCTGATAGCGGTCCCGCGCACCGCGGGCGCCATCGGCCGCCCCTTGCGCACCCCGGCCAAGGGCGGTCAGCAGGCTGGCATAGGTGACGACCAGACCCACCACAAGGAACCGCCCCGTCTCGCGCAGTTCGCGCATGTCGAAGCCGAGGACAAAGAGCATCATCGCGACAAGGCCAAGGCCCATCAGCAGCGACAGGACCTTCAGCCCGAACATCGCCCCGACCGGCGCTATTCCCAGAAGCGCCCCAAGCACCGTATCCCCGAACAGCCCGCCAAGGCCGAAGGAATGCGCCCAGCCGGCCCCGGGCACATGGGTCGAGGCAAAGACCGAGGCCATCGCGATCGCGATCGGCGCGAAGATGAGCCGACCCATGGCGCGCTCCTCGGACCGGTGCAACACGAAACGCAGCCCCCAGCCCGCGGCGACCAGCGGCAGGCCCCAGCTTCCATGGCCCGCGATGATGAAAAGCGTCGAGGCGACCGAGGCTCCGAACCGTCCCAGCATGTTCCGCGCGGGTTCATCCGTTGCCGACATCCAGCTCGGGTCGTCGGGCACGTAAGAGCCGAGCATCAGAGCAAGCGCCAGCGCCAGTCCGATCAGCCCGAGGCCCAGCAGTTCCTTGCCGCGCCGTTCCAGCGCCGCCTGCGTGTTGCTGTCAAGGAGGGGGTCACGCTGTCTCATCTGATAGGATGCCATCCTTTCCCCCTGTTCACGAATAGATGCAGTCGCGGATCAGGCGCAGGCCCTGCGCCGTCTCGGCCTCGGACGCGACCAGCGCCACGCGGATATAGCCCTGGCCCGGGTTGAACCCGTCCACCTCACGCGCAAGGTAGGCGCCCGGCAGCACGCGCACGCCGGTTTCCTGCCAGAGCTTCAGTGCTGCGGCCTCGCCGTCCGCTACCGGCAGCCAGAGGAAAAAGCCTGCGTCGGGGGCGCGATACCCTTGGACCCCGCCGAGGATTTCATCGGCCAGATCGAACTTGACCGCGTAGAGCGCGCGGTTCTCCGTCACATGCGCCTCATCGGCCCAGGCGCGTTCGGCGACGCGCTGCAACGGCAGAGGCAGCGGCGCCCCGGCATAGGACCGCAGTTGCCGGATACGAGCCATTCCCGCCGCGCCGCCCGCCACAAAGCCCGAACGCAGGCCCGGCAGGTTCGACCGTTTTGAAAGCGAGTGAAAGACAAAGACCCGTTCTGGATCGGCGCCGGTTTCCTGCACCACCTCCAGCGCGCCCGGGGGCGGCGCATCGCGGTATATCTCGGAATAGCATTCGTCGGCGAAGATCACGAAATCATGCCGTTCGGCCAGTGCGATCAGGTCGCGCCACCAGGCGCGCGGCGCGACGGCGCCCTGCGGGTTCGCAGGCGAACAGATATAGGCAATCGCGACCTGATCGAGAACTGCCGGGTCAAGCGCCGTATAGTCGGGCAAGAACCCCGTTGCCTCGGTCGCCGGGACATAATGCGGACGCGCACCCGCCGCCAGCGCCGCCACCGCGTAAACCTGATAGAAGGGGTTCGGCACCAGCACCACCGGCTCCGCGCCGTTCTTGCGTTCGGGACAAAGCGCGAGCGCGGCGTTAAAGAGCCCCTCGCGCGTTCCGTTCAGCACCATCACCTGGCCTGCATCCAGCGTCACGCTATAGCGTCGCCCCACCCAGCCGGTGATCGCCGCCAGAAGCTCGGGCGTGCCCTCGTTCGGGGGATATTTGTTGAAGCCAGCGACGTTCTCCGACAGCACCTCGGCCACGAAGTCGGGAAAGACGTGCTGCGGCTCACCGATGGTCATCGCCAGCGGGGTGCCCCCGGGCGTGTGATGATCCAGAAGACCGCGCAGGCGCGGAAATGCGTATTCTGGCAGGTTAGAAAACCGCTCAGGAAATGCCATGACTGCCTCGTTCCCGGGGTCATTCCGCCCCGTTTGAGCGTCAGGATACCGACATTCGCGTCAATGGTCCAGAAAAAGGACAGGGACCGGCCAAAGGGTTTGCCGACAATGCCTTAGGTCAACGCCCGCTCGGCCGCCGCCCCCAGCCGGAGCAGCCGTTCCTCGGCCATCGGCGGGGCAAGGAACATGACCCCGGCCGACGGCACGCCGGTCGGCAGCGTGAGCGCCGACAACCCAAAGAGGTTGCCGATCCGCGTGTTGCGCAGGGCGAGCAGGTTTTCGCGCACATAGTAATCCTGATCGCTCAGCAGACGGTCGGCATGGGGCGGCAGGATCGGCGAGGTGGGCAGGATGACCGCATCATAGCCCGCCGTCTCGGCGCCCCAGACCTCGCGCAGGCCGGCCATCGTCTTCCATCCCGCAACATAATCGGCACCGCTGAACTCCGCCCCGCCCCTGAACCGTTCGAGGATGCGCGGGAACATCAGGTCCGGCTGCGCCTCGATCACATCGCGCCAAAGACCATAGGCCTCGGCGGAAAAGAGCACCGGCGACAGCGCAAGCGCCTCGGTCACCGCCGGGATCTCGGCCTCGGTGACGCGCGCCCCGGCGGCGGCAAGCCGGTCCACCGCCCGCGTGAACCCATCTTCCACGGCGGGACGCAGATCGTCCATCGCGACCGAGCGCAACAAAAGGAACCGCGCGCCCTCAAGGCTCGCCCCGCGCAGATCGGCTGGCTGGCCCCCGTCCAGAAGCGCAAGGATCTGCGCCGCATCCTCGACACTGCGGCAGAGGGGCCCGATCGTGTCGAACCTCTCGCAGAGCGCGACGGTCCCGCGCATCGGCAGGCGACCCACGGTTGTCTTGAGCCCGACCAGATCGTTCCACGCCGCCGGGATGCGGACCGATCCGCCCGTATCCGACCCGACCGACCCCGCCGCAAGGCCAAAGGCGACCGAGGTCGCAGCCCCGGACGAACTGCCGCCTGCAACGGCATCGGCATCGTTGACGCAAGGGGGTGTGGCCGTGACCGGGTTCAGGCCGAGCCCGGAAAAGGCAAGCTCCGACAGGTGCGTCTTGCCCAGGCATACACTGCCGCCCAGCGTCGCGGTTGCAAGGACATCGGCATCCCGTTCGGGCACCCGGCCGCGCAACAGGGCGCTGCCGGCCTCGGTCGCGACGCCGGCCGTATCGAACAGGTCCTTCCACGACAGCGGCACACCATCCAGCAGCCCGCGGCGCAGCCCTGCCCGGGCACGTTCCCGCGCGGCCAGCGCCTCGGCCCGGGCGCGGCCGGGGGTCAGGCGGGCATAGATGCGGGGGCCAAGGGGATGGGTCGCCGCGGCGTCCAGAAACGCCTCGGCAAGGTCTGCCGGGTCGATGCGCCCCTCGCCGATCCCGCGCCCCAGATCGGATGCCGTCATCTTCAGCCAGGCTGCCGTCATGTTACCCCGCCCCATTTGTTCGTCCGGCTGACGCTAGCGACAGCGCGGCGCATGGACAATCCCCACGGCGCTGCCATATTGCGCGCCATGGAACCCGATACGCCCGATACGGATGTCATCATCATTGGCGGCGGCCTGAACGGCCCCGCGCTTGCGCTGGCCCTTGCCCAGGGGGGGCTGCGCGTCACCGTGCTCGATGCGCTGCCGGCCGAGGCGCGCGGGGGTGCGGGCTTTGACGGGCGGGCCTATGCGCTGTCGCTCGGGTCGGTCAGGATGCTTCAGGCGCTGCGCATCTGGCCGGGGGTGGCAGAGAGCGCGCAGCCGATCCTTCAGGTCAAGGCGAGCGACGGGCGCGCGGGCGAAGGCGCGGCGCCCTGGTTCCTGTCCTTCGATCACGCGGAGATCGAGGAAGGCCCGCTGGGCCAGATGCTGGAAGACCGCCATCTGCGGCCCGCGCTCCTGACCGCGATCGGGGACGAACCGCGCGTGACCCATCTGTCCGGTACACAGGTGGTGGCACAGGAAACGGGCCCGTCCGGCGTTTCGGTCACGCTGGCGGACGGGCGCCGCCTGCAGGCGCGCCTTCTGATCGGCGCCGACGGGCGCCAGAGCGGCACCGCGACCCGGGCGGGCATCAGCCGCAGCGGTCATGACTACGGCCAGACGGCGCTCGTCTGTGCCATCGCGCATGAGCGCCCGCATGATGGCATCGCCCATCAGTTCTTCATGCCCTCGGGGCCGTTGGCGATCCTGCCCCTGCCCGGCAACCGGTCCTCCATCGTCTGGACCGAGGCGCGCGCGCAGGCCGAGCGGATCAACGCGCTGGACGATGCGGGGTATCTCGCGGCGCTGCGCCCACGGTTCGGGGACTTCCTTGGCGATATCCGGCTGGAAGGCGCGCGGTTCCTCTATCCGCTCAACCTCACGCTTGCGAACGATCTGGTGGCCGACCGGCTTGCGCTGGTGGGCGATGCCGCCCATGGGGTGCACCCGATCGCGGGCCAGGGCCTGAACCTTGGCCTGCGGGATGTGGCAGCGCTTGCCGAAGTGGTGATCGAGGCGCGGCGGCGGGGCGAGGATATCGGCACGTCACCCGTGCTCGCCCGCTATCGCCAGTGGCGGCGGTTCGACACGGCGACGATGGCGCTTGCGACGGACGGGTTCAACCGGCTCTTTTCGTCGGACAACCCGCTGTTGCGGCTGGGGCGCGATCTGGGGATGGGCGCGATCAACGCGCTGCCCCCGCTGCGCCGCCGCTTTATCCGCGAGGCCGCGGGCCTGAGCGGCGATCTGCCGCGCCTGATGACGGGTCGCGCCATCTAGAAGAAAATGCCTGGGGCCAAGGAAGGCGCGCCGTCAGGCATGACCCGCCGCCGAGGACAGCGTCAGCGGGTCGATGCCCAGCGTTCCCAGCGCATCCTGCCATTTCGCCGCGTTATTGCCGGAAAAGACCAGATCAATGGGCGCGTCGCAGGTCAGCCAGCCGTTCTGCAGGATCTCTTCCTCCAGCTGCCCCGGCCCCCAGCCCGCATAGCCAAGCGCCAGAAGCGACCGCGCCGGCCCCGTGCCCCGGGCGATATCCTCCAGAATATCGAGCGTTCCGGTCATCCCGATCCGGTCATCCACCTGAAGGGTCGATCCGTTCGCGCTGTAATCCGCCGAATGCAGCACAAAGCCGCGCCCATGTTCCGCCGGGCCGCCGAAATGCACCCGTATATCTGCCGCCGCCGGCCCGCGCACGATGTTCAGCTGGTCCAGCAGATCGGTGAATTTCACCTCGGGCGCGGGTTTGTTCACGATCAGGCCCATCGCGCCGTCATCCGAATGGGCGCAGAGGAACACGACGCTCCGTTCAAAGCGCGGGTCGCCCATGCCGGGCATCGCAACGAGGAGTTTGCCGCTCAGATCCATTCGGTCACCTGCCTTTCCCTTTCAATGATGGGGCGCGGGGCCCTCTCCGACAAGGGTGGGCATGGCCGCCATGCCCCTGCCCCGCGCCGCTTCGCCGGAATGTGACTTCACAGCAGGGGCGGGATGCCTATTGTCGCGCCATGATGAAGAGAATCCTTGTGTCCGCCGCGCTCGTCGCATTCCCGCTTGCAGCGCCTGCGCAAGTGCCGGGCGATCTTGTGTCCGGGCAGATGCGCACCGGCTGGCGCACCGCCACCGGCACGCATATGGCCGCCCTCGACCTCCGGCTGCAGGAAGGGTGGAAGACCTATTGGCGCGCGCCGGGGGATGCCGGGATACCGCCGCATTTCGACTGGGCGGGTTCGGAAAACCTCGGTTCCGTGGCGTTTCACTGGCCCGTGCCGGATGTCTTTGACCAGAACGGCCTGCGCAGCGTCGGCTATCACGATGCGCTCGTCCTGCCGATGGAGGTAACGCCGCTCGACCCGACCAAGCCGGTCCTGCTGCGGGCCAAGGTCGATCTGGGGATATGCGAGGCGATCTGCATGCCCGTGAGCCTGCGGTTCGAGGCACTCTTGCCCGACCGGGGCGGCCCCGACCCGGAGATCGCACGGGCGCTCGACCAGCAGCCGCGACCGGCAGCGGCCGCCGGCCTGACCTCGGCGCGCTGCGATGTGGAACCGATCCGCGACGGATTGCGCCTGACCGCCGCGCTGGCGGTGCCCTCGCTCGGCCCGGATGAGACAGCGGTGATCGAGGTGGCCGATGGCGGCGTCTGGGTGTCCGAGACGATCCTGGCGCGGTCGGGCGGCGCGCTGACGGCAAAGGCCGATCTGGTCGCGGAAAGCGGCGCGCCCTTTGCGCTGAACCGCTCGGACATCCGCATCACCCTTTTGTCCGGTGGCCGGGGTTATGAATTGGAGGGCTGCCCGGGCTGACCCCGGCGCCGCCCCAGAACGAAGAGCCCGAAGGCCAGGACGGCCAGCGCCATCGCCCCGCCTGCCAGGAAGAACCCGAATGCGGGCCAGAGCGGCTGATCGACGATCATTGCCCGGCCCAGCGTTGCCAGCAGCAGCGCGACCAGCGCAAATCCCGCCACGGCCCCCGCCCGGCGTGTCATAGCCAGGGCCCCGCCACGCCCACGCCACAGCCGGCGCAGCGACCGCAGGCTTTGCCCGATATCGGCCTGCACCGCGATCAGGGCTGGCACGACCAGCAACACCAGAACCATTCCAAAGCCCAGCCCGTAAACGAGGGTGATGACCGTCGGCTTGAGAAACTCGGCCTGGCTGGACCGCTCGTAAAGCAGCGGGGCAAGGCCCAGAACCGTGGTCAGGGTCGTCAGGAAGACCGGGCGCAGGCGGTCGCAGGCCCCGTCGATGATGGCAGGCACCACGGCGCGATCTTTCCGATACTGGTCTATGGTCGTCACGAGCACGATCGAGTCGTTGATGATGATGCCGGAAAGGCCGATCAGCCCCACGACCGAGAACATCGACAGCGCCATGCCCCAGACCCCGTGGCCCCAAAGCGCCCCGACCAGCCCGAAGGGAATGACCGCCATCACGACCAATGGCCGCATCCAGCTGCCGAAGATCCAGGCGAGCACGCCATAGATGCCAAGCAGGCAGTAAAGCAGCGCCCAGGCAGCATCCGACAGGAAGGCCTGTTCCTGCTCGGCCAGCCCCGCCATGCGCCAGGACACGCCATGGCTGCTTTCGACATCGGGCAGGATCGTGTCGCGCAACCGGGCCGATATCTCGGCGGCACGCGCGGGGTCATCCTCGGCCAGATCGCCGCTGACGGTCACCACGCGCAGCCCGTTTTCCCGGCGGATCGCGGCGAACCCGCTTTGCTGCGACACGCTCACGATATCGCCCAGCGGCACATATTGCCCCGCCGCCGTCCGCACGAGGGTCGAGTCGAGGAAATCGGCCGTCAGTTCCGCCTCGGGCAGTTCGACCCGGATCGCGGCGGAGCGCGGGCCATCGGGATAGGTCGCGGCCTCGATCCCCGACAGGCGCGCGCGCAGCGTCCGCCCCAGCGCGTCGATGGTGAACCCCAGCGCCTCGCCCTGCGGTGTCAGGCGCAGGACAAGCTCGTCCATGTCATAGGACAGGCTGTCCTCAAGACCCGACACCTCGGGGAAGACCTGCAGCGCCGCCTTGACCGCCTCGGCCGCCGATTTCAGCACATCCGCATCCGCGCCATAAAGCTGGACCGAGAGCGCATCGCCCCCCGGCCCCGTGCGCCCGCCGCGAAAGCTCACCTCTTCCAGCAGCGGATGGGGGCGGACGGCCTCTTGCAGATCGGCCACGAACTGGAAGGCGGAAAAGTCACGCTGATCCACGTCGATCAACTCGACCGAAATCGCGCCAAGCTGATAGTCTTCCTTGGTCTCGGCGCTTACCAGCCCACGCCCGGCATTGCCGCCGATTTCGGACATGACATAGGCCAGCGGATTGCGGCCATAGGTTTCCTCATAGCGGGCGGCGACTTCATCGGCGGCGCGCTGCATCTCGCGCATCATCTCGATCGTGTCGGTGCGGGTGGCCGAGGGCAACATCGCAAAGTTCCCCGCGATCGAGCCTTCCTCGGGCGAGTTGAAGAAACGCCATTGCAGGTCCCCGCGCAGAAAGGCCGCCCCCTGCATCGCCAGAAGCAGGATCGCCCCGGCCAGAACGGGATAGCGCGCGCGCACCACCAGCCCCATGAAGGGCCGGAACAGCCGTTCCCGCACCCAGACGAAGCCGCGATTGACGTGATGGGACGGCCAGTCATACCAGCGCCGCCGCGCCGCCCCGGCCAGCGCATGATGCAGGTGGTTCGGCAGGACCAGAAAACATTCGACCAGCGAGGCCATCAGGACAGCGATGACCGTCAGCGGGATATCCGCGATCAGCGTGCCGAACCGCCCCCCGATGGCCACGAGCGTGAAGAAGGCGATGACGGTCGTCAGCGTCGCCGAAAAGACCGGCGCGGCCATGCGGGTCGCGGCGTTCTCGGCGGCCTCGGCCGGGCTTTCGCCCAGTTCCCGCGCGCGGTAATCGGCATGTTCGCCCACCACGATGGCGTCATCCACCACGATGCCAAGCGTGATGATCAGCGCGAAAAGCGACATCATGTTGATCGAGAGGCCAAGCGCATACATCGCCGCAATCGCGGCCAGCATCGCCACCGGTATCCCTGCCGCGACCCAAAGCGCGACCCGCGCATTGAGAAAGAGGAACAGCAGCACCACGACGAGCCCCAGCCCCACCACCGCGTTGTCGACCAGCAGGTTCAGCCGGCTCGTGATCTCTTCGGTGCGGCTGCGGATCACGTCGAGCGCGACGCCATCGGGCAGCGTCAGGCGCATTTCGGCGGCGACCCGTTCCACGTCGCGCTGGATCGCGATGGCGTCGCCCTGCGGGGCGCGGTCCACGCGGATCGTCATCGCGGGGTTGTCGCCGACATAATAGGCACGGCTGCGATCCACGCCCTCGGCCCGGATCGTCGCCAGATCGCCGATGGTCAGGGTCGTGCCGTCGGGTTCCGCCCGCAGGGGAATGGCCGCGATATCCTCGGCGCTGCGACGGGGCGTGCCGGTACGGATCCGCGCGCCCGCACCGCTCACCTCGCCGGCGGGGGTGCTGCGGACCTCGGCCGCGATGGCCGCGGCGATATCCGTCATGCCCAGATCATGCTCGATCAGGAGGCGCGAGGGCAGCTCGACCACCAACTGCGGCGCGGCAAGTCCCTGGATCGTCGTGCGCGTCACCCCCGCCGCATAGAGCCGCGAGACGAATTCATCCGACAGCCGCGCAAGCTGATCGACCCCGACCGGCCCGGTCACGACCACATCCGTCACGCGGTCGCGCCATTCCACCCGGCGGACGGTGGGGGTTTCGGCCTCGTCGGGCAGGTTCGTCACGCCGTCGACCGCGGCCTGCACATCCTCCAGCGCCCGGGTCATGTCCCAGTTCGGCTCGAATTCCAGCGTGATGCTGGCGCGCCCCTCGCTGGCGCGGCTGGTGACGGCGGCGACCCCCTCGACCACCAGAAGCGCGGGCTCCATCAACTGGACGATTGTCGCGTCGACATCCTCGGCCCCGGCGCCTTCCCAGGTGACGCCCACCGTAACGTTCTGGATGATGACATCGGGGAAATACTGCGACCGCATGTTGGGGATCGCCCAGATGCCCGCCGCCAGCATCAGCACCAGGAGCAGGTTCGCCGCCGTCCCGTGCCGCGTGAAATAGGCGAATAGCGCCCCGGCCCGCCCGAACATCCTCAACCCCCCGCCCGGTTCTCGATCCGGGCGATGATGCCCGAGGGCACGAGATCTTCCTCAAGCTGGGCGATGATCCGGGCGCGGGCCTCTTCCGGGATGCGCCCGTTCTCGCTGACCAGCGCGATCAGACGCGCGCGCCGGTCGGGGCTGAGTTCCACCATCTCTTCCAGCGTTTCGGCGGCCTGGGATGCGCCCCGCGCCGGGCGGGCGGCCTCTTCGCCCCCCTCCGGACCCGCCTCGGCCACAGCGCCGCGCAGGGCCCGGACCCGGATGCCGCCCCCCAGCATCGGCGAACGATGGGCCACGACCTCACGCCCGGCCAGCGCCTCGGCCCCGGCATCCACGATCACCTCGTCGCCCTGCCGCCGCAAGAGCGTGACAGGGACCACCTCCAGCCGGTCCTCCGGGTCGAGCGCAAGGACCGTCCCGGCGGAATCGAGCGCGGTCGCGGGCAGGACGATCACATCCTCCAGCAGCGGCTCGCGCACCCGCACGGTCACGAAATCGCCGGGGCGAAAGCCGCGCGGGGTCTCCAGCCGGGCATAGACGAGCCGCCCGGTCAGCCCCTCCTCCACCGCTGCACCGACGCGGGTCAGGTTGCCGGCGGCCTCGATCTCCACCCCCATGACGTCGAGCGTCGCCGTGACCTCGGCCGGGATCAGCCGGCCCTCGTCATCCAGCAGCCGCACATATTGCGAGGTCGAGATGCGGAAGGCGACCTCCAGATCGGTCGTGTCGATCAGGCCCGCCAGCCGTTCGTTGGGCGACACGAGCCCGCCCTCGATCACCGAAGGGTCCGCCACGACGCCCGTGAATTCCGCGTGGATCGCGGTGTCGCGCAGCCGCCGTTCGGCCTCGGCCACGGTGATGCGCTGCCGGACCAGCGTGTTCTGCGCCTGATCGAGCTGTGCCTCGGACTGCGCCAGTGCCTGCCTGCGCGACAGGACGGCCTGATCGGCGGCGGAAACGGCAAGCTCTGCCGTCTCGACCGCGGCCTCGGTGCCGACACCGCGCGCCTGAAGGTTCAGCTGCCGGTCCAGCGCCGTGACCCGCAGCCGGGCCTGCGCCTCGGCCGCCGCCAGATCGTCGCGCGCCAGAAGAACCGCCGCTTCTGCCTCGCGCAGCACGGCCCCGGCGCGGTCCAGATCGGCCTGCGCGAGATCGAGCGCCGATTGCGCATCCGCCGGGTCGATCCGCACCAGCAGATCGCCTGCCGCGACCGTGGCGCCATCCTCGAAATCCGGGGAAAGTTCCAGCACCCTTCCGCCCACCGTTGCCCGCAGTTCAAGCGTCCGGCGGCTGCGCACCTCTCCGAACGCGGTCAGAAGGGGGGCGACCGTCGCGGGCTCGGCCCTGACCACATTCACGGTATAGACCCGTTCCTGCACGGGGCGCGGGCGGTCGGGGGCAGCCATACGGGCCTGCACGCCCATGCCGATCGTCCAGACTGCCATCGCCAGAAGGCCCAGCGTGGCCATCATGAGGAACAGACCGACAAGGCTGCGGCGAAGAAAACGCATGGGCGCAGGGCTACCTTTGATGGGGCGGCGCGGGCAGTGATGCACCGGGCCACAGTCTAGACCCGGCCGCCACCGCAACCAAGCCACGAACCCGTCACACGGTCGCGCGCGTCACTTCCGTCGCTGATGTTCGTCCAGACGCGGAAAAATCTCGACAAAGTTGCAGGGGCGGTGGCGATAGTCGAACTGCCATTGCAGGATTTCGTCCCAGGCATCGCGGCAGGCGCCGGGGCTTCCGGGCAGCGCGAACAGATAGGTGCCTTGCGCCACCCCGCCGCAGGCCCGCGACTGCACCGCCGACGTACCGATCTTCTGCATCGAGACGATTGTAAAGACGGTGCCGAAAGCCTCGATCTCTTTTTCATAAACGTCGCGATGCGCCTCGACCGTCACGTCGCGGCCCGTAAGCCCGGTGCCGCCGGTGGTCAGGATCACGTCGATATCCGGCGCGGCGCACCAGTCGCGCAGGCGGGCGGCGATGCTCTCGCGGTCATCCTGGACGATGTCGCGCGCCGCCAGATGATGGCCCGCACCCGTCAGCCGGTCCACCAGCGTGTCGCCCGACCGGTCATCGGCCAGGCTGCGGGTGTCGGAAACCGTCAGGACCGCGATGCGGACGGGGATGAAGTCACGGTTCTCGTCGATGCGGCTCATGTCTTGCGCAGCCTTGCCTGAAGGGACAGAAGATCGGCCCAGGCCTCGCGCTTGGCGGCGGGGGTGCGCAGCAGATAGGCCGGGTGGAACATGGGCAGCGCCGGGCGGCCAAAGGCCTCGGTCCACTTGCCGCGGATGCGGGTGATACCCTCTTGCCCCAGGATCGCGCCGCAGGGCGTGTTGCCCATCAGAACGATCAGATCGGGGCCCGCGAGGTCGACATGCCGCGCCACAAAGGGCAGCATCATCTCGCATTCCTCTTTCGTGGGCTTCCGGTTCTGGGGCGGGCGCCAGGGCAGGATATTGGTGATATAGACCGCGCGTTCCGCATCGGGTGCGGCCCGCGCGAGCCCGATCGCGGCCAGCATCCGGTCCAGCAACTGCCCCGCCCGGCCCACGAAGGGCCGCGCCTGAAGATCCTCGTCCCGCCCCGGGGCCTCGCCGATGATCATCACGCGCGCCAGCGGATCGCCATCGGCAAAGACAAAGTTCCGCGCGCCGCGCTTCAGCTCGCAATGGTCGAACGCGGCCTGAACGCGGGCCAGACCCTCCAGATCCGGGACATCCGCCGCAAGCGCCCGCGCCTCGGCCACAGGGTCATGGGCGCGATCATGGGCGGGGTCCTGCGCGGCGGGCGCCGGGGACACAGCCTGCGCCGCGACAGGCGTGGCCGCGCGCGGCGCGACCCCCGCGAGCGCGTAGCGGTCCACAGGCGCGTCGCCGATGGATTCGGTCGCGCCAAGCTCGATCTGCCAGTCGAGCAGCGCCTTGGCCGTATGATAGTCGAGCGCGATGGTCATGGCGCAAAGCTAGGCCCGGCCGCGCCAAAGGTAAAGCGAGGCTTGTGATGCGGGGGGCGTCTTTCTATAAGCGGGGCGCAACCGATCAGGGGGGACGCATGACATTCCGCGCACGACACCTGCTGGGGATCGAGCCGCTTCATCCGTCCGAAATCACGACCCTGCTGGACCTCGCCGATACCTATGTTGACCTGAACCGCCGCACGATCAAACATTCCGATGCACTGGCGGGCATGACCCAGATCAACATGTTCTTCGAGAACTCCACCCGCACGCAGGCGAGCTTTGAGCTGGCGGGCAAGCGGCTCGGGGCCGACGTGATGAACATGTCGGTGGCCCAGTCGAGCGTGAAGAAGGGCGAGACCCTGATCGACACGGCGATGACCCTGAACGCCATGCATCCCGACCTGCTGGTGGTGCGGCATCCGAATTCGGGCGCCGTGAACCAGTTGGCCGAAAAGGTGAACTGTGCCGTGCTGAACGCCGGCGACGGCAAGCATGAACACCCGACGCAGGCGCTTCTGGATGCGCTGACGATCCGGCGGGCCAAAGGGCGGCTGCACCGGCTGACGGTGGCGATCTGTGGCGACATCGCCCACAGCCGGGTGGCGCGGTCGAACCTGATCCTCTTGGGCAAGATGGAAAACCGCGTGCGCCTGATCGGCCCGCCGACCCTGATGCCCGCCGGCGTGGCTGAATTCGGCTGCGAGGTTTACGACGACATGAAGGCCGGGCTGGAAGGCGCGGATGTGGTGATGATGCTGCGCCTTCAGAAGGAACGGATGGACGGGGCCTTCATCCCGTCCGAGCGGGAATACTACCACCGCTACGGGCTGGATGCGGAAAAACTGGCCTTCGCCAAGGAAGACGCCATCGTCATGCACCCGGGCCCGATGAACCGCGGCGTGGAAATCGACGGCACGCTGGCCGATGACATCAACCGGTCGGTGATCCAGGAACAGGTCGAAATGGGCGTCGCCGTCCGCATGGCCGCGATGGATCTTCTGGCGCGCAACCTCAAGGCCCGCCGCGGGGCCGAGGCCGCTGGCGAGCATTGAGGGGACAGCCATGACCATCTTCCTTGAAAACGCGCGCCTGATCGACCCCGAAGCAGGCGAAGAACGGACGGGCAATGTCATCCTGCACGACGGGATGATCGCCGCCATCGGCGCGGCCAGCGCCCCTGCCGATGCGCAGGTGATCGATTGCCGCGGCCGGGCGCTTGCCCCCGGCATCGTCGACATCGGCGCCAGGATCGGCGAGCCGGGCGAACGCCACAAGGAAAGCTTCCGCTCGGCCGGTCTGGCCGCGGCGGCAGGCGGCGTGACCACCATCATCGCCCGCCCCGACACCCACCCGGCCATCGACAACCCCGAAACGCTGGAATTCGTCACCCGCCGCGCCGCCGAGGCGAGCCCGGTCCGCATCCGCCACATGGCCGCCCTGACCCGTGGCCGCGAGGGGCGCGAGATGGTGGAGATCGGCTTCCTGCGCGACGCGGGCGCGGTGGCCTTCACCGATTACGACCGCGTGGTGCGCGACACCAAGGTGCTGTCGCGCTGCATGACCTATGCCCGCAGCCTTGGCGCGCTGATCATCGGCCACCCGCAGGACCCGGGCCTGTCGGCAGGGGCGGTTGCGACCTCGGGCAAGTTCGCCTCGCTGAGGGGGCTGCCGGGGGTGTCGCCCATGGCGGAACGGATGGCATTCGACCGCGACATGGCGCTGGTCGAGATGACGGGCGTGAAATACCACGCCGACCAGATCACCTGCGCCCGCACCCTGCCCGCGCTGGAACGGGCCAAGCGGAACGGGCTCGATGTGACGGCAGGCGTCAGCATCCATCACCTGACGCTGAACGAATTCGACGTGGGCGACTACCGCACCTTCTTCAAGCTGACACCGCCGCTCCGCTCCGAAGAGGATCGCGTGGCGGTGGTCGAGGCGCTGGCCAGCGGGCTGATCGACATCATCAGTTCCATGCACACCCCGCAGGACGAGGAGTCGAAACGCCTGCCCTTCGAGGAAGCCGCGGCAGGCGCCGTCGCGCTGGAAACCATGCTGCCGGCGGCGATGCGGCTTTACCACGCCGGGGCGATGGATCTGCCGCAACTGTTCCGCGCGATGTCGCTGAACCCGGCGCGGCGGCTCGGCCTCGATTGCGGGCGGCTGGCCGAGGGCGCGCCTGCCGACCTCGTGCTCTTCGACCCGGACGCGCCCTTCGTGCTGGACCGGTTCAAATTGCAGTCGAAATCCAAGAACACGCCCTTTGACGGGGCGCGGATGCAGGGGCGCGTCTTTGCGACCTTTGTCGGCGGACGTCAGGTTTTCGGAGGCGCGGCATGATCCCGGTTTTCACCACACCGCTGCCCCTGCTGCTCGCGGTGGCGGTCGGCGCCTATCTTCTGGGCTCGATCCCCTTTGGCGTCGTCATCGCCCGCGCCTTTGGCCTTGGCGACCTGCGCAAGATCGGGTCGGGGAATATCGGGGCGACGAACGTGCTGCGGACGGGCAACAGGTTCGCCGCCTTCCTCACGCTGTTGCTCGACGCGGGCAAGGGCGCCATTGCCGTGCTGATTGCCCGCCTGGCGGTGGGGGAGGATGCGGCGCAGGTCGCGGCGGGGGCATCGTTCCTCGGTCACATCTTCCCGGTCTTCCTCGGGTTCCGGGGCGGCAAGGGGGTTGCGACCTTCCTCGGCACGCTGCTCGCGCTCAGCTTTCCGGTCGGGCTTGCCGCCTGCGCCACATGGCTGGCCGTGGCGCTGGTGCTGCGGATCTCCTCGCTCTCGGCACTGATGGCGGCGGCGCTGTCGCCGGTCTGGATGTGGCTTCTGGGTGCGGAACGGATGGTCGCGCTGGGGGTCATGCTGGCGGTGCTGATCTTTGTCCGCCACCACGCCAATATCACGCGCCTGATCGCGGGGACCGAACCCCGGATCGGACGCAAACCCCCGGCCGAGAAAAACACGCCCGAGAAAAACCAGACCGAGGCGGGGTAGCCCGCCCCTGCCTTATCCGTGACCCAACGCTATCGGTGGCGGCTCAGTAGCAATATTCGGCGTAGATCCGGGTCAGATCGCCGTGCCACGCGCCATGGAACCGTTCGAGCAACTCGTCGGCCGGCGTCCGCCCCGTCTCGACCGTTTCCTTCAGCGCATCGAGGAAATGGGTTTCGTCCTGCACAAGCCCGCCTGCCCCGGGGCGCGCCCGCGCCTTCAGCCCGCTATCGGCAATCGCCACCACCTCGCGCGCGAGGTCATGCATCGAGATGCTGTTCACCCGAGCCTGCAACCCGTCGACGCTTGCCGCGACGCGCAGCGCCTCGCGGGTTCCGGCGTCCCAGCCCTTGGCCAGATCCCAGGCCGCGTCCAGCGCCGACTGGTCATACATCAGCCCGACCCATAGTGCGGGCAGCGCGCAAAGCCTGCGCCATGGCCCGCCGTCGGCCCCGCGCATCTCGATGTATTTCTTCATCCGCGCTTCGGGGAAAACGGTCGTCAGATGGTCCGCCCAGTCCGACAAGGTCGGCTTTTCGCCCGGCAGCGCCGGCAGTTCGCCCTTGAGGAAATCGCGGAACGACTGCCCCAGCGCGTCGATATACCGGCCGTCGCGATAGACGAAATACATCGGCACATCGAGCACATAGTTCACCCAGGCGTCAAAGCCGAAACCTTCGTCGAACACGAAGGGCAGCATCCCGGTGCGCGCGTCGTCGAGCCCCCGCCAGATACGGGAACGCCAGCTTTTGTGCCCGTTCACCTTTCCCTCGAAGAACGGAGAATTGGCAAAGAGCGCCGTCGCAACCGGCTGCAGCGCCAGCGCCACGCGCATCTTCTGCACCATGTCGGATTCCGACCCGAAGTCGAGGTTCACCTGAACCGTGCAGGTCCGGTACATCATCTGCGTGCCATGGGTGCCGACGCGGCCCATGTAATCGGTCATGAGCCGGTAACGCCCCTTGGGCATCATCGGCATGTCCTCGTGCCGCCAGATCGGCGCGGCGCCCAGTCCGATGAAGCCCGCGTCGATGGTATCCGCGACCTCGCGCACCTCGCGCAGGTGCTGGTTCACCTCGTCGCAAGTCTGGTGGATCGTCTCCAGCGGCGCGCCCGAAAGCTCCAGCTGCCCGCCGGGTTCGAGGCTCACATTCGCGCCGTCCTTGGTCAGGCCGATGATCTTGTCCTGCTCGAACACGGGCGTCCAGCCAAAGCGGTCGCGCATCCCTTCCAGCATCGCCCGGATCGAGGACGGCCCGTCATAGGGCAGCGGCATCAGCGTGCGACGGTCATAGCCGAACTTTTCATGCTCGGTTCCGATGCGCCACATCTCCTTGGGCTTGCAGCCCGAGGCGAGGAATTCGGCAAGCTGTTCAAAACGTTCGATCGGCCCGCCGCCGGATTGTGGTATGGACATCATCTGGCTCCGATCGTTCGCGTTCAGCGGCAAGACGTGTCGCCAGACGCCGCCCGTGTCAAGGCCGGACCGGCCTCTCTCAGCCAAAGGATGTGCAGCCCCGGCCCCCACTGATCCGGTGCCTGATCGGGCGCCTGATCGAGGGCGCGGAGCAGCCTCCGCGCCTCCAGCCCCGGCAGCGCGGTGAAGACGTCGAAAAGCCGCTCGGCCCCGGCCGCCGCCACCGGGATCTCAAGCCGTCGCCCGTCGCGCTGCCTGAGGTGCCATCGGGGATGCGCGCCGCCCGAAAGCCCCAGCTCCGCCAATTCCGAAAGCGCGACCCAGCCGCCCCCCTCGGGCGCAAGATAGGCGATCTGGCCCTCCAGCACCTCGACCACCCCCGGCGCTGCGACCGGGCGGGCAAAGCGCAGGCGGCGCAGCGCGACAAGGCCAAAGCCCGCGGCGGCCAGCAAAAGGACGATGCCGATGCCGGGCAAGAGCCACCCGCCACGCGCGATGAACCAGAGCGCCACAAGCCCCGCGCCCCCGGCAGCGATCACCTCGCGCCAGCGATGCAGGGCCGCAGCGACCTCGGGGCGCAGAAAGCTCATGCCCCGCCCGGAACCGGCTGTGCCCCCGCCACCGGAAGCGCCCCCACGACCGGAAGCGGCTGACCGAAGACCAGAAGGTGATAGGCCCCGATCCGGCGAAAGCCGATCGCCTCATAGGCGCGGGTGGCCGAGAGGTTCGCGGCAAAGAGCACGGCGCGGGTCGCCCCCCTGCCCCGTGCCTCTTGCAGATGCAGGGCGACGGCGCGCCTTGCATGACCGCGCCCCCGCAGGTCGGGCGGGGTAAAGACGCCGCCCACCTGCACCATGTCCGGCAGCGCCGCGTTGAAATTGGTCATCGCCACCGGCCATGCCCCGAGGCACAGCAGCCGCAGATGACCGGCCGCCATCGCGCGCAAGACCCGGCCGCGCGATCTTTCCTCCGCGTCGGGGCCGGGCGGCGCCCCCAGCGCCTCGGCCATGTACGCCACGCCCCATTCGTAAAGCAGGGGCAGGTCCGCATCGGTCACCGCGCGCAGGCTCGTAGGACCTGCGGGCACGACCAGATCGGCCAGATCGAGCGAAAAGAGCGGATCGACCGCATCATGTTCCACCGGCGCCCCGCCCAGACCGAGGCCGTCGCAGAGGGGCGCCACCTGCCCCTCGGGGCCGTTGATGCCCGCGATTTCCTGCCCCGCCAGACAGCGCCCCAAGGCGTTCCAGTCGGGCTGTTCCTCCATATGCACCACGAGAAACCGGGGCGAGCCTTCGGGCGACAGGCCGGCGACGCCGCGGATCTCCCGCTCTCCCCAGATCCAGAAGGGCGCGCGGCCCAGATTGCTGCGCAGGAACATCGTCCGTTCGGCATGGCGCAGCAGGTAGTCCCGCAGGTCTGCCTGATCCCCGGGCCCGGCCGCGCGCATCACAGCCAGTCCCCCAGATGCGCCTGCCACAAGGTCAGCGCGGCGACCGCCGCCGTATCCGCCCGCAGGATGCGCGGCCCGAGCGCCACCGGTGTCACGAAGGGGAGCCCCCCCAGCCGCGCGCGCTCGCCCTCGGAAAACCCGCCCTCGGGGCCGATCAGGATGGCGTAGGGCCCCTGCGCCGCGTCCGAAAGCGTCTGATGCGGCCCGGCCAGCGCCTCATCGCACCAGAGGATGCGCCTTGTACTGTCCCAGCCAGACAGGACCCGGTCGAGCGGTTGCAGACCGGCGACCTCGGGGACGAATGTTCCGCCGCATTGTTCCGCCGCCTCGACCGCATGGGCCTGCAACCGGTCCTGCCGGATGCGTTCGGAATTGGTATGGGCGGTCTGCACCGGAATGATGCGCGCCGCGCCGAGTTCGGTGGCCTTTTCCACGATGAAATCCGTCCGCGCCTTCTTGATCGGCGCGAACATCAGCCACAGGTCCGGCGGCGGCTGCAGGGGCCGCGTCTGCGCGCTGCAGACCAGCACGCCGCCACGCTTGCCCGCCTCGGCGACCTCGGCCAGCCATTCGCCATCGCGCCCGTTGAAGAGCGCCACCGGCGCCCCCGCCCCCAAGCGCATCACCGCGAAAAGGTAATGTGCCTGATCCCGGCTCAGCGGAACCGATTGCCCTGCGGACAGGGGGTGATCTACAAACAGCCTGATCTTTGCCTGCATCATGGAGCCGAGCATATGACCCCCACACGCCCGACGCCAGAGGCCGCAGGCCGGGAACAAGGGTGCGCAGAGGCCGCAGGCCGGGAACATGCGGGCACAGGGGCCGCAGCAAGGGCCGCCGGCCAAGGCCCGGAAGGTCATGTGGCCGATGCGGTGCGCGGCAACTGGGTGGATACCCTCGCACCCGCGCGGACCCGCCCCTATCTGCGGCTGTCGCGCGCGGATCGCCCGATCGGAACCTGGCTTTTGCTGCTGCCTTGCTGGTGGGGGGTCGGGCTGGCCGCCGCATCAACGGGGCCACGGCCCTTCGATATCTGGATCGTGCTGGGCTGTGGCCTGGGCGCCTGGCTCATGCGCGGGGCGGGCTGCACCTGGAACGACATCACCGACCGCCAATTCGACGCGCAGGTCGCGCGCACCCGGTCGCGTCCGATCCCCTCGGGTCAGGTAAGCGTGCGGGGCGCTGCCGCCTGGATGATCGCACAGGCGCTTCTGGCCTTCCTGATCCTTCTGACCTTCAACCTGCCGGCCATCGCGATGGGGATCGGCTCGCTGATGCTGGTGGCGATCTATCCCTTTGCCAAGCGGTTCACCTGGTGGCCGCAGGTCTTTCTTGGCCTCGCCTTCAACTGGGGCGCGCTGCTCGCCTGGGTCGCCCATACCGGCAGCCTCGGGGCGCCCGCGGTGTTGCTTTACCTCGCCGGGATCGCCTGGACGCTCTTCTACGACACGATCTACGCCCATCAGGACAAGGAGGATGACGCCCTGATCGGCGTCAAATCCACCGCGCGGCTCTTTGGCGACCGGACCCATTCCTGGCTTGCGGGCTTCGGGGCGCTTGGCGTCCTCTTGATGGCGGCGGCAGTCCTCCTGGCCCTGCCGGCGGGCGGGCGTCAGGTGGTGGCGCTCCTGGGCGTCGCGTGCTTTGGCCTCCATCTCGGCTGGCAATGGCGCGCGCTGGACACTGGGGACGGGGAGTGCTGCCTCCGGCTCTTTCGGGCGAATCGCGATGCGGGGCTCATTTTTGCGCTGTTTCTTGCCACATCACTTTTCCTTTGATTGATCCTTTTGTGCCACAGCCGTTAGGTGTGCCGCGAAGGGTCACGGCCGCAAGATGTGCCGCGAAGGAATGAGGGAAGATCACCATGCGCCACAAACAGGGCCTTATCGCAGTCGCGGCTTTTACCGGCGCGGCGGGGCTCTGCTTTGCCGGCGCACTCTGGGCGGTCACGGTGATCGAGGACCGCTCGGAAGAGGCCGTGCGGCACGCGCTCCGGATCGAGGGCCATGACTGGGTCGAGGTCGCGACCGACGGGTTGCAGGTCACGCTGACCGGACAGGCAGAGTCCGAGGCGACGCGGTTCCGCGCCCTCGCCGCCAGCGGCGAGGTGGTGGACAGTTCCCGACTGGTGGACCTGATGACGGTCGCCGAGGCCGCCGTGATCGAGCCGCCGCGCTTTCAGCTCGAGATCCTGCGCAATGACGACGGCATCCAGCTGATCGGCCTTGCGCCCCTGACCGAGGATGAAACCGCCATCGCCACCGCGATCGAACGCGCGGCCCCCGGCGCGCATGTGATCGACATGCTGGAAACCGCCGACTATCCGGTGCCCGCCACCTGGGACGCCGCCGTGATGTTCGGGCTGGAGGCGCTGCAACTCCTGCCCCGGTCCAAGATCTCGGTCAGCCCCGATCGCGTGGCGGTCACCGCCTCGGCCGACAGCCCCGAGGGGCGGCGGGCGCTGGAAACCCAGTTGAACGGCATGGCGCCCGAAGGGGTGCGCGTCGCGCTCAACATCTCGGCCCCGCGCCCGGTGATCGCGCCCTTCACCCTGCGTTTCGTGGTGGATGAGGCCGGCGCGCGGTTCGACACCTGTTCCGCCGACAGCGACCGCGCGCGCGCGCGCATCCTCTCTGCCGCCGCGATGGCGGGGGTCGAGGGGCGCCCGCCCTGCACCGTGGGCCTAGGGGTCCCCTCGCCGAACTGGGCCGAGGCGGTGGCGCTGGCCATCGCCGCCACCCGCGAGCTTGGCGCCGCGACCGTCAGCTTTTCCGACACCGATGTGTCGCTGATTGCCGAGGATACGGTCGAACAGGCCGATTTCGACCGGGTGGTGGGGGAATTGCAGACCGCCCTGCCCGAGGTCTTTTCGCTTCGCGCCGTTCTGCCGGAACGCCCTGTCGAAAACGCAGCACCCCAGGGGCCTGCCGAATTCACCGCTGTCCTGAACGAAGAGGGGCGCGTGCAACTGCGCGGCCGGGTCGCCGACGAACGGATGCGCGACGCGGTCGACAACTATGCCAAGGCGCGCTTTGGCGGCGAGGCCGTCTATACCGCGACCCGCTTTGACCCCGACCTGCCCAATGGCTGGCCCATCCGGGTGCTCGGCGCGCTGGAGGCATTGGGCGAGCTTCATTCCGGGCAGGTGACGGTACGCCCCGAAACGGTCGAGATCCGCGGCATCACCGGCAGTCAGGAAGGCCGCGACGCGGTGGCCCGCATCCTGTCCGAAAAGCTGGGACAGGGGCAGAACTACCGGATCGACGTGACCTATGACGAAAGCCTCGATCCCGTGGCGGCCCTGCCCACGCCCGAGGAATGTGTGGCGCGCATCAACGCCCATTTGGCGGAACGCAAGATCAGCTTTGCACCGGGCAGCGCCAATATCGAACCGGGGGCGCGGGCGACGCTCGACAATATCGCGGATGTGATGCGCGAATGTCTGGACGTGGAAATGGAGATCGGCGGCCATACCGACAGTCAGGGCCGCGAGGAAATGAACCTCCGGCTTTCGCAGCAACGGGCGCAGGCGGTGCTTCAGGCGCTGATGGCGCGCCGCATCCCGGTCGGGAACCTGACGGCGCGCGGCTATGGCCCGGCCGAACCCATTGCCGACAATGGCACCGAAGAGGGGCGCGAGGCCAATCGCCGGATCGAGTTCACGCTCATCGCCCCCCCGGCCGAGGATGTGGCCGAGGATGTGCCGGTGGATGAGGCCGATATCGTCGTGACGGCGCAAGAGGCCGGCGAGGATACGCCCCGCCCCCGCACCCGCCCCGAAACGGACTGAACGTGGCGAAACGCGCCACCGCCTCGGGCCCGGCGGATCAGGAATGCGGTTTGCACGCGCGCGGGGCGCCGGATAAGGTCTGCCCCGCTGTCGCGACAGGGGACCATACATGAACCGCACCGAATTCATCGCCGCCGTGGCGGTCATCCTCTTCATCGCCTTCGCGGCGGGATGGTTTGCCTATTGGCTGCTGCACAGGTTCACCCGCGTCAGCGCATCCGACCTGAACGAACTCGACGGGATGGCGCGCGCGCTGCACGATGCGGAAGAGGCCCGCGACGAGGCGATCACCTATCTGCAGCAGCGCGAGGCGGAACTGACCCGGCAGCTCAGCCAGACCGAGGCGGAACTGCGCGCCGCGATGGAAGGGTTGCGCGAGGCCCGGCAAGAGGTCGAACGCCTGCGGGACCGCCTGTCGGAAGGGTAAGCCTCACCAGCGGCGCAGCGCGGCCTCATCCTCGTCGCGGGCCGCGACCCAATCCTCGCCCGTCGCCGTCACTTCCTTCTTCCAGAAGGGCGCGCGGGATTTGAGATAGTCCATCAGGAACTCGGCGGCGGCAAAGGCCTCGGCCCGGTGGGCGGCGGCGGTCGCGACCATCATGATCGGCTCGCCCGGAGGCAAGGGGCCGTAGCGATGGATCACCAGACAATCGATCAGGTTCCAGCGGGCGATGGCCTCGGCCGCGATCGCCGCGATCGCCCGCTCGGTCATGCCCGGGTAATGCTCGATTTCCATCCGCTGCAGGCCGCCCCTGGTGTCGCGGACGACGCCGGTAAAGGTTACGACGGCGCCCGCATCCGTGCGCCCCGTGGCAAAGGCCCCCGTCTCGGCCCCGATGTCGAAGGGCTCAGCCTGAACACGAACGGCCATCTCAGCCCCCCGTCATCGGCGGAAAGAACGCCACCTCGCGCACGCCGTCCAGCGGGGCCGAGAAATCCGCAAGCTCCTGATCCAGCGCCACGCGCAGCGCGGCGGTATCGGCAAAGGCCGCGGCATAACGGTCATCGCGCGCCACCAGCTCGGCGACCAGCGCGGCCACGGTCGGCGCCTCGGTCGTCACGGTTTCCCGCGCCGCACCGACCCGTTCGCGCACCCAGGCGAAATAGAGGATCTGAAGGCTCATCTCGGGTCATCCTTGAGATAGGGCAGCGCCTTGCGGAAATAGTCCCAGCCGGTGATCAGCGTCAAAAGCGCCGCCACCGCCAACAGCGCGATCCCGGCGATCTGGCTCATGGTCATGAGATTGTAGCGCAGGCGGATGCCCTGACCCACCGCCGCCTCGCCGGCAAGGATCGCGTCGATGGCGGGGCCTTCCAGCCCCCGCACAGCCGCCACGAAGTAATGTTCGAATATCCCGGTCGAAAAGAGCACCGCAATGGCCACCATCTGGGCGGTGGTCTTCCACTTGGCCATTCGCGTGACCTTGAGCAGCCCCGCCTTGGCGCCGAGGAATTCCCGCAGGCCCGAGACGAAGATCTCGCGGAACAGGATCACCGTCGCCGGCAGCATCAGCCATGGGCTCAGCCCCGATTGCGACACGATCACCAGCAGGGCGATGACCACCATCGCCTTGTCGGCGATCGGGTCGAGCATCGCGCCCAGCTTGGTTTCCTGCTTCCAGGCCCGCGCCAGATAGCCGTCGATGAAATCGGTGATCGCCGCGCCCAGAAACAGGACCAGCGCGAACCAGTCCGCCAGCGGGCGCGAGAAATAGAGGAACATCACGGCAAGCCCCGGCGCGGCGAGCAGCCGCAGCACGGTCAGGATATTGGGCAGGGTCCAGTTCATCCGGTTTCCTTAAGGCAGATCGCCGGGACGAGCAAAGGGGTTTCCGGCCTCGCCCTGGTCACCACCACCCGGACGGGGCGCGGCAGCCCGGCGCAGCCGGTCGTTGATCGCCCGGCCCAGCCCGGTTTCCGGGATCGGCGCAACGGCGATGGGCCGCCCCTCGGCATCGGCAAGCCGGAGCGTGTGGAAAAGCCGCGCCGCCGCCTGATGCAGGTCGCCCCGGGGCGACAGGTTGAAGGCTGCATCCTTGCAGCCCGGCCCGAAGCCGATCCAGACCTCATCCCCCTCAGGCGCGCGGGCGTTCAGGCGCAGGGTCGCGCGGGGGGCGTAATGCGACGAGAGCTGCCCGGGCGCATTGGGACGTGCGGGGGCCGTGTCGCTGCCGGTCTCAAGCGGATGGCCAAGACAGGCTTCCAGCGCCTCTTGCGGGATGCCGCCCTGCCGCAGGAGGCGCGGCACGGGGCCGCTCAGGTCGACGATGGTGCTTTCGACACCCACGTCGCAGTCGCCCCCATCCAGCACCGCGTCGATCCGGCCACCCAGCCCCTCTGTCACATGCGCGGCGCGGGTCGGGCTGACCCGCCCCGAGGGGTTCGCCGAAGGCGCCGCAAGCGGCCCGCCGAATTCCGCCAGAAGCGCCTGCGCCACCGGATGGGCCGGCACCCGCACCCCCACCGTGCCCAGCCCCGCGGTGACCAGCGGCGACAGCGCCGCGCGCGCGAGCGGCAGCACCAGCGTCAGCGGCCCGGGCCAGAAGGCCGCGGCCAGCCGTTCCGCGACCGGCGACATCCGCGCATAGCGCGCGACACCTGCCGCATCCGCCAGATGAACGATCAGCGGGTTGTACGAGGGCCGCCCCTTGGCGCGAAAGATCCCCGCCACCGCCTCATCGTCGCGGGCATCGGCGCCAAGGCCATAGACCGTCTCGGTCGGAAAGGCGACAAGGCCGCCGGCCCGCAGGATCTGCACCGCCCGATGCAGACCCTCGCCCTCTGGCGGCAGCAACTGGGTTCCGAGGCCTTCCATTCTGACGCCACGTTTCCTTATTTGGGGGGTTTGCCTGCCGGCAATCCTGCGCATTAATGCATCACATACGCGCGGCGATGCCCGATGCCAAGCCATCGGGGCGATCGGCGCTGTTCGCAGACATGAGGATGCCATGCCATACCGCGCCCCGCTTGCCGATTTCCGCTTTCTGTTCGAGCATGTGATCGGCCTCGACAGGGTCCGCGCGACCGACCGCTTTGCCGAGGCCGGGGCCGATGTGACCGACGCCGTCCTGACCGAAGCCGCCCGGCTTGCCGAAGAGGTGCTCGCGCCCTTGCAGCGGCCAGGCGATCTGCATCCCGCGCGGCTTGACGGCGATGTGGTGCGCACACCCCCCGGCTATGCCGAGGCCTATCGCGCGATTGCCGAGGGCGGCTGGATCGGCATCGCCGCCCCGGAGGGCGTCGGCGGCATGGGCCTGCCGATGACGGTTGCCACCGCCGTGAACGAGATGATGGCGGGGGCCTGCCTGTCGCTCCAGCTCAACCCGCTGATGACGCAGGGGCAGATCGAGGCACTGGACCATCACGGCAGCCCCGAGATGCAGGCGCTCTACCTGCCCAGGCTTGTCACCGGCGAATGGTGCGGCACGATGAACCTGACCGAGCCGCAGGCCGGCAGCGATGTGGGCGCGCTGCGCACCCGGGCCGAACCGAATGGCGACGGCACCTATGCGATCACCGGCCAGAAGATCTACATCACCTGGGGCGACAACGACTTTACCGCCAATGTCTGCCATCTGGTGCTTGCGCGCCTGCCCGACGGCGCCCCCGGCACCAAGGGGATCAGCCTGTTCATGGTGCCCAAGTTCATCCCCGATGCCGATGGAAATCCCGGCAAACGCAACAGCCTGCGCGTCGTCAGCCTGGAACACAAGCTGGGCCTGCATGGCAGCCCGACCGCGGTGATGGACTATGACGGCGCGACCGGCTGGCTGGTGGGTGCGCCGCATGGCGGCATGGCCGCGATGTTCACGATGATGAACAATGCGCGTCTGGGCGTGGGGATGCAGGGCGTGGGCGTGGCCGAGGCCGCGTTTCAGCACGCGCTCGCCTATGCCCGCGACCGGCGGCAGGGGCGCGTGATCGCGGGGGACACCGACGCCATCGCCGATCACGCGGATGTGCGGCGGATGCTGATGGCGATGAAGGCCGACACCTTTGCCGCCCGCGCCATCGGCCTGTCCTGCGCCGTGGCGATCGACATGGCGCGCGCGACGGGCGATGAGGACTGGGCGGCGCGGGCGGGGTTGCTCACGCCCATCGCCAAGGCCTTTGGCACCGATACCGGGGTCGAGGTCGCAGAGGCCGGCATCCAGGTCCATGGCGGCATGGGCTATATCGAGGAAACGGGCGCGGCGCAGTTCCTGCGCGACGTGCGCGTCACCGCGATCTACGAAGGCACGAACGGCATTCAGGCGATGGACCTGGTCGGCCGCAAGATGATGGACGGGGGCGAGGCCGCCTTCCGCCTGCTGGAGGAAATCGAGAAGAACGCCGAAGGCGCCCGCGCGAATTTCCCGAACATGGCCGGCGCGACCTGGGCCGCCGCCGAAACCCTGCGCGAGGCGACCGAGATGATGCTGACCCGCGAGATGAACGACCGCTTCGCCGGGGCCGTGCCTTACCTTCGCGCCTTTGCCCGCGTGCTGGGCGCCGACGCCCATCTGCGCGCCGCCCGGGCCGAGGGCGGGACGGGGCCGCGATCCACCCTCGCGCGGTTCTACATCAAGCGGCTCTTGCCGGAATACGCGCCCCTGCTGGTGCATATGCGCGAAGGCGCGGCCGAGCTTTATGCGATGACGGCGGCGGATCTGGCGCCGTGAGGGGCGCCTTGATGGACGGCACCCTTCCGGAATCCGTCGAGACGCTGCATTACCCCTGGCCCGATCCCCCGGCCGAGGGTGAGGCAACCGAGGTCGCGCCCGGGGTGCTCTGGATGCGGCTGCCGCTGCCGATGCGGCTCGACCATGTGAACGTCTATGCGCTGGACGACGGCGATCACTGGACGATCGTCGACACGGGCTTTGACAACCCGCGCAGCCGCGAGCTGTGGCAGGTGCTGCTGGATGGCCCCCTTGCGGGCAAGCCGGTCGGGCGCCTGATCGTCACGCATCACCATCCCGACCATATCGGTCTTGCGGGCTGGTTCCAGTCGCGGGGTGCGACGCTCTGGACCTCGCGCACGGCCTGGCTCTATGCGCGGATGCTGACCCTCGACGTGCAGGAAAGGCCCTCGGCCGAGATGCTGGCCTTCTGGCGGGCGGCCGGCATGGATGCGGCGATCCTGGCACGTCGCGCCGCCAGTCGCCCGGTGAACTTTGCCGATATGGTCAGCCCGCTGCCGCTCGGGTTCCACGATCTGCGCGAAGGGGGGCTGCGCGAAGGTGGGCTACGCGAAGGCGGGACCGTCGCCATGGCCGGGCGCGACTGGGACATCAGGCTGGGCGACGGTCACGCGCCGGATCATGTCACGCTCTGGTCGCGGGACTGCCCGCTGGTGATCGGGGGCGATCAGCTCCTGCCCTCGATCTCGCCCAATCTCGGCGTCCACGCGACCGAACCCGATGCCGACCCGGTGGCGGACTGGCTGGCAAGCTGCAGGCGGTTTCAGGCCCATGCGCGCACCGATCAACTGGTCCTGCCGGGGCACAAGCTGCCCTATACCGGCCTGCCCCTGCGCCTGCGCCAGTTGATCGAGAACCATGAGGGCGCGCTTGCGCGGCTGCTGGATTTCCTCGACCAGCCGCGCCGCGCCACGGAGTGTTTCGCCCCGCTCTTCAAGCGCGGCGTGGGCGAGGGCGAATACGGCTTCGCGATGGCCGAGGCGGTCGCCCATCTCAATCACCTCCTGCGGCTCGGGCAGGTGACGCGCCGGACCGAGGACGGCGTCTGGCTCTGGCAGCGAACCGATGTGCAGATGGCGCGTTGATGTCGCAGGAAAACCGTCGGTCCGGCGCCTGTCTGGCCGTGACAGCGCCCGGCGGATCGGCTATCCATCTCGCGACAGACACGAAGGAGACCGTTCATGGCCGAACACAAGCACGGAAGCATGGATATCAGGGAACAGGAAAAGACCTTTGATGGCTTCCTGCGCTTCACCAGATGGGGCGTCGTCCTGGTGATCGGCATCCTGATCTTCCTCGCGCTGGCCAACGCCTGATCCTGTCGCCGATGCTCCGGTTTCTGTTCGCGCTCATGCTGCCGCTGGTCATCGCGGCCTGTTCCGGCGTGAATAGCGACAAATGGGCCCCTGACGCCGAGGTGGCGCGCGCGCTCCATTCCAGCCCGGCGCCATCCTCGCTGACGGTCTACACGGTCGTAAGCAATTCTTCCGGTCAGGGCGGGCATACCGCCCTTCTGATCAATGCCGATCATCAGGCGCTCTTTGACCCGGCGGGAAGCTGGTACAACGATCTCGCGCCCCAGCGGCATGACATGCATTACGGGATGACGCCGGCGCTCGTGAACCTCTATGAGGATCACCACGCAAGGCCCACGCATCACGTCATCATCCAGCGGATCGAGGTCCCGCCCGAGGTCGCGCGTCAGGCCATGCGACTGGCCGAGGCGCGGGGCGCGGTGCCGGAATCGAACTGCACCCGCGCGACCAGCCAGATCCTTGCCGCCCTGCCGGGGTTCGGGGCGGTCAGCCCCACATGGTTCCCCGTCAGCCTCTCGCGCCAGCTTGACGCGATGCCGGGCGTGACGACCACGCGGCGCGACGATGACGAATGGCAGCCGCATGAAATCGCGCTGGGGGCGCATCTGCGCGGCTAGACCCGGGCGCCTGTGCGGGGCGGGGGTGCCTTTGCCCCCTACCCCTGCGGATGGAAAAAGTCGTAGATCGTCTGCGCCATCGCCTCCGATATCCCCTCGACCGCCTTGAGATCCTGAAGCCCCGCGCGCGACACCGCCTTGGCGCTGCCGAAATGCGCCAGGAGCGCGCGCTTGCGCGTGGCGCCCACCCCCGGCACCTCATCCAGGGGCGTCGCGCTGACGGCCTTGGCGCGCTTGGCACGATGGGTGCCGATGGCGAACCGATGCGCCTCATCCCGCAGCCGCTGGACGAAGTAGAGCACCGGGTCGTTATGGCGCAGCGCAAAGGGCTGGCGGCCGGGGCGGTGGAACTCCTCCTTGCCCGCATCCCGGTCGATGCCCTTGGCGACGCCCACCATCGGGATGTCGTCCACCCCCAGATCCGCCATGATCTGCGCCACCGCCGAAACCTGCCCCGCCCCGCCGTCGATCAGCAGAAGGTCGGGCCAGGCCTCGCCCTCCCTGTCCGGGTCTTCCTTGAGCAGCCGCTCGAACCGGCGGGTCAGCACCTCTTTCATCATGCCGAAATCGTCGCCGGGGGTCAGGCTGTCGCCCCGGATGTTGAACTTGCGATACTGGCTTTTCATCAGCCCCTCGGGGCCCGCGACGATCATTCCGCCGACCGCATTCGTTCCCTGGATATGGCTGTTGTCATAGACCTCGATCCGGCGCGGCGGCACGGGCAGATCGAACGCCTCGGCCAGACCTTCGAGCAGCCGCGCCTGACTGGCGCTTTCGGACATCTTGCGCGCCAGGCTTTCGCGCGCGTTCCGCAGGGCGTTTTCGACCAGTTCCGCCTTTTCGCCCCGCTGCGGAACGGCCAGTTCCACCTTGCGCCCGGCCCGTTCGGCCAGCAGCTCGGCCACCAGATCGTCGTTCTGCACCGGATGCGACAGAAGGATCAGGCGCGGCGGCGGCTTGTCGTCGTAGAACTGCGCCAGAAACGCCTCCAGTATCTCGGCCTCATCCGCGCCCGCCCCGGTCCGGGGATAGTAGTCGCGGTTGCCCCAGCTCTGGTTCGCCCGGATGAAGAAGACCTGAACACAGGCCTGCCCGCCCTCCATGTGCAGCGCCACGACATCCGCCTCGGACACCCCGCGCGGGTTGATCCCCTGCACCTGCTGCACCGCCGTCAGCGCCTTGATCCGGTCGCGCAGGGCGGCGGCGCGCTCGAACTCCATCGCCTCGGACGCCTCGGCCATTTCCCGGGCCAGATTGGCCTGAATCGTGGTGCTACGCCCCTGCAGGAACCGTTCGGCATCGGCGACCAGCGCGCCGTATTCCTCCTCGCTCACATAGCCCACGCAGGGCGCCGAGCAGCGCTTGATCTGATAGAGCAGGCAGGGACGCGTCCGGCTTTCAAAGGTGGCATCGGTGCAGTTGCGCAGCAGGAACACGCGCTGCAACTGGTTCAGGGTCCGGTTCACCGCGCCCGCGCTGGCAAAGGGGCCGAAATAGCTCCCCTTCTCGCTCCGCTTGCCGCGGTGTTTCTTGATCTGCGGATAGCGATGCGCCCGCGACACAAGAATGTTCGGAAAGCTCTTGTCGTCGCGCAAAAGCACATTGTAGCGCGGCTTGAGCTGCTTGATGAGGTTCTGTTCCAGCAGCAGCGCCTCGGTTTCCGTCCGCGTGGTCAGGAACATCATCTGCGCGGTTTCCGAGATCATCCGCGCGATCCGCCCCGAATGCCCCGAGGGGCGCGCATAGTTCGACACCCGCGCCCGCAGGTTGCGCGCCTTGCCGACGTAAAGCACCCGCGCCTCGGCATCGAGCATCCGGTAGACCCCGGGGCTCGCATCCAGCGATTTCAGGCAGGACTGGATCAGCCGGTAGCCGGTCAGCGGCGCGGCGTCGGGCACCGGCGTTTCGGCCGTGTCGGGGGGCGGAAGGGGGGTGTCGGACGTCATGGGCCGAATGTCGTGATTCTGCCCGACGGCTGCAACCTTATCCGGCATGTCGCAAGCAAAAACATGTCCACGGTTTCTGTGGATAAACCTGCGGGAAACCCGCCGGGATCGCGCAAAATGCCTTGTTTCAGGGGCATTTCATTGGCTTGCACAAAAAATAAGCTTCTTCTTAAGGCCATGTTTTCCAACGGAAAAATTTGTGGGCTCGTGCAGGCATCTGAATTTCTTAACAGATTCGTGAAGATTCGCTGACAGCCGACCCTCAGGTGTACAAGTCAAGGCCGCCGGACTGTGCAACTTAGCGCAAATGCCCGCGATCCGCAGTCACCCGGGACCGACGATATCCGGCGTCTGCCAGGCCAGATGCTGCCCGCCATCGGTGCAGATCAGCTGCCCCGTGACCCCCGGTGCGTCGAGGAAATACCCCAGCGCCGCCGTGATATCCTCGGGGTTTGATCCGCGCTGCAGCACCGTGCCCGCGCGCTGGCGGCGGAACTGCTCTTCCTTCTGCTGGGCGCCCTGCAGCGTCGGCCCCGGCCCGATGGCGTTCACCCGCACCCGGGGCGCCAGCGCGCGCGCCGCCGTCTGCGTGAGCGCCCAGAGCCCCATCTTGGCGATCGTGTAGCTCGCGAATTCCGGGGTCAGTTTCAACACCCGCTGATCGACCATGTTGACGATCAGCCCCTGCGCCACCGGTTCCCCCCGCGCATCGGTCAGCGGATCGGGCGCCTGCGCCGCAAAGGCCTGCGTCAGCACGAAGGGCGCCCGCAGGTTCGATTCCATATGGCGGTCCCAGCTTTCGCGCGTGGCCGTGCGAAAGTTGTCGTATTCGAAGATCGAGGCGTTGTTGACCAGCACCGTCAGCGGCCCGCCAAGCGCCTTTGCCGCGCGGGGCAGCAGGGCCTGCGCCTCCTGCTCCTGCAACAGATCGGCCTGCAGGACCGCCGCCTTGCACCCTGCGTCCCGCACCGCCCGCGCCGTCGCCTCGGCCCCGTCGGCGGAACCGGCATAATGCACCGCGACGTCAAGACCCCGCCCCGCCAGATAGATCGCCATCGCTTGGCCCAGCCGCTGCCCTGCCCCCGTCACCAGTGCCCGTCCGGTCATCACGCGCCCCTTCAGATCAGCAATATCGCAACGTAGCCCGCATATAGCGCCGTCAGCCCCGCGCCCCAGGGGCGGCTGACCGTCCAGCCCCGGAACACGAAGGGCGCCAGCAGGACCGAGGCCGCCAGCATGATCCAGAGGTCGAAGCGCAGGATCTCCGGGTCGATCGGGATCGTGCCGACCAGACCGGCCACGCCGATGATGCCCAGCAGGTTGAACATGTTCGACCCGATGATGTTGCCAAGCGCCACATCGGCCTCGCGCCGCAAGGCGGCGATCAGCGTCGTCGCCAGTTCCGGAAGCGAGGTGCCCACCGCCACCAGCGTCAGGCCGATGACCGTTTCGCTGACGCCCATGTCGCGGGCGATGCTCGATGCGCCGCGCACCAGAAGGTCCGCACCCAGGGGCAGCCCGATCAGCCCCGCCACAAGGTAGATCGCGATCCGTCCGCGCCCCATGCCCGGGTCCACGCCTTCCAGTTCGCCCTCGGCCTCCTCCTCGCGCCCGTTGCGATAGGCGTCGATCAGCATGAGCGTCAGGCCCGCCAGCAGGATCAGCCCGTGCCACCAGGTGACCGGCCCCAGAAGGCACAGCACGATAAAGAGGACCGAGGCCGCCAGCATCGACAGATAGCTGCGCCGCGTATCGCTGCCCGCCGTGTGAATGGTGGCGATCAGGGCGGGTACCCCCAGCACCAGCAGGATGTTCGCGGTGTTGGAGCCGACCACATTCCCGATCGCGATGCCCGGCGCCCCCGTCAGCACCGCCTTGACCGAGACAAGGAGTTCCGGCGCCGAGGTGCCGAAGGCCACCACCGTCAGGCCCACGACCAGCGGCGTGAAGCCAAGCCGCAGCGCAAGGTTCACCGCGCCCTTGACCAGCGCGTCGCCCGCCATCACCAGGAGCACCAGCCCCGCCGCGACGAAGAGAAGATCATAAAGCAATCCCGCGTCCTTCCCTCAAAAGGCCCGCGCCCGCGGCGCCGCCTTGCCGAACCCTGTCACAGGTCATCCCGCGGCCGCGCGCCCGGCAGCCGCACCTTGTCCATGATGCGCCGCGCCCGGGCGATCCGCCGGGCACGCCCTGCCGCCCGGCCCCGGCCCCAGATGCCGATCACCATCATGAAGATCAGAAGAAACGTCGCGGCCCTGACCAGCATTCAGAGCCCGTAGCGCGACCAGAGCGCGCGTTCCTCGGCCGCGTCGACGGCGCCGGCCAGTGCCTGCGCCCCGAACCGCGCCAGAAACGGCCGCCGCTGCACATAGGGGATCAGCCGGACCTTGGGGCCGTAAAGCTCCTTCAGCTTGGGCACCGGATGGGCGATGCCGTCCGCAAGGCCCATCTCGACCGCCTGCCGCCCGACCCAGATATCGCCGGTGAAAAGGTCTACGCCCTCGGCCAGCCGCGCGCCGCGCCGTTCCCGCACCTGCGCCTTGAACGCCTCGTGGATCGGGCCGAGCAGGCGGTGCAGCCGCTCGATATCCTCGGGCTTTTCGGGGCGGAACGGGTCCATGAAACTTTTCGACCCGCCCGCCGTATGCACCCGCCGTTCGACACCGACGCGGCTGATCAGGTCCTGAAACCCGAACCCCGCCGAGATCACTCCGATCGACCCAACGATCGAGCTTTCGTCGATCCAGATGTCATCCGCCGCCGTGGCCAGCCAATAGCCGCCCGAGGCCGCCATATCCTCCACAAAGGCATGGACGGGGATCTTGCGTTCCGTGGCCAGCCGCCGGATGCGCCCGGCGATAAGCGCGGTCTGCACCGGCGCACCCCCCGGCGAATTCAGGATCAGCGCGACCGCGCTGGGACGGCCCCGGCGAAAGGCGCGCTCGATCATCGGCGCAAGGCCCGCATCGTTCAGCGAACTGCCGGGGCGCCCGCCGCTCGCGATGGTGCCGGCCAGCCGCAGGACCGCGACGCGCGGCGGGGATTTCACAAAGGGTATGAAACGTGTCATGCGCGGCATGTAGCCCGCCCCCCGCGCCGGAACAAGCTCCCGGTGGAAAGTTCCCTGCCCCGTTTGCAGGTTTGGGCTCGGCTTCTGGCCCAGGTTCGAGCTCGGGTACTGGCCCAGGTTCCGGCACGCCACAGGTGGCGCCGTCCGCGCGCCGTGATAGGACTGTCCTGTGATAGGGATGCCGCATGATCGACAAGCTGGAAATGTTCATCGCCCTCGCGAACGAGCGTCACTTTGGCCGCGCGGCCGAGGTCTGCGGCGTGACGCAGCCCTCGCTCTCGGGCGCGATCCGGCAGCTTGAGGATCAGCTGGGCGTGCAGCTTGTCTGGCGCGGGTCGCGGTTCCAGGGCCTGACGCCCGAGGGGCAACGCGTGCTGGAATGGGCGCTGCGGATCGTGGCCGACGCCCGCACCCTGCGCGAGGAAATGCGCGCCGCCCGGCAGGGGCTTGCCGGCAACCTCCGGATCGGGGTCATTCCCACGGCGCTGTCGATGATCGTAGATCTGACGGCGGGCTTTGCCGCGCGCCATCCGAACGTGCATCTGACGATCCTGTCGCGCAGTTCGCATGAAATCCTGACGGCGCTCGACCGGCTCGAACTCGATGCGGGCATTACCTATCTGGAGAATGAGCCGCTGGGCCGCGTGACGCGGGTACCGCTCTTTCACGAAAGCTATGGCCTGCTGGTTGCGCCCGGCCACCCCCTTGCGGGCGCCGCGCGCACAAGCTGGGCCGAGGTCGCGCGCCTGCCGCTTTGCCTGCTGACGCCCGACATGCAGAACCGCCGCATCCTCAACCACCACATGAACGGGGCCGGCGTCGAGGCGCGGGCGCGGATTGAATCGAACTCGGTCATCACGCTGGCCGCCCATGTGGCGACCGGCGACTGGGCGAGCGTCCTGCCCTCGCGCATGGCAGAGCTTCTGACCGGTCCGCGCCTCGTGGCGGTGCCGATCGACGATCCGTCCGCGCGCCACCCGGTGGGGCTGATCACACCGGAACGCGAACCGCATACGCCGGTGATCGCGGCGCTGCTCGATGCGGCGCGGCGGCTCCCGGATCTCGACGGTGGCAAGGCCCCGGGGGGCAGCCGCTAACGGCATCCGGCGGGCCGCTTCACGGTTCGACCGGCTTTGCGGAACCTGGGTTGCGCAGCGCATGGCGGTCAGGCTGCTGCTGATACGCCAGACGGATGGCACGGACGGTTCGCCGTTCCGCCCTGCGGCCCCCGATGCGCGCATGCCGCTGACACTTGGTCGGGGCGACGGGTCAAGGACAAGCCTGTCCACCCCACCCCCGAGGCCCCGGCCCCGCAGATCGTTGGCGCCGACCACTTAGAACGTGCCTGTTCGAAAGGTATCCATTTTCAGGACGGGCCGCCCGTCCCGTCGTTGCAGCCCGAAGCGAACGCCCCCTCCCCTGCCCCCGCTCCTTTCTGCGCAGGGCCGGCCCGCTCCGATGTCGATCCGGCCCCGATCCGCGCCCCTAAGGGCGGCAAGGCCCGCTCGCAAAGGCACCCGCTTTCGGGGCGTCTATTTCCCCCCTCCCTCCGTATCCGTCCCCTGCGGGATCAGCCCCCGTTCCGCGCACATGAAAGGGACCAGAGGTGAAAGGCATCCGTTTCCGGGGCGTGCTTCGGGCGGGCGAACCACCCCGTATCCGGGTTCCTTTACCGACCGACCCCGCCGAAACCGCCCCGGCGCCGGTGAAAAGGCACCCATATGCAGGACGCATCCCCCGCCCCGCCCCCGGGTCCTGCCCGCGCTCCTTTCAAGTTGCCACGGGACAACCGGCGCAACCCGCGAAACAGGAACGGCCCCCAACTCTTGGGGGGCCGAATTCGCGTCATTTCAATAGGTTAAGAGACTTTTGCCAAGCGAGCCGACCGCCGCGCCGCGGGGATACGGCCGGCCCCCGCAAACGGGTGCCTCAGATCGGCTCCAGCAGCCGCTCGATCTCCCGCATGACCGTGTCGACCATCTCGGCATCGACCACCCTGCCCCGCAGCCGGATCGAGTAGCCGTCATCATGGGCGACCCGCTCCATCGTGACGCCATTGGCCAGATCGATCTTGCCATCCCGCATAGGGGTGCCGCGCCGGGGCGCCTGACGGGGACGCCCCCCGCGCGACGGCTCACGCGTGACCTGCTCCGCCTCGGCCAGCACCGGCTCCATCACCGCCATCTCGGTGGCCGCATCCACCCCCATGCCGCTCGCCAGCGCCTCGCGCAGTTTCGCCGCGAAACCGAGCCGCAGGGCCTGCGCGATCCGCAGCCCCGCCCGTTCAGACAGGTCGGCGGGAAAGCTCAGCATGTCGCCAAGCTCTTCATGGACCAGCGCAAAGGACCGGATCTTGGACCGCTTGGCTTTTGAGGCCGAACCGAAGATCGTATCCACCGCCGCCTCGGTCGAGGGGAAGGCCCCCTGATCGGCCGCGACCACCGCGATCCGCCCCCGTTCATAGGGTGAAAGCTGTTCGCGCTGCTCATTCTCCTCGACCATCGCGACATAAGAGGCCCCCGTGGCCCAGCCGGCCCGGACCAGCGCCTTGACCGTCCCTGTCCCGCCGGTCTCGGCCAAGGCCCGCAGGGCCGTCAGCCGCCGCCAGCCCGAGACGAGGCCAAAGCGCCCCTGCCCCAGATCGACCACCTCGATGGGCAGCCGCTGCCCGTGAAGCCGCAGCGAGGTCTTGAGCTCCTCCATCTCGGCCCCGGACACGACCATCCGGTCGCGCACCAGATGCTCGGCCACCACCGCATCGAGCGGCAGGTCGAGGATCAGCCGCCCCTCGGCCTCGGCCCGGCGCAGCGCATCGGCCCCCGCCGCCGCCGCCCGGTCATCCGCGGGCAAAGGGTCCGCCGCACGGGCGGTCTCGGCCGCGACCTGCGCGATGGGGGCGACAAATCCCGATACGGGCCGCGCCTCGAACCCGGTTTCCAGATCCGCCAGATCGGCGGGCGTGGGGGCGTCCAGACGACGACGCTTAGCCATTCTTCCTCTCCTGTTCATCGCGCCACCAGGCGCCCAGCAACAATTCCTTGAACTCCGCATAGGTGCGGTCAAAGGCCTCGCGGCCCCGCAGATAGGTCTCGCGGTTGAAGTCGCGCGGGTCGGCCTCATAGATGCCGTTCACCTGCTCACCCGCCTGCCCCACCAGCGCCGTGACCTCTTGCCGGTAGGCATTCATGAAGTCGCCGAAATAGGCCTGGATCACATTGGCAAGGTCGGTCTGCTGGGCGGAATCGAAGCGCGTCACGATGGCCCGCACCACGTCCCATTCGAACCGCACCTCGTCCAGTCCGGCGGCCCGGCGGCCCGCATTCTCGCCCTCCTCGATGCTGGCGAAGGTCGAATAGAGCATGTCGAAAAACCGCCCCGTCGAGTCGAATTCCAGAAACGACGCCCCGAGCGGCACGAGCAGGATATCCGCCGCGGCGAGCGAGTTGATCGTCAGATAGCCAAGGGCCGGCGGGGTATCCAGCAGCACGATGTCATAATCGTCGAGCACCCCGGAATTGTTCAGGAAGTTCCCCAGCGCATCCCAGAGCGGCCAGCCCCGCAGGGCCATCCGCCAGACCGGGATCTGGAACTCGGCCCAGTAGAGGTTCAGCTGCGCCCCGATCAGGTCGATATTCGGCCAATGGGTCGGGCGGATCAGGTTTCGCGGCGAAACCCGGAGCGCCTCGGTCAGCGTCTCGTCCAGCGGAAGGGGCGCCGCGCCCTGCGCCGCGCGGACCCGGTTCTCGGCCTCGACCGCCTCGGCATAGTCGCGGGCGATGACCGGAAAGACCGTCTGCCATTCATCCTCGACCCGCCCGCCAAAGAGCGAGGTGAGCGAGCCCTGGCTGTCGAGGTCGATGGCGAGCACGCGGTAGCCATCGAGCGCCGCCGCCATGGCCAGATGCGCGCAAGTCGTCGTCTTGCCCGAGCCGCCCTTGAAATTCGCGATCGCCACGACCTTGGCCGGCAGGCCCTCGGGGCGCCAGGGACGGTAGGGTTTGGCGGCCGAGCCCTCACGGGCGAAATGATCGCGGAGCGTCAGGACCTCTTCCAGCGTGAAATAGCGGCTGCCACCCTCGGGCACGCCCTGGGGCAGGCCGGGATGGGCGTTGAGCACCCGGCGCAGATGAGCCGCCGCCACCGGGATCATGTAGCGCGTGATCTCCCATATGGAAAAGCGGCGCAGGCGCTTGGTCCCGTCAGGCGCATAGCCGCGCCGGGCCAGATCGTCGCGGCCCCGGCTGCAAAAGGCCGCCGCCTTGGCAAAGCGGGAGGTGTCGACGGGCGGCCCGAGCTTGTCCGCCGCCTTGGCGGGATCGAGACCGAGATGCGGGGGAAGGGGAGGGGAGTCGACCTTGCGTGCCATATGCCTTGCCTGATGTGCGTTTCATCGCGCGTTATCGTCCGAAGGATCGCACATCATGGAAAGGAGAGGAACCGGGATTTTCGCCGGCCCGTGAGGGTTACACCGCAACGCCCATCTGAAATTCTGACTATCGAAGGAAGACAGAAGCCGCAAAGCGTTTATTTCCTTTAGAGGATTTAAGAGTCTTTGGCTCTCGATTATCGTTCTGTCGCAACGGCTTGCGGGTATATGAGCGCCCGGTTCCGGGGCGAAAGGGTGCCGATTCCGGGCCCTGAGGTCGCCGGATGCGGGACAAGAGGCGCCCGCCGCCGTGCCCGGGGGCGCCCGATTCCGGGATTATGCAGGCGGTGGACAGGTTTACCGCCTCGGCCGGGGTTGAGGTTCCCATCTACGGGATGGGTCTGTGCCGTCCCTGCGGCATCCGGCGCCAGCGCGCTGAGGCACCCGGGCGAGGGTTGCGGCGAGGCGCCTTTTGACGGATACTTCCGCCGAGTCACCGGGTCGAGAGAATCCGGGCGAGCAAAGAAGACGGGCAGAGAATCCGGCGCAAGACCGGATGACGGAAAGGGCAAGACCATGCGGGCGGCGCCGGACGATATTCCGACGGAACGGCTGACCGGGGCGCTGCGGCGTGCCTCGGTCAAGAAGAACGTGGCCGCGATCCATGTCTCGGGCAAGCTGACGCTTCTCCAGCGCAAGCTGTCGAACGTGCTTTTGCTCAATGCCTATGACACGCTGATCAGCCAGCCGCGCCACCAGATCGACGCGCGCACGCTCTGCCTGATGATCGGCTACAATTCGAACGACGTGGCGACGCTGCGCGATGCGCTGCGGGGGCTCGCCGAGACGGTCGCCGAATGGGACATGCTCGATGACAAGGGGCGGCAGGAATGGGGGGTGAGCTCGCTCCTCTCCTATGCCAAGCTGAAGGGCGGGATCTGCGAATATGCCTATTCGCCCGCGCTGGCGGAAAAGCTGCATGACCCGCGGGTCTTCGCGCTCATCAACCTCAATATCCAGCGGCGGTTTTCCTCGGGGCACGGGCTCGCGCTCTATGAGAACTGCTATCGCTTCGTGCGGACCGGCAGCACGGGGTGGTGGCCGCTCGACCTGTTCCGCCGGCTGATGGGGGTCGATGGCAGCGCCTATTACGAGACCTTCAAGCATCTGAACGCCAAGGTCATCAAGCCCGCCGTCGAAGAGGTCAACCGCACCTCGAATATCGAGATCACGCCGGAATTCGCCAAGAAGGGCCGGACGATCACCGATATCCGCTTTCGCATCCGCGAGAACAAGCAGCTGGCCATGTTCGAGATCGACGACGACGCGGCGCTGCGGGGCGGAGAGGTCTATGCCCGGCTGCAGGCGCTGGGGGTCTCGGACCGGCTGGCGCGGCAGTGGATTTCCGAACATGGCGAGGCGGCAATCGCCGAAAAGCTCGACTATGTGGCGGGGCAGGCGGGGGTCCGCAGCCCGGTCGGCTATCTGCGGGCGGCGCTGGAAGGGGGTTATGAGGTTCCCGCGACCGAGCCTTCGGCCGAGGCGCTGGCCGCCGCTGCCGCGCGCGAGGAGGCGCGGCGCCGGGCCGAGGCCGAGGAGGCCGCCCGCGAGGCGGAGCGGCGGTCGCGGCGGGCCCGCTTTGCCGCCGTCGAGGCCGCGGTTTCGCGGCGAAACCCCACCCAGCGGGATGCCGACCGGCGCCTGTTCCTGAGCCGCATCGCGAGCGACTTCGACCGGGAGGAATTTCGCCGCCACGGCTGGGCCAGCACGCTGAATGCCCGGGCGATCTTTGCCTTCTGGGAGGAGATGGAGCCGGGGATATTCGACGATCTGGCGGAGGGGCAGGGTTAATGCGCAGAATTGCCGGATTTTGCACAGGAAGTAGGTGAGCGCCCATACTCAGGACGTACCGCCGAGGTGTGGCAGCCTGGTCGGAGATTGGTGTTCCCATGAGGTCGGGCCCTGTTCCCGGTGGGTGGAAACCTTCTGTTAAGGCCGCCTGGATAGGCTGAGTCAGGTGTCGCGGTGGAATCACGTCGCGGCAGTCGGGGCGTTCTAGGGGTGCGGGATAGGTTTTCCGGGTGCGGGCGAACCGGCAGCCGCTTCCGGGCAACCGGATGAAAGGAGGGGCAGGAGAGGGCTGACTACGGGATCGGGGCGCGATGCAAGGGGCTGGGCACCGTTCGCCGGGCGGGCGAGACGGCGCGGAACGTGACAGGCTGGTAAAAGCGTCACGCGGCGGCCAACGCTCGCGATGCGAGGCAGGAAACCGGTCCGATCTAACGCAAATTCATGTGGTTTTCAGGGTGATTTCAGTCGATGACGGAAGGATTTTCGCATCAGCGTCGCGGCGAAATACCATTTCGGCAGCCTGTAGGTGGCGCGAAGGGCGGGCGATGACGCCGGCGTCAGGATGAAGGCCCTTGCGCAGCAGCGGGCTGAGGGTGCGCGGGCTGCGGAAGGCACGCTGGACTGCGGAAGGCATGCTGGACTGCGGAAGGAGAACGATATCGCGGGACTGAACGCCCGTGCGAGCCCCGGGGTAGGGGACCCGGGACCGGCAAAGGGGCAGGGGCCGGCCATGAGGCTCCCGCGGGTCGCGGCGGGGCGCTCTGCCCGCGGGCGCGCGGCGTCAGGCCCGCAGCGCGCCGAGATAGTCGCGGCACCAATGAGCGACGTCATAATCACGCAGGCGGGCGATCATGCGTTCCCAGCGACGCTGGCGTTCCTCCAGCGGCATCGAGAGTGCCTGGCCGATGGCAGAGGCGGTCTGTTCGGTGTCATAGGGGTTGCAAAAGACCGCCCCGCCCGCAAGCTCGCGCGCCGCGCCTGCAAAGCGCGACAGCACCAGCACACCCGGATCGGCCGGGTCCTGCGCCGCCACGAACTCTTTCGCGACAAGGTTCATCCCGTCCCGCAGGGGCGTCACAAGGCCCACCCGCGCCTCGCGGTAGAGCCCGGCCAGAAGGCCGCGCGTCAGGGACCGGTTCACATAGCGGATCGGCACCCAGTCGATCGTGCCGTGCCGCCCGTTCACCTGCCCGCATTGGGTGGCGACGGCATCCTGCATCGCCTTGTATTCCGGCACTTCGGATCGCGATTTCGGCGCGACCTGCAGCATCGTCACGCGGCCCCGGTCGGCGGGGTTGTTTTCCAGAAACCGCTCATAGGCGTCGATCCGCTGCTGGATCCCCTTGGAATAATCGAGCCGGTCGACCCCGATGATGAGGGCGCGGCCGCCGAGGCTCTGCCGCATGGCCTGAACAGGCTCGCGCGTCGCGACCTTGGCCGAGAGACGTTCGAACCCCGCCGTGTCGATGCCGATGGGAAAGGCCGCCGCCGCGAATTCGCGCCCATAGGCGGCAATCCTGGCCCCGGCACCGGTATTGTTGCCGATCGTCACCTGCCGCCCGTCGGCGGCGCGCAGGGTATCGCCCGCCCCGTCGCGTTGCAGGCAGCCGATGAAGTTCTCAAGATCGTAATCGGTCTGAAAGCCGATCAGGTCATAGGCCGAAAGCGCGCGCAGGATCGTGTCATAGATCGGCATCGCAAAGAGGATATCGGCGGGCGGCCAGGGGATATGGAGGAAATAGCCGATCCGGTTCCGGACGCCGCGCTTGCGCAGCTCATCCGCCAGCGGGATCAGGTGGTAGTCATGCACCCAGATCACGTCATCGGGTTGCAGCATCGGCACGAGCCGGTCGGCAAAGAGCCGGTTGACCCGGAAATAACCGGCCATCTCGCGGCGCGCATATTCCGCCAGATCGAGCCGCATGTGAAAGATCGGCCAGAGCACGCGGTTGGCGAAACCGTTGTAATATTCATCGACGTCGCGCTGGGTCAGATCGGTGAGAACGTAGGAGATCGCCCCGTCCTCGCGCACGGTCGGGGGACCGGGTTCCTCCTCGACCGTCTCGCCGGTCCAGCCCATCCAGATGCCGCCATTGGCCTTGAGCGCCGAATGCACCGCCACCGCAAGCCCGCCCGCCGGGGGCTGGCCATTGCGGTCGGGCAGGGGGACGCGGTTCGAGACGACGATCAGCCTGCTCATGCCCGGGGACCGGTCTGACGGGGATCGGTTTCAGGATCGGTTTCGGCGGGGAGGCCTTGAAGGGTGGCGGTCATGGTCGCTCCTTTTCGGGTCGGCGCGGGCAGAGGACGCAAGACATGCGTCCCTTCGGGCCATGGCGCCTGAAATCGGGGTTTGCGCCAAAAAAGCAGAGCGCGGGCGAAAGGTCCACCCCTGCTGCGGGAAAGGGGGGATATGCGAAGACCGCCCCGGGGGCGGGGCGGTCGGTATTGAAGCTCCGTCAGGCTTATTCCGCAGCGATCGCGTGCTGGTTCGCGTCGCTGTCGGCCAGCTTGCTGAGCTTTTCGTCGGTCGCGTATTCCTCTTGCAGGGTCGCGTCGAGAAGTTTCACGGCATCGGTCATGCCAAGCGTGCCGGCCCAGCGTTTCAGCGTGCCGTAGCGGGCGATCTCATAGTGCTCGACTGCCTGAGCTGCGCCGATCAGACCCGCATCAAGCGCCGGGGCGCCCTTGAATTCGTCAAGGATTTCATCGCCTTCCTCGATGATGCCGTCGATCGCGGGGCAGGTCTTGCCGCGCGGACGCTTGTCGAGCATCTCGAAAATCTGCTCCAGCCGCTCGATCTGGCCCTGGGTTTCCTCATGATGGGCCTCGAAGGCGGCCTTGGCGTCATCCGAGGCGGCGCCACGCTTCATCTTGTTGAGCGCGCGGAGGATTTTCTTTTCGGCATAATAGATGTCGCGCAGACCGTCCTGAAAGAGGTCTTCGAGCGTTTTCTGTTTCATCACGTTGCTCCGATCTTGAGCGTTTCGGGTATGCCTGCTGAACCGTGGCCAGGGGGGCTTTGTTCCAAGGGCAGGTTGCGGGGCGGCGAAGCTTCGCCCCGGGCGGGAACAGGGTCCGGGCCGCGGCGGTTGGGGGCTGACGGCGCTTGGTGGTTCGGGCGAGATCCGCGGGACGAAGGGCGGCGGGGTTCGGGAGGTGGCCCGAGGCCTCATCGTCGTTGCGAATTTCGTTGTGCCTTTAGGGTGATCGAAGCGTCGGATGGGGCAAGGGGCCGCGCCCGGACGCCCCGCGCAGATTTGGATGCCGCAGGCGGAATGAGGTCAGTCGGGACGACTGATGAACGATGCGAAAGGAAGGTGGATGATGCGGAACAGTATGGGATTTGTGCTGCGGAGCGGGATCATGGGGAGCCTGCTGTCGACCGCCGTGCTGATGGTGGCTGCCCGGATGGAGGGCAGGGGAGTCGCCGCGCCGCTGAATGGGACGAGCCACTGGCTCTGGGGCGCCAAAGCGGGGCGGCGCGACGGGATCGACCTGCGGCATACGGGGCTGGGCGCGGCGACGCAGCATCTCTCGGCAATGTTCTGGGGGCTGTTCTACGGGCTCTGGGCTGCGAATGGTCGGGAAAAGACGCCGCGGGAGCTGGCGATGGGCGGCATGGCGATGGCCGGTATCGCGGGGGCGGTGGATTACGGGCTGATGCCGCGACGGCTCACCCCCGGATGGGAACATGCGCTGTCGCGCGGCGCCGTGGTCGCGGGGCTGGCCGGGCTGGGCGCCGGCCTCGCGCTTGGCGGGATCAGCGCGGCAAGCTCGATGCGGCGTGAGGCGCGCGGGGCAGGCGCGAGGCGCCCCGGACGCCCCGGCGGGTAAGGTCCGGCAGATGTGGCGCTAGAGGCTCGGCAAGACCGGGTAGGTCGGGACGATCCGGGCGCTGCGGAGAGACGATGGCGGGAGCAGGTTGCCTTGACACGCCCCGCCGAGAGTAAGGCTGCCCGGAAGCTGTTGCCCGAGAGGGTGGCGCGCCCGGTGGGATGCCTCTGCGCCGTCCGGCGCTTGTCGACGCCGCCCGCGCTGGGTTGACCAAGGCTCATGCCGGGCACCTGCATCTGCACCTTACCGCCTTCTTGCCCACTCTTTCCCTGACGCAGCTTCGCGGTTCAAGGCGGTTTAGGCGGTGCCGGGATGTCCCTGAGATGTTGTCCTGGGCATCCTTGAGCCAGGCTCAGATGAAGAAATCCGCGACCCCCGCTTCGGCCGGCGCCTCGGTGTCCGACCCGCGCAGACGTGCGGCGAGGGCATGGAGCTGGAACCGCCGCAGTGCCGGTTCCGCATCCACCGGCAGACCGTGGGGAAGACTGTCCGCCAGATGCTGCAGCACCAGCGCAAGATCCTGCGCAGTCTGACGCAGAAGGTCGAGACGTTGCCATTCAGCCGTTGCCGCGCCGGGCGCCCGCCCGCCCGGAGGGCCGTCGGGTTCCGTGGGGACGCCGCTGACACTCTGCACGGCCGGTGCCGTTTCCGCGGGCGTTCCGTCCTGAATGTCCTTCCCTTGCGTGGGCCCCTGGTGCATGGCAGTGGCCGGTGCCGCGAAGAGGCCGCCGGCAAACGCGTCGAGACGCTCTGCCTCGCGCGCGAGCGTGGTCATCTCGTCCGAGAGGCGCTGCAGCAACGCCTTGGCGTCGCAGCCGGGCAAGGGTGGTTCGGGGGTTTCGGTCAGGCGCGGTTCAGCGGCGGCCCCGTCAGGCCCGGGCGGCCCGGGCGTATCGGTCAAGGCGCGCATCGATCAGAGCTTGCCCACGACCTGTTCGATACATTGCCGCATCTGGTCGGAGGTAAAGGGCTTTTTCAGGAAGTTGTTCATGGCGAGCTTTTGCCCGCGCTCGATCACCTCCTTGTCGGCGCGCCCGGTGATCAGGATGAAGCCGATCCGCTGCGTGGCCTTGTTCATGCGCAGCGCCTCGAGCAATTGGAGGCCGTCGAGACCGGGCATGTTGAAATCGGACACGACCAGATGCACAGGGTTCGCCGCCAGCATCCCCAGCGCCATCTTGCCGTCATTCGCGGTCTGATAGTTCGGGATGCCGATTTCATCGAGCGCCTGCGTGATCAGGGCGCGGCTGACCGACATATCGTCGACCACCATGATCCGGAGACTGTTTTTCAACGACATGACTGATCCTTCATTCTTTAATGTGGGGCGGTGGCCGGGCCGGGCTGGCCCGCCCCGCTGCGGCGGTAGGCGGTGACGCCGGCGGTCTGGAAATATCCCATGGCGGTGGCGGAAACCCGTTCGGAATGGCCGATGAAAAGGTAGCCGCCGGGCGCGAGGACCGAGGCATAGCGTTGCCACAGCGTCTCTTTCGTCTCGGCGTCCAGGTAGATCACGACATTGCGGCAGAAGATCACGTCGAACGGACCCCGGAACGGCCATTGCGCAAGCAGGTTCAGCACCCGGAAGGAGAGAAGCTCGCGCACGGCTTCCGTCACCTCATGCTGGCCGGCCCCGCGCGGCTGGAGGTATTTTCCCAGCGTCGCGGGCGGCAGGGGCGAGAGCGCCTGTGCCGGATAGATGCCCCGCTGCGCGGTCGCGATCACCTCGGGGTCGATATCGGTCGCGAGGATCTTGATGTCGAGGCGCGCGGCCTCGGGGCAGGCGTCGAGCAGGGTGAAGGCGATACTGTAGGGCTCCTCACCGGTCGAGCAGCCGGCGGACCAGATCCGGACGCGCCGCCCCCGCCGTGCCTCGGCGATCAGGGGGGGCAGGACCTCTTGCCTGAGCTGTTCGAAATGGTGGATCTCGCGCAGGAAGCGGGTGACATTGGTCGTCAGCGCCGAAATCATGCAGCCGCGTTCATCCTGGCCCTGCGCGCCCTCAACCAGTTGGACGTAATCGGAAAAGCTGCCGAGGCCGAGCACCCGGAGCCGTTTCGACAGGCGTGACACGACGAGCGGCTGCTTGCTGTCGGGCAGGACGATACCGGATTCCGAATAGACGAGCTTGGCGATCCGGCCGAACTCAGCCCGCGACATGGGCGGCGTCTGAAGGGGAGGGGCGGCGGTGTTCACTTCACGGCGCCCAGATTGTGCGGCATGACGCGGTCAAGCTCGATCAGGCGGATCAGCCGGTCCTCGACCGACAGGACCGCCTCGACAAAGGCCTTGGCGGGGTCGGCGACGACATCGGGGGTGGGCTTGAAATCCTCGCCCGGAGCGCTGAGGATGTCCGACACCGCGTCGACCAGAAGGCCGACGGTGCGGCTGCCGATCGTTACGATGATGACCGCATGCCGTTCGGTCGGCTCGGCCGGGGCAAAGCCGAGCCGCGCCGAAAGATCGACCACCGGCAGCACGGCGCCGCGCAGGTTCATCACGCCACGGATGTAATCGGGCGCATGGGGCAGGACGGTGGTCGATGTCCAGCCGCGGATCTCGCGCACCGAGCCGATATCGATGCAGAAATCCTGCCCGGCGACGCGGAAGGAGACGATTTCGCGCTGTTCGACTTTGATTGCCTCGGCGATGGTCATGGTCAGGCTCCTGTGGCGACGAGACGGAGATGGGAGGTTTCGGGTTCGGGTTCGCGCCGGGCGACAAGTTCGTCGGCGTCGAGGATCAGCGCGATACGGCCATCGCCAAGGATCGTGGCGGCGGCGATGCCGGGGATATGTCCGTAATTTCCTTCGAGCCCCTTGATGACGACCTCACGCTGGTCGATCACCCGGTCCACGGCAAGGGCGCTGCGGTTTCCGGCGCTGGTTTCCAGGAGAAGCAGGACCCGTTTGTCGGCCTGCGCCGTGTTTTCCTGAAAGCCCAGCCGCTCCCCCAGATCGAAGATCGGGATGTAGCCGCCCCGGATCGAGAGAAAGAGCCCCTCGGTCCCGATGCTGTGGATATTGCCGGGATCGGCCTGCACGGCCTCGCGCAGGGCTGTGGTCGGCAGGACGAGCGTTTCGCCATGGGTCTCGACCACCATTCCTTCGAGCACCGCGAGGGTGAGGGGCAGGCTGATGGTCACCGTGGTGCCCTGGCCGGGGCGCGAGGCGAGGGTGACGCGACCGCCCAGGCTCTGGATCTCGCTTTTGACGACATCCATGCCGACGCCGCGGCCCGAGAGGTTCGACACCTCGGTCTTGGTGGAAAAGCCGGGCAGGAACAGAAGCCCGTCGATTTCGCTGTCGGTGAGTTCCTTGTCCTCCGGGATCAGGCCCTTGGCGATGGCAAGCTCGCGCACGCGGGGGCGGTTGATCCCGGCGCCGTCATCGGTGAGTTCGATGATGACGCGCCCCGACCGGTGCGCGGCGATCAGGGTGACGGTGCCGGTAGGGGGCTTGCCGGCGGCGATGCGGACCTCGGGCGGTTCGATCCCGTGATCGACAGCGTTGCGGATCATATGCGTCAGCGGGTCACCCAGCCGCTCGATCACCGTCTTGTCGACCTCGGTGGATTCGCCCAGGGCCTCGAACTGGACAGTCTTGCCGGCGGCCTGACCGGCCTCGCGCACGATGCGCGACATGCGCTGGAACAGCGGTTTGATCGGCTGGGCGCGGATCGCCATGATCCGTTCCTGAACCTCGCTCGACAGGCGCTTGAGCTGGTCGAGCGAGGCCTCGACCCGGTTGCCGGGCGCAAGGCGCACCTCGGAAATCGACTGGGTGAGCATGGCCTGATTAATCACAAGCTCACCCACGAGGTTGATGAGCCGGTCCACGCGTTCCAGATCGACCCGGATCGTGGCGCGCTGCTGCACGGGGGTATTGTCGGCTGCGGGGGACGGGGCCTCGGTCTGCGGCGTTGCCTGTGCCACGGGGACGACGGGTTTGACCTGCGGCGGGGTTTCGGCCGGTACATCCATGTCAGGACCCATGGCCTGCACCGGCGGCACAAAAGGGACGGGGGATTCGCCGGGCTCGGAGGGGTTCGCGGGCGCACCTGCGGCCGGAGGATCGGCCTGGAGGATTTCCAGCTGGCAGAGGCCGTCGACGAAATCGAAGATCTCGCGGATCTCCCCTTCGCCCGCCTCGGTCGTGAGGGTCAGCGTCCAGGTCAGGTAGCCGCGATCCCATTCGAGATCGCTGAGCGGCGGGACGGTCTCGGATTCTGCGGTGACGGTCAGATCGCCAAGCGCGCCAAGCGCCTGAAAAAGAAGGCCCGGTTCGTTCCCGGTCGCATAGAGCGCACCGTTGGGCGCGAAGGAGATTACATATTGTGTCGCGGCCGGGACAGGGGCCACGAAGGCCGCGAGCGGATCGGTCGCGTCGTCGCCTGCGCCGGGCAGGTCGAGCGAGAAGGTGACGGGGACAAAGCTCGCTGCGGCCTCATCCGCGGCGCCGCTGTCGTCATCGACCAGGGCCGCGAGTTCGGCCGCGAGCGGGGCGCTGTCATCGGCATCGACGGGAATACCGTCGCGGGCCGCCGCGACGAGGTCGGCAAGCCGGTCGCCGGCGCGATGAAAGAGGCGCAGGACCGCATCATCGACGGCGAGTTTCTCGGCCCGCACGGCGTCCAGCACGCTTTCGAACTGATGCGCGAAATCGACAAGCTCATTGAGCTTGAAGGCGCCGGCCCCGCCCTTGATCGAGTGGACGGCGCGAAAGACCGCGTTCAGCGTATCCTTGTCGCGCTGGCCGCGGCCCATGGCGCCAAAGCCGTCGGACACGGCCTCGAGCAGGTCCTCGCATTCGAGGAAGAAGCCTTCGCGGATATCGTTTGTGCTCATCTCTGCCTCACAGGGTCGCGGTGACGCGCTGGATCGCGGCGACCAGCTTGCGTTCGTCGAAGGGCTTGACGATCCAGCCGGTCGCGCCGGCATCCCGGGCGCGGGCCTTGAGTTCGGGGGCGCTTTCGGTGGTCAGGACAAGGATCGGCAGGCCGCGATAGTCGCGTTCCTTGCGCACGGCCTCGATGAAGCCGAATCCGTCCAGCCGGGGCATGTTGATATCGGTGATGACGATGTCGGGAATTTCCTCTTTCAGGCGGTCGAGACCGTCGAGCCCGTCCTCGGCCAGGCGCACGGCAAAGCCAGCCTCGCGCAGGGCCTGGTCGAGCAGGCCGCGCATCGTGCGAGAATCGTCCACTGCGAGAACGCGAACGGTCATGCGGTTTCCTCCTGGAAGAAGTCGTTGCTGAGGCCGAGGCGCTGGAGCCCGGCGGAAAACGCCCCGGAAGGGGCCACGAGGCTGAGGCCGACGCCGTCCTGCGTCCATTGACGGCGCGCGGCGATCAGGACCTGGAGGCAGAGCGCGCTGAGATGGCGGACCCCGGAGGCGTCGAGTTCCAGCGCGTTTTCGCGCAGATGTTCCAGCGCCTCTGCCAGTTCCTCGGCTGCGTTGAGGTCCAGACGTTCCGGCAAGGTCAGGCGTCTGGGTGCGGCGGTCTCGGGTGTGGGTGAAGGCTGATCTGTAGTTCCGGACATGACGCGCCCCGATCTTTCACTTGAATGGATGACTGCAAACCGATGCCTTGTTGGTAAGGCCCCCCATTTAAGAATCCGTTACACCCTGTGGGGTGCCCCCGGTTCGCCGCCCGCGAAGTGGTTCGGATTTGAGCGAACCGGGGGGATAGGCCGCCGGTGCTGTCCCGCGCCGGCGCGTGTCAGAAGTCGCTCCACCCGGCCCCGCCCCCACCTGCGGCTGCGGCGCGCTGGGGTTGGGGTTGGGGTGCGTGGCGGAGTTGGGTGACGGGGGCGGCGCGGGCGGGGGTTGCGGGTTTTCCGCCGCTGGTGCGGAAGCCCGAGAGCGCCTGGGCCAGTTGCTGCGCCTCGCTCAGGAGCGAGCTTGCGGCGGCGGTCGATTCCTCGGCCACCGCGGCGTTCTGCTGGGTCACCACGTCGATCTGGGTGACGCCGGTATTGACCTCGGCCAGCCCCTTGGCCTGCTCGGTCGCCGCCGCCGCGATCTCGGAGACCAGCGCCGAGACCTCGGAGACGCGGCGCAGGATATCCTCGAGGCTGCTGCCGGTGCGGCTGACCAGGGCGCTGCCTTCCTCGACCTGCTGCGAGCTTTGCGAGATCAGGTCCTTGATCTCCTTGGCCGATCCCGAGGCACGCTGCGCCAGCGCCCGCACCTCCGAGGCGACGACGGCAAAGCCGCGCCCGGCCTCGCCCGCCCGCGCGGCCTCGACGCCCGCGTTCAGCGCCAGAAGGTTGGTCTGGAAGCTGATATCGTCGATCACGCCGATGATGCGGGTGATCTGCTCGCTCGATTTCTCGATCTGGCGCATCGCGGTCACGGCCTCGCGCACGACGGCGCCGCCGGCCTCGGCCTCGCGCCGGTTCTCGATCGTGGCGCGGTCGGCCTGGGCGGCCTTTTCGGCGGTGGCGCGCACGCTCTCGGTGAGCTGGTTGAGCGCCGCGGCGGACTGTTCGAGCGTCGCGGCCTGGGTCTCGGCGCGGGAGGAGAGATCCTGCGAGACCTGCGCGATCTCGTCGGCGCCGCTGCGCACGCCCTGGGCGCTTTCGGTGATGGTCAGGACCATGGTGTTGAGGCTCGACACAAGCTCGTTGAAGGTGAGGCGCAGCGTCTCGTACTCGGCCGGGAAGGGGTCATCGGCCGGGCTCTCGATCCCGCCGGTCAGATCGCCCCGGGACAGACGCCCGAGCCCCGAGGTCAGATCCCGCACAACACGCTCCTGCTCCGCACGGCGACGCTCGGCCTGACGCTCTTGCGCGGCGGCCTCGGCCAGCTGGTCGCGGAAGGTTGCCAGATTGCGGGCGACCGCCCCGATTTCGTCGTTGAGCGCCTGACCGGGCACATCCACCGTGTAGTTCCGGGCGCCGATCTCGGCCACGGCGGACGTGACCTGACGCAGGGGTCGCAGCGCCGACTTGACGCAGAACCACGCGGCGAGCGAGCCGAGCAGGACCAGCGCCGCCGTCACCATCAGCGCCTCGTTCAGGGCCTGACGCATCGCGGCATCGAGGGCCGCGCGCGGGATCCCGACATAGAAAAGCCCGTTGATCTGCCCCGCCTCGGATCGGATCGGGTGATAGATGGTGAGGTAGGGGTTGCCGAGGATCGTCGCCTCGCCGCTATAGGTCTGGCCGCGCAGCATGGCGGCGTGGACGGGCCCGGCGCTGCCGAGAACGGTGCCCACCGCCCGGGCGCCGTCGGCGGCCTTGATATTGGTGGTGCGCCGGACGAATTCCCCCTGGCCTGCATCCCATGCGAAAAGCGTGGCGGTCGTGCCCGTAAGCTGGCCCACGAGGTCGATCAGCGCGTGATCGGTGACAGCCTCGGGGATGTCGTCCCAGATCGCATCGGCCAGCGCGCCGTCCGGCCCGAAGCGCAGGCGGATGTCGTTGCCATCCATCCGGAAGGTATTGGCCAGCACGCGCAGCGCCACCTGCTGCATCTGCATCGTCTGCCGTTCGAGGTTCTGGCTGGACGAATTTACCAGCGCGACGGTCAGGATGCCCGCAACCAGCAGGATCAGACCGGAAGAGAGGCCGACGAGCTTTGTCGTCAGGGGAATTCGTGTAAGGCGTCGCATCCAAAATCTCCGCACTCGGGAACCAATCGAGTGCGGGACGCTACATGCGGCAGACTTAATGAAATCTTGATTTGCGCCAGGGAATTGGAACCATCGTTAACAGCCGGCGCAGGGAACCGCGCGAAGGGATACGCCATCGCCGCGATGATCGAAACCTGCAGGAGAAACGGCGTCGATCCGGGGAATGGCTGTCCATCCTCGGCGAGATCGTGCAAGACGACAGGCAGAGCCAGATCGACGACCTGCGCCTGCGGACGACACTGTGATGCCTTGATCGGGACACCGCCTTATCCGCCTTGGGATGATAGCCGGTAAAGGCTGCCAGGTTTCACAGGTCCGCATGGCGCCGCACCCTGATGCTCGGCCTGGCCCGCTTGCAAGTCGCGGGCGGAGGATTGATTGTGCCGTCATGGAGAACGAAACCTGTCGCCCCCGACTGCGCATCCGGATCGTCTTTGGCGAGGATGAGATGATCGGCCCCGGCAAGGCCGATCTGCTCGAGCGGATCGACCGCTGCGGTTCGATTGCCGCTGCCGGGCGTGAGATGGGGATGAGCTACAAGCGCGCCTGGGAACTCGTAGGGACGCTGAATGCGATGTTCCGCTCGCCGGTGGTCGAGAGCACGCGCGGCGGTCCGAACGGGGGAGGGGCGGCACTGACCGAGGCGGGGCGTGAGGTGCTCCAACTCTATCGTGCCTTCGAGCGTGAGGCCGCCGAAGCGGGGGCCGGGCCACTTGACGCGCTGCGATCCCGCCTGAAGGATATTCCCAGGGAAAAATAACGCTTGCCACTGAACTTCTGCTTCGCCGATATGTTCGAAGAAACATATCTTCCGGGAGCCTCGCATGTCATCGCCGTTGGCCCGTCGGGCCGCTCTCGCCCTTCTTGCCGCCGTGGTTCCGGGTGTGACCCCCTTCCCGGCGGCTGCGGATGAGGTACTTGTGTTTGCCGCGGCGAGCCTGACCAACGCGCTGGACCAGGTTGCCGCGGCCTGGACGGCCGAAACCGGGCACACCGCCGTCATGTCCTATGCCGGGTCTTCGGCGCTGGCGCGGCAGGTTCAGGAAGGCGCGCCGGCGGATCTCCTCGTCTTGGCAAGCACCGACTGGATGGATGCCGTCGAAGCGTCAGGCGGCCTGCGGGCCGACACCCGCCGCGACATTCTGGGCAACAGGCTGGTGCTGATCGCCCATGGCCCGGATGTGCCGCCGGTGACCATGGACGAGAGGCTGGATCTGGCGGGGATGCTGGATGGTGGCCGGCTGTCGATGGCGCTGGTCGAGGCGGTTCCCGCCGGCGTCTATGGCAAGGCGGCGCTGACCTCGCTCGGGCTTTGGGATGACGTGGAGCCCCGGGTCGCGCAATCCGACAACGTACGCGCCGCGCTGGCCCTCGTGGCACGGGGCGAGGCGCCGCTCGGGATCGTCTATGCGACCGATGCAGCGGTGGAGGACAACGTCACCGTCATCGGCACCTTTCCCGAAGGCAGCCATGCCCCGATCGCCTATCCCGCAGCGATCACCGCGCAGAGCGACAGCGGGGTCGCTGCCACTTTCCTCGACTTCATGACGTCCGACACCGCCCGCGCGATCTGGCAGGAGTCCGGTTTCAGCGTTCTCGATTGATGCGGGGCGGGATCTGATGGGCATTGACTGGGCGAACTGGCTGGGCCCGGCGGAGTGGGCAGCGGTGCGGCTGTCGATCCGCGTCTCGCTCTGGGCCACGCTGGCCAGCCTGCCGCTGGGGATCCTGACGGCCTATGTGCTGGCGCGGTGGGAGTTTCCCGGCAAGCAGGTGCTGAACGGGCTGGTGCATCTGCCGCTGATCCTGCCGCCGGTGGTAACGGGCTATCTGCTGCTGATCGTGCTGGGTCGGCGGGGCGCCGTGGGTCAGTTCCTCGACCAGTGGTTCGGAATCGTCCTGTCCTTTCGCTGGACGGGCGCGGCAGTGGCGGCCGCGGTGATGGCCTTTCCGCTGATGGTCCGCGCGATCCGGCTGGCCATCGAGGCCGTCGACCCGAAGCTGGAGGCTGCGGCCGCGACGCTCGGCGCCTCGCGGGCCTGGGTGTTCCTGACCGTCACGCTGCCGCTGATCCTGCCCGGCGTCATCGCTGGCGCGATCCTCGCCTTTGCCAAGGCGGTCGGCGAATTCGGCGCCACCATCACCTTCGTGTCGAACATTCCCGGTCAGACCCGGACCATCCCCTCGGCCATCTACACCTTCCTGCAGGTGCCCGGCGGACAGGAGGCTGCGGGCCGCCTCGTGATCATCGCGATCGTCATCGCCATGGCGGCACTGCTGCTGTCGGAGTTCGTCGCCCGCCGTGTGGCAAAGGTGGTGGCGGGATCATGACGCTCGGGCTTTCGGTTCGTCACCGCTTTGCCGGCTTCACGCTCGACGTCGATGTCGAGGCGCCGCCGGGCGTGACCGTCCTGTTCGGACCGTCCGGATCGGGCAAGACCACGCTGGTCAATGCCGTCGCGGGGCTGCTGCGCCCCGATGCGGGCCGGATTGCGGTGGATGACTGGGTTCTTCTGGACACCGCATCCCGGCGCTTCCTGCCGGCCCATCGTCGAAGGATCGGTTATGTGTTTCAGGAAGGACGGCTGTTTCCGCATCTGACGGTGCGGCAGAACCTGCTCTATGGCCGCTGGTTCGCGCCCCGCGGCGCGCGGCGCGAAAGTCCGGAATGCGTGGTGGAACTGCTCGGCATCGGCCATTTGCTGACCCGCCGCCCCGGCGCGCTGTCGGGCGGCGAGAAACAGCGCGTCGCCATCGGCCGGGCGCTTCTGGCTGCGCCACGTCTGATTTTGGCGGACGAGCCGCTGGCCGCGCTCGACGAGGCGCGCAAGGCCGAGATCCTCCCCTATTTCGAGCGGCTGCGCGACGAGGTCTCGGTGCCCGTTCTCTATGTCAGCCATTCCTCGGCGGAGGTGGCGCGGCTGGCGACGACGGTCATCGCGTTGCGAGGGGGGCGGGTTGCGGCCATCGGGCCGCCTGAACGGGTGCTGGGCGATGTGACCGCCGTCGGCGTGCGCGAGGTCGCCTCGGTTCTGCGCGCGCGCGTCGTGGCGCATCACGAGGACGGGCTGAGCGAACTCCGGACCGCTGCGGGGCCGTTGCATCTGCCCCGCGTGCCCGAGATCCCCGGTGCCATGATCCGGGTGCGGATCGCCGCGAACGAAGTCATCCTGTCGCGCGCGGCCCCGGCGGGTCTGTCGGCGCTGAACATCCTGCGCGGGACGATCGTGGAAATCCAGCCCGGCCGCGGCCCTGCCGCCCGGGTTGTGCTGGCGGTGGGTGAGGAGCGCCTGGTCGCCCGGGTCACCCAACGCTCTGTCGCGGCGCTGGGTCTGGCACCCGGGCAGACCTGCCACGCGATCCTCAAGTCCATCGCCGTCGCCCCGGAGGACGTCGGCAAGGGCGCGGGGCCGCTGAGCCTCAGCCGGGATTGAAGCCAGTCGCCGAGCGTGAGAAATGGCCCGCCGTCCCCGCCGCCATGGCGTCGCGAACCCGGGCGCCACGCCTTTCATCCTTCGCGGGCCGCGCCGGGAAAGAACAGCTGTTCGCCGCCCACGGTGAAGCTTGCGATTGCCGGAAGCTCTTGCGGTGCCAGGCAGGTCGGGGTGAAGCGTGGCGCGGTTGCCCGCGTCCTGCACCGGCGGCGTCCGATTGCCGGCCAGTCATATCCCGTCATATCATGTGGGCCAGCCGGGACCGAACAGGAGCGCCAGCGCGAGAAGTCCCAGCGCCGGCACGGCAAGCGCCACGAGACCATCCCGCACAAGAAGCGCCAGGGCCAGCACGGCGACGATCGCAGCGGCGATGGAGGAGGTGAAGGGGATGAACTCAAGCAGCGGCATCGCGAGACCGAGAACCGCGCAAAACCCGCCGATCATGCGCCGCACAAGCCCGCTCGCAGCTGCAGGCAGACGGCGATGGACCGCGCCGTCCAGCCATTCCGCGACGCGGTGAAAGCGGTGGAGCACCCCCCGCACCCGCCGCGCCGGCAGCCCCCGGCACAAGAGCCATTTCGGGAGCCATATCTGGGATCGGCCCAGGGCGATCTGGCTGCCGACCAGCGCGATCATCAGCCCGCCCGAACCGGAGACCCCGGGAATTCCGCTGAGCGGCGTCGCGACCACGACGGCCGGCAGCAACAGCACCGCAGGGAGAGAGGCCGGGCCGACCGCCTCGACAAGGTCGTTCAGCGTGACCTTTTCCCCCGTGGCCGCGGTGCAGGCCCGGTCGAACACATCCGTCAGGCTGCGGGGCGGCGGCGGGGAATTGCGATGTTCGGGGTCATGGATCGTGGTCATGGAATGAAAAGCCGCCTGGCCCGCGACGGTTCCGCGGCGGGCGCGGCCGGCCAGCCACAAAAGGACCGTGCGTTATCCCCTGACTTGACCGTCCGTTCTGACGGTGACTCTGACGGCGACGGGGGCAGGGTTCTTCCCCCTGTGACCAGCGCCCAGCCGGTTCGGTGCTGCTTCATCTTTACCTCAGTTGCCCCTTCGGTCTAAGGTAAGAAGCCGTATGTCGCGGCGAAAGCGGGAGGAACGGAGTGGACGGACGCCCTTTTGGCCCGAATGGTCCCTCTGCGCTTTCCGCGCTCCGCTATGGCAGTATCCTGCTTTGCCTGGTCGGTGCACTGATCTGGGGTCTTGTGACCTGGTGGGAAGAAAACCGCGACGCGCGGAAGGAAGCGACCGAGAATGTCGAGCTTGTCCGCCAGTACACCCAGCGCCTGATCGAAACCCAGACGATCCTGCATCATGCCGCCGTGGCGCGCGCCCTGACCGAGGGGGAGGATTTCCTTCGCTCGGAGGAATTCCACAGTTTCCTGACCGAGATCGAGGCCTCGCAGACCGTCACCGAAGGTATGGCCGTGGTGGCGTTCGACGGCAATATGGTCGCCTCCAGCCGGAGTTTTCCGGTCGACTATCGTTTCGGGCCGCGCGCCTACATGGATGCGATTGCCGCGGGAGATGAGCTTTTCCTCGACCGGCTGTTGCTTGAGCCGAGCGGCCAGGACGCGCTGGTGATCGCCTCGCCCTTCGTGACCGAGGGGATGAGCGGCGTGATCGTGTCCGGCGTGGCGGTCAGCGCGATCCGGGATTTCCTCAGCGGGGTGACGGCCGGGGTCGACGGGCAGGCGGCCTCCCTGATACGGCGCGACGGCAAGTTGCTGGTCCGCCATATTCCGTCGGTTCCCATGATGTTGGGAGAGGACGCGCCGGCACGCCTTGCCATCGCACAAGCGAGCCGGGGCCTGTTCGATGCGGTAGCCGCATCTGACGGCGTTTTTCGTACCTATGCCTTTACCCAATTGGGAAACTTGCCGGTTTATGCCACTTTCGGCGTTCCCAAGGCGCAGATCCGGGCGCGCTGGCTCACGCGGGTTACGCCGGTCTGGGCGCTTCTGGCGACGCTTGCGTTCTTTACCTCGGTCATGGTGGGCTTTGCCCGTCGCAGCCTTGCGGCGCGTTTTCTTGCCGAAGAGGAAGCCAAGCGCCGCGCCGCGGCCGAAACGCTTGCCGATCAGCGGGCGCAGATGATGCAGGAGATCAACCATCGCGTCAAAAACAACCTCGCGCTGGTCGAGGCGATGATCGGAACTCAGATGCGCAAGGGGGGCGTGGACGGGCATGAACTGCGCCTGCGCATTCACGCGATTTCCGATGTCCACGATCTGCTCTACCGGACGGGGGATGCGGGACATGTCGATCTGGGCGCGCTGCTTGAAAAGGTCGCGCGGAGCGGTGCGATCATCCCGGCCGAGGCGGGCGTCGGCCTTTCGATCGATCTGGAAGAAGGGATCATGATCGACGCGGCACGGGCGACGCCGCTTGCGCTGGCGGCGGTCGAGATCCTCACCAACTCGATCAAGCACGCCTTCGCCGGCCGACAGGGTGGCGATATCGCCATCCTGCTCCGGCGCGAGGGTCAGAACGGATTTCTGGAAATCCGCGACAACGGCAACGGGTTTTCCAATCTGCCCGCACGGCGGTCCGGCCTGCAGATCATCGAGGCGTTCTCGGTTCAGATCGGTGGGAGGATGGAGCGGGTATCGGAAAACGGGACCTGCTATCGGCTCTGGTTCCCGCTCTCCGACCCGGAAAAGGCGGCGCCGCCCCCGCTTTAGATGACGGCGCTCAGGGTCTAGATGATCGGCATCCCCCCCGTCACGGCGATCATCGTGCCCGAGGTATAGCCTGACAGCGGATCGGCCAGCATGACATAGGCCGTGGCGAGTTCTGCCGGCTGGCCCGGCCTCTGCATCGGAACCTGCTTGCCGAAATTCGCCACCGAGTCCGCCGGCAGGGTGGCCGGGATCAGCGGCGTCCAGATCGGCCCGGGGGCGACGGAATTCGCCCGGATCCCCTTTTCCGCCAGCATCTGCGCCAGCCCTGCGGTAAAGTTCTGGATCGCGCCCTTGGTCGTCGCATAGGCGAGCAGCCCGGGGTTCGGCTTGTCGGCATTGATCGAGCTTGTGTTGATGATCGACGAGCCCGGCTTCATATGCGGTACGGCGGCCTTGGTCAGGTAGAACATCGCGTGGATGTTGGTGCGGAAGGTCACCTCCCACTCCTCATCCGGGATTTCGGTGATGTCGTCAAAGGTCGCCTGATGCGCCGCGTTGTTGACAAGGATGTCCACCCCGCCGAGGTCCGCGACGGCCCGGTCGACGATGGCGCGGCAATGGGCGGGGTCCTGAATATCGCCGGAAACCAGCACCGCCTTTTGCCCCGCCTCGCGCACCCAGCGCGCGGTTTCCTCGGCATCTTCGGTTTCCGAGAGGTAGGAGATCAGGATATCCGCCCCCTCCCGCGCATAGGCGATGGCCACCGCCCGCCCGATGCCGCTGTCGCCGCCGGTGATGATCGCCTTCATTCCCGCCAGCTTTCCCGAACCCTTGTAGCTCTGCTCGCCATGATCGGGCACCGGGTCCATGCGGGCGGTAGTGCCGGGCATGGGTTGTTTCTGCTCGTCAAAGGGCGGTTCGGGGGTCTGCGGAAGCGTCTGCTGCTCGGTCATGTCCATGTCCTTGGTTATGACGTATCGCCAACCCAACCGCGCGCGCGCAGCCGATGTTCCCGGTTCAGACGTTGCTTGTCTCGCTTCGCGCGGTGGTGGCGGGCACCTCGGGCGCGGATTCGTCGATCAGCCGCGCCCCCCGCTGCCGGGTGACGTAGCGCCAGATCCATTGCAGGCTGACAAGGATGCGCTTTTCGAAGTTCACGAGCAGCCAGACATGCACGATCGCCCAGAGATACCAGGCAAGCCGCCCCTTCATCTGCCAGCGGCCAAAGTCGAAGACCGCGGCATTGCGGCCCACGACCGCCGTGTTGCCCCGGTTGTGAAAGCGGAAGGGGGGCAGGGCGGTCCCCTGCTCCAGCTTGCGGCGAAGGGCGCGGCCCAGATGCCGGCCCTGTTGCTTGGCGACCTGCGCAAGACCCGGTAACGGCTCGCCCGCGTCATCCTTGGCAAGCGCGCAATCGCCGATCACGAAAATCTCGGGCCGGCCGGGCAACGACAGATCCGGTGCGACGGGGATGCGGCCGCCCGGCCCGGGTTCCACCCCCAGCCAGCGCGCGGCGGGCGTCGCCTTGACCCCGGCCCCCCAGATGACGCAGCCGGTCTCGATCCGTTCGCTGCCAACCACCACATGATCCGACGCGATCTTTTGCACGGGGTCGCCCAGCCGGATTTCGACACCGATGTTGCGCAGATAATCGGCGGCGTAATCCGCCAGATGATCCGGAAAACCGTTCAGGATGCGCGGCCCGGCCTCGATCAGCAAAACGCGCAGATCCTCGGCCCGGAGGCTCCGAAAATCCCTTTCGATCATGTAGCGGCCCAGCTCATGGACCGCGCCCGCCATCTCGACCCCGGTCGGGCCGCCGCCGATCACGACCGTGGTCAGCAGGGCGCGCTTCTCGACCGGGTTGCCCGAAAGCTCGGCCCGCTCATAGGCGAGCAGCAGGCGCTGACGGATCAGCCGGGCCTCATGCACCGTCTTGAGGCCCGGTGCCCAGGTGCGCCAGTCATCATTGCCGAAATAATTGTATTCCGACCCCGTCGCGATCACGAGGTGGTCGTAGCTGACCCGCATCCCGCTTTCCAGAAGCACCGCCCCCGCATCGGCATCGACCCCTGTCACCTCACCCAGCAGGACGCGGATGTTGGGGTAGCGGCCCAAGGTCCTGCGGATCGGTTCGGAGATATCGGCCGGGGAAAGCGCCGCGGTCGCAACCTGATAAAGCAGCGGCTGAAAGAGGTTGTGATTGCGCTTGTCGATCAGGATGACATCGGCATCGCTGTTCCCGAGCGCGCGGGCACAGGCAAGTCCACCGAACCCGCCGCCAACAATGACGACGGTCGCCCTGAGGGAAAGCGCGGGTTCGGCGATGGGATCGGGCTTCATGTCATGGCCCAACGCATTGGGATCAGACGGGTTCCAGCCAAAGATCGACGCCGCGGGCGGTCAGGGTCGCATAGGCGCTTGCCCCCGCATCCATAAGCGCGGCCAGAACCCCCACCTGCACCGGCGGCAGATAGCCGATGGTGGCGCCCTCTGGTGTCAGGACCGAGATGCGCCTCGGGTCATAGTCTCCGGCCTCGCGCCTCAGCGCAAGGCGCGTCCCGACCTGGGGCAATGGCGTGGCGGAAAACCGGTCCCGATTGACGATCCTGGTGGATAAAAGGGCGACAGTGTCCTGCCGCCCCCTTGCCCCACCGGACCCCGCGTAAAGCGGCCCCGCCCCAAGGACGGGGGCCGCGACAACGCCGGACGCGATGAACCTGCGCCGGTCCATCACATCTGCTCGGTCTGGGCGCCGCTTTCGGGACGTGCGGGGTCAAGCGCCGGTTCTTCGCCCAGCGGTTCCATGTGGCGGGGCTCGAACGTGCCTTTGCCGTCAAGGGATTCACCTTCCGACCAACGGCCCTGCACGGGTTCCGACCCGTCCCGCTGGAAGCCGAGGAAGGCATAGGAAAATTCGGTCTTCTCCTGATCCTGCGGAAAGCTGTTGGGAATGGGAAAGACATTGGGCATCCCACCCAGTTCCTCGATCACGGCGAGCCACTGGTTCTGATGCATGGCGTCCCGCGCGATCAGGAAGGACAGCATGTCGCGCATCCCGGGATCGGTGGTCATGTTGTAAAGCCGCACCGCGAGAACCCGGCCCGAGGATTCCGCCGTGGCGTTCGCCATCATGTCAGCCGCCAGGTTCCCGCTTGCATAGATGTGGGACATGTCGAAGGGCACACCGTCGCTGTCGACGGGCATGGCGGCCAGCCCGGTCGAGAGCAGGTTCTTGAGGTTGATGCCCCCCAGCACCGCGCCGCCAACCGGATCGGCCGCGGCCTCTTCCTGCAGCGAGAGCGGCGCGCCTTCGAGGTTGAGAGCCACGGCGGTCGCGAGCATCTCGATATGGCCGAGCTCTTCGGCGGCGGTGTTCATCAGAAGCTGCCGGTAGCGGGCGTCGTTTCCGCGCGCCCCGCAGGCCTGAAAGAAATACTGCATGGCGACGCGGATCTCACCCTCGACGCCGCCGATCGCCTGTTGCAGGGCGCGTGCGAACAGCGGATCGGGGGTTTCGACGCGGACGGGATGCTGAAGGTTGGGATCGACATAGAACATCGGCGGGCCTCCTGGGGTTTGCGATGTGCCCCCAACAGGCCGCGGCAGGCGATGTTCCGCAGATATTTCGGGCATCTGCGCGCACGGCGGGAATGCGCTTGGTCGAGAGGCGGAATTCACCTCCCGCTGGAACCAGCCGCGCCTTCCGCGGTTATCCGGGTGCAGCCCCTTCCTGCATCCCGATGATGTGTCCCCAGCCAAGCGGCAGGTTCATGCCGCCGGAGGAATGCCGATGACATCCGGATTACGCGACAAGCTATGGATACTCGCGGCCTGTGCGATTGCCGTGACAGCCGTGCGACTTCTTGCGATGGGGGCCTGAGGCGGGCGCCTCAGTTCGACGGGTCCCCGCCATCCGTTCCCAGACGGTCCGCCAGCGCACGCTCCAGTCGTTGCGCCAGATGCCGGAGATGGGGCGGGATCGGAGCGTTGCCAAGGGCGTCCGACAGACCGAGGATCAGCTTTTCCAGTGCCGGATCGGGTGCATCGACATCCTGTGTGGGCAGATCGGGACGGGTACCCGAGGATGAGGCGGCGGAATAGTCTTCTTCGGTCATGTCGTCGTTCTTCCTGCCGCCCCTGACAAGGCGCCTGATCTGCCAAATTTTTGGTCGCGGCCCCCCGGGCCACGGAACCACATCCTTCACCCTTCGTTATACGAAAGCGCGCCTTTCTACAATTCAAAGGATATGAGTGTATGAGTGCAGAGTCAGCGGGCTCCGTCACCACGGATGTCGTAGCCTTGATCCCAGCATTGCGCGCCTTTGCCTGGAGCCTTTGCCGCGACAGCGCCGAGGCTGACGATCTGGTTCAGGATACTCTGCTCAAGGCGCTTTCCAACATCGAGAAGTTCGAGCCGGGGACGCAGTTGCGGGCCTGGCTGTTCACGATCATGCGGAACACCTTTTATTCCCGGGTCAAGGTGCGGGCGCGGGAAAAGACTGGCATGGCGGAATGCGTGGCCGACGGTGTTTCCGTGGCGCCGACGCAGGAATGGTCCTTGCGCGGGGGCGAGCTGATGGATGCCGTGGCCCGGCTGCCGGCCCATTACCGCGAGACGCTGATCCTCGTCGTGATGCTGGGCGAGAGTTACGAGAAGGCCGCCGAGATCTGCGGCTGCCGGATCGGCACGATCAAGAGCCGCATCAACCGGGCGCGCAGCATGTTGATGGCCGAACTGGGCGAAACGGTCCACTGAGGCACGAGCCTGAACAAGACCGACGCAGGCTCAAAAGGGCGAGGGGACACTCCCGCCCGTCTTCGCCGCCGGCGCGGCTCATCCCGTTGGGCGGCGCCGCGCTGCGCGCGGGGGATGGCTGGACTCCGCGACAACCGCTGTCGTCGCAATCCCCGCCTGTCGCCGGTCACACCCCCAGCATCAGCCTGATCCCGTAGGCGACGACCGACAGCGCCCCGAGCCCCGCCGCCCATAGAAGGACGAACCACGCGAGGCGCCGCCAGAACGGGCTGTGCATTGCGGGTCGGGGCATCAATGATACCCTTCATCGGGGTTCATCTTGCCCCGGAAGACCCAATAGGCATAGGCCGTGTAGGCAAGGATCATCGGCACGAGGAAAACCGCACCGACGAGCAGGAACATCAGGCTCGAGTCCGGGGCGGCTGCTTCGTGGATCGTGACCGAGGTGGGAACGATATAGGGGAAAAAGCTGATGCCGATGCCGATGAAGCCCAGCACGAAGAGGCCGAGCGCCGAAAGGAACGGCAGCACGTCGCGGCGTTTCAGAAGCCCGCGCAGCAGCAGATAGAAACAGCCTGCGACGCCGACGGGGACAAGTCCGCTGTAGAGGATGTTCGGAAAGCCGAACCAGCGTTCCAGATAAAGCCGGTCGAGGAACGGCGTCCAGAGACTGACGAGCCCCATCATCACGATGGTGGCGACCGTCATCCGCAGCGCAATCCGCCGCGCCTTGATGGCAAGCCGCCCCGAGGTCTTCATGACCAGCCATGTCGCCCCCAGAAGCGCGTAGCCCACCACCAGCGCGACCCCCGTCAGCAGCGAAAACGGCGTGAGCCAGTCCCACCAGCCGCCCGCGTAGGCGCGGTTCTCGACCTCGATGCCCTGCACCAGCGCGCCCAGCGTGATGCCTTGTGCAAAGGCCGCAAGCGTCGAGCCGCCGATGAAGGAATAGTTCCACAGATGCTCGGCCCGTTTGGTGCGCCAGCGATATTCGAACGCGACCCCCCGGAATATGAGCGCGAGCAGCATCACGATGATCGGCGCGTAAAGCGCGGGCAGGATCGTCGCATAGGCGAGCGGAAAGACCGCAAGGAGCCCGCCCCCGCCCAGCACCAGCCAGGTTTCGTTGCCGTCCCAGACCGGCGCGATGGAGTTCATCATCACGTCGCGGTCATGCTTTTCGGGAAAGAGCGGAAAGAGGATGCCGACGCCCAGGTCGAACCCGTCGAGGATGACATAGGCGAGAACCGCAAAGGCGATGATCCCGGCCCAGATGAGCGGCAGGTCGAGTTCCATCAGAAAGCCTCCTTCTGGGCCGGTCCGGGGGTGATGCCGGCGGTGCGGATCGGATTGTCCTCGATGTCATCCTCGATATCGTCATCGGGAAGGCGCCCCATCAGCCGCAGGATGTAAAACGTCCCCGCGCCGAAGATCGTGAAATAGATCACGATGAAGGCAAGGAGCGAGGCCCCCACGGCCGGGGCCGCGATGGGCGACACGCTGTCAGCCGTCAGAAGATGGCCGTAGACGGTGTAGGGCTGGCGCCCCACCTCGGTCGTGACCCAGCCCGCCAGCACCGCGACAAAGCCCATCGGCCCCATCCAGAGCGCAAGCCGTTGCAGCCCGCGATTGGTGTAGAACGTCCCGCGCCGCCGGGCCCAGAGGCTCCATAGCCCCAGGGCCACCATGGTCATGCCGATCGTGACCATGATGCGGAAGGACCAGAAGACGATGGCCACCGGCGGGTGAAGTTCCTCGGGGATCGTGTCGAGCCCGTCGAGCGGCGCGTTCAGATCATGCAGCAGGATCAGGCTCGACAGCTTGGGGATCTGGATCGCGTAATCGACGGTCTGCGTCTCGCTGTTGGGCAGGCCAAAGAGGATCAGCGGCGCACCGTCGGGATGGCTTTCGTAATGCCCCTCCATCGCCATGACCTTGACCGGCTGGTGTTCCAGCGTGTTGAGCCCGTGCAGGTCGCCCGCAAGCACCTGCAGCGGCGCGACGATCGTCAGCATCCACATCGCCATGGAGAACATGATGCCCGCACGTTCCTGCGCCCGCCCGCGCAGCAGGTGCCAGGCGGCCACTGCGCCGACCACGAGCGCCGTGGTCAGATAGGCGGCCAGCACCATATGCAGCAGCCGGTAGGGGAAGGAGGGGTTGAAGACGATGGCCCACCAGTTCTCCGGGACGAACTGGCCGACCTCGTTGATGGAAAACCCGGCGGGTGTCTGCATCCAGGAATTCACGCTGAGAATCCAGAAGGCCGAGCCCAGCGTGCCGATCGCCACCATGATCGTCGCGAAGAAATGGAGCCCCTTGCCGACCCGGTTCAGGCCAAAGAGCATGATGCCGAGGAACCCGGCCTCAAGGAAAAAGGCCGAAAGCACCTCGTACCCCATCAGGGGGCCGATCACCGGCCCGGCCCTGTCCGAAAAGACCGACCAGTTGGTGCCGAACTGGTAGGACATCACGATGCCCGAGACGACCCCCATCCCGAAGCAGAGGGCGAAGATCGTTTTCCAGAAGTTGAAGATATCGAGATAGACCTGCCGCCTGGTCCAGAGCCACAGCCCTTCGAGCACGGCAAGATAGCTGGCAAGCCCGATGGTGAAGGCCGGAAAGATGATGTGGAAGGACACGGTAAAGGCGAACTGAATCCTCGCCAGTAACAGCGCATCAAAACTTTCAAACATCGGCCCATCCCCGCATCTGGTCCCCGGCCCGGGGGCCGGGACGTGTTCCCGCAGATGTGATTATGGGGCAGGGAACCCTGAAATCCAGTTTCTTGCTGTCGCAGGACGCGATGCCGCAGGTTGTGGCCGGAGGGGCCGGCGCCCGCGCCCCGCCCGCGTCGGGTCAGCGCCCCTGCTGATGACCCTTGTTCGTCGTGTTCTGCTTGATGTTGCCCTGACGGCCCTGTTCTTCCGTGTTGCGGTCACGCTCATCGATCGCGGGCGTCAGGTCGCCGGGGGCCGTCTTGCTGTCGCCCGGGCCCTTGTCGCTTTGGTTCTTCGGGGGGACGGGGGGCATCTTGCTGGACATGGGTCTGCTCCTTCCAAAAAGGCTCAGTCAACCGTCCCCGGCCGGGCTTGTTCCCGGACATCGACACCCCCGGCGTAGATCCGGTCAAGCACCTCGGCCAGCGTCACGAGCCGTTCGCAATCCGGGTCGAACCCCGCACCATCGGCAAGCCGGGCCGCCCAGTCCGTCGCAGCGCGCCCGCCCCAGTCATCCGGCGGCGAGGCGAGCGCCTGCGCCGCTGTGCCGTCAAAACGCTCGGCGGTAAAGTCGTAGAACGACCCGCCCAGGTTGCGCATCGCCGCCCCGCCCCCGGTTCCGTAGAACGCGGCGCCGATCACCGCGTCGCGGCCCGCAGGCAGCTTCCATGAACAGGCCAGCCGGACGACCGTGCCCTTTTCCAGCGTCAGCGTCACAGCCGCGAAATCCTCGACCGCCGCCGCATCGTCGCCGGTCCGATGGGGCAGGGGGCGGCCCCCCGCGAACAGTTGCGCCGTCACACCCGTCACGCGCTGCCCGTCCAGACACCAGAGCGCGAGGTCCACAAGATGCACGCCCAGGTCGATGACGCATCCACCGCCCGAAAGCCGCGCGTCATAGAACCACGGCTTGTCGGGCCCGTAGGCGTTGTGAAACGTCAGGTCGACCGCAAAGATCTCGCCCAGGTCGCCCTGTTGCAGCAGGGGCCGGATCGCCTGCATCGCCGCCGTATGCCGATAGGAGAGATCGACCGCCAGCAGCCGGTCCGCCGCCCGTGCCGCCGCGACCACCGCGCGCGTCTCGGGGGCGTTCCGCCCCAGCGGCTTCTGGCAAAAGACCGCGAGCCCTGCCTCCAGCGCTGCAATCGACTGGCTCGCGTGCAGCGCGCTTGGCGAGGCGATGACCACCCCGTCCAGATCATCCGCGCGCGCAAGTATGTCGTCCATCGTGGTGCCGGTCATGGCGGCCGGGACAAGGGCAGATGCGCTCGCCACCGCGTCGGTCGAGGGATCGCAGAGCATCGCGATCCCGGCGCGGCCCGCATGGTGGATGGCCTCCAGCCGGTGCCGGCCGATCCAGCCGAGGCCGAGAAAGGCGAGCCTGGGCCGCCCGCTCATTCGAACCTGATCCATGCCTTGATGAAGGCGCCCGGCTTGTCCCGCGTATCGTCCAGCGCCTGATCGAGGCGCGACAGCGGGTAGGACCGCGAATAAAGCGGATCGGGGTTCAGCCGCCCCTCGGCCACCGCCGCGACCGCTTCGCGCATCCCCTGCACATAGATCGCCGGGTCCCGTTCATGGGCGTTGATCACGTCCATCCCGCGCCAGTTCCAGAGCTGCATGTTCACCTGCCGCGGCCCGTCCTGGTGATACCCCGCCACCACCAGCCGCCCGCGTTCGCGTACCAGTTCGGCGGCGAGATCCAGCGGCCACTGCTTGCCCACGCATTCGATCACGCAGTCGCAAAAGGTGCCGCCGGTCAGGGCGCGGGTTTCCTCGATGATCTCCCAGTGATCGGCCATCGGGATCGTGACATCCGCGCCCATCTCCTCGGCCAGACGGCGGGTGCTGTCGCGGCGGGAAATGGCGATCACCCGCGCGCCCGCGGCTTTCGCAAGCTGCACCAGAAGCGCGCCCAGGAACCCTATGCCGATGATCGCGACCGTTTCGCCGGCGCGGATATTCGCGCGGTGAAAGATGTTCATCGCACAGCCCAGCGGTTCGCCCGGAAAGGGTCGCCCGTCGAGCGCGGGCGGCAGCGGCACCACCGCCGAGGCCGGGGCCACGTCATAGCGCGCATAGGCGTTCTGAGAGAGGACCACGACCCGCTGCCCCGTGGCCAGCCCTTCGACACCCGCGCCCAGACTGTCGACTATCCCCCAGCCTTCATGCCCCAGCGCGCCGGGTCTGGTGGGAAACTCCATCCACTCCGGGCCCGCCCATGGGCCGAGGTTGGAGGCGCAGACGCCGCAGCCTTCCAGCCGCACGCGAACCTCGCCCGGTCCGGGAACGGGAAGCGGCGCCTCGATCACGAGGGTTTCGCCGGGGCCGGTCAGGATCGCGGCCGGCATCGTCAGGATGTCATGGGTGGTATCGCGCACTGTCTCGCCTCGGTGGTTCATGCTTCGTTTCTTGTCGCTCGGCTTATTTTGCCCGGGCAGGGCGGGCCGGGGCATTGGTCTTCACGGATCGATCTTGCCCCTCTGCGTCTGGTCTGCGCCCTGCCCGGACGCGCGGCCCCGGTTACCCGGCTGGCCTTCGGCGCGCCGCTTGCTGCCTCACCAACCGCGGGCCTCCGCCAAGGTTCCGGAAGAAGTGGAAGAAGAGCCTTTGCCCCGTCCTTTCCCCGCCGGTCCGGGCGGGCTTCCGCGCATCCTCCGCCCATCTGTCGGGGAAAGCTGGAACATTCCCACCCGGTCGCGGTTCGGGGTTCATCTGCTTCAAGTCAACCTGACAGGGAACACCCATGCCAAGAACTCTCGTCACTGGCGGCTGCGGCTTCATCGGCCGGTATGTGGCTGAAGACCTGCTGGCCCATGGCCACGATGTCCGCCTTCTCGATTCATTTGTGGAACAGGTTCATGAGGGGGCCGATGCCGTCGTGCCCGAAGGCGCGCAGGTGATCCGCGGCGATCTGCGCGACAGCGACCTCGTGCGGCGCGCGCTGAAGGACGTGGACAACGTCATCCACCTTGCGGCCGAGGTCGGCGTGGGCCAGTCGATGTATGAAATCGCCCGGTATGTCGGGGGCAACGATCTCGGCACAGCGGTGCTTCTGGAGGCGATGGCGGGGCTGCCGATCACCCGGATCGTGGTTGCGTCATCCATGAGCGTTTATGGCGAAGGCTATTACCAGACGCCGGAGGGAACGCGTCTGGGCGACGTGCGCAGGCGCGCGGCCGACGTCAAGGCGGGGCAGTGGGAACCGGTCGGCCCGGATGGCGCACCCCTGTCTGCCGTCGCGACCGATGAAACGAAGCCGGTCGATCTCGCCTCGATCTATGCGCTGACCAAGTATTTCCAGGAACGCGCCGTCCTGATCTGGGGCGAGGCCTATGGCGTCGACGCGGTCGCGCTGCGCCTTTTCAACGTGTTCGGGGCGGGGCAGGCGCTGTCAAACCCCTATACCGGGGTGCTGGCGAATTTCGCCTCGCGTCTCGCGAACGGGCAGTCGCCGATGATTTTCGAGGATGGCGAACAGCGCCGCGATTTCGTGCATGTGCGCGATGTGGCGCGGGCCTTCCGTCTTGCGCTGGAACGGCCCGAGGCGGCGGGCGCGGTCATCAATATCGGCTCGGGCAACGCCTATTCCATTGCCGAGGTGGCGCGGCTGCTGGCGACCGAGATGGCGCGGGCCGGACTCGCGCCCGAAGTGCTGAACCCCGAAATCCTGCACAAGGCGCGGTCGGGCGATATCCGCAACTGCTTTGCCGATATCGGCAAGGCGGAACGGCTGCTGGGCTTTGCCCCGCTTTTCCGGCTGGAAAACGCGCTGGACGACTTCGTGACCTGGGTTGCGGGGGCATCCTCGGTCGATCGGGGCGCCGAGATGAAACGCCAGCTCGAAGAACGGGGGCTCGTATCATGAGCGACCGGTCCCGGTCACAGCCTGCCACAAAATACGGGTTCGTCGAATGGTTCCGCCCCGGGGAATATGAACGGACCGAGGAAATCCTGCCCGATCTTGTCGCCTCGGGCGCGACCTATCTGCGCACGCATCTCTCCTGGGCCGAATACCTTGCGCCGGGTGGCGAGGAGTGGTTCGACTGGCTGATCCCCCGGCTGGGCGGGGCTTTCGATCTGCTGCCTTGTGTGCATTACACGCCGCCTTCGATGTCGCGAAACGGTAAATGCAACGGCGCGCCGCATGACCTGAAAGCCTATGCGGATTTCATCGACCACATGCTGACGCGCTACGGGCGTCATTTCGAACATGTGGAGCTTTGGAACGAGCCCAACAACCTGCTCGACTATGACTGGCGGGCCGATCCGAACTTCGACCTCTTTTCCGAGATGATCGGTGGCGCCGCACATTGGATCGGGCATCGCGGCTGGAAACCCGTGCTGGGCGGGCCCTGTCCCTTCGATCCGCTCTGGCTGAACATGATGGGCGAACGCGGCATTCTGGCCCAATGCGCCGCCGTGGGCTTTCACGGTTTCCCCGGCACCTGGGACAGCGAAGAGGCGACCTGGGGTGGCTGGGATCTTCATCTCGGCGAGATGCGCGCGATCCTCGACAGGCACAATCCCGCGTCGCAGCTCTGGATCACCGAGACCGGCTATTCCACCTGGCGCCGCGACGAGATGGAGCAGGCCCGCCGTTTCATCTCGGCGCTGCAGGTCCCGGCCGACCGGATGTACTGGTACGGGTGGCGCGATCTTGCGCCCGACGTGGCGGTGCAGGAAGGGCTGTGGTTCGATCCGCGCCACTACCATCTTGGCGCGGTCGAGGCCAACAACCGGCCCAAGCTGCTGGCGCGGCTTCTGATGCAGGGCGGCTTGTCGCGGCTGCGCGACGCGACGCGGCTGGCCGTGCCCCAGCTTTCGGCCGCGGTGCGCCCCGTGGTCATCACGGGCGGCAGCGGGTTCATCGGCTCGAACCTTGCCGAAAGCTTTCTGTCGGACGGGCAAGAGGTCATCGTGCTCGACAACCTCAGCCGTCCGGGGGTCGACGAAAACCTCCACTGGCTCCGGGAGCGGCATGGGGCGCGGGTTCACGTGGCGCTTGCCGACCTGCGGGATGAACCGACCCTTTCCGCCGTCACGCGGGATGCGGCGGCGGTGTTTCACCTCGCCGGGCAAACGGCGGTCACGACAAGCTTCGATCAGCCGGTCGATGATTTCGAGATCAACGCCCGGGGCACGCTGAACGTGCTGGAGGCGGTGCGCGCGACGGGTCGCGCCATTCCGGTCCTCTTTGCCAGCACCAACAAGGTTTATGGCGCGCTGGAAGATCTGGAGATGGCCGGATCGAACGACCGCTACATCCCCGTCGATCCGGAAACCCGCGATCACGGCGTGTCAGAGGCCCGGCCGCTCGATTTCTGCACACCCTATGGCTGTTCCAAGGGCGTGGCGGATCAGTATGTGCTCGATTACGCCCGCAGCCGGAATCTGCCCGCCGCCGTCCTGCGCATGAGCTGCGTCTATGGCCCGCGCCAGTTCGGGACCGAGGATCAGGGCTGGGTGGCACATTTCCTGATCCGGGCGCTGCGCGGCGAGGCGATCTCGATCTATGGCGACGGGCGGCAGGTGCGTGACGTCCTGCATGTGGACGACGCCGTGCGCGCCTACCGCATGCTTCACGACCGGGCCGAGGGGCTGGGGCACCGCGTCTTCAACCTTGGCGGCGGCGCGGCCAATGCCGTGAGCCTGCTGGCCGTCCTGCGCGAAATCGAGCGGCTGACCGGTCGCCCGCTGGAGGTCCGGCACGGCGACTGGCGCCCGGGCGATCAGCTTTACTTCGTGGCCGATACGCGGCGTCTGCAGGCCGAAACCGGATGGCGGGCCGAGACCGGCTGGCGCGAGGGGCTGCGCCAGTTGTCGCGGTGGTTGCTGGATCACCGGGTCGCCCCCTCCGCCCCCCTTTTTGAAAAGAGGCGTGTCAACGCATGAACATCACCACCTCGTTCCGCCGCAGCCATGACATGGCCGGCAAGAAAATCCTGATGACCGTCGACGCGGTGGGCGGTGTCTGGCGCTATGCGATGGATCTGGCCGCGGGGCTGCGGGCCGCGGGCATGAACGTGGTCTTTGTGGGCTTCGGCCCCGAACCCACGGCGGCACAGCGGCAAGAGGCTGCCGCCTTGGGCTGCGTCGAATGGTGCGCCGCCCCGCTCGACTGGATGCTGGATGAGGAGGCGGGGCTTGATGCGGTGCCGGATCTTGTTTCACGGCTTGCGGACCTGCATCGGGTGGATCTGCTGCACCTCAACCTGCCGTCGCAGGCGGCGGGGCTTTCGGTGCCGCAGCCGGTCGTCACGGTGTCCCATTCCTGCGTCGTAAGCTGGTTCGCGGCGGTGCGCGAAACCGGCATCCCGCGCAGCTGGGACTGGCAGGCGCGGCGGAATGCCCTGGGCTTTGCCGCGGCGGATGCGGTTGTGGCGCCTTCGAACAGCCATGCGGCACTGATCGAGACCTGTTACGGCCCGATCAGGGGCCTGCGTATCGTCCCCAACGCCTCGCGCCTGACGGAGCGGCAGACGACGGCGGAGCCCTTTGTTCTCGCCGCCGGCCGCTGGTGGGACGAGGGCAAGAACGGGCGTGTTCTCGATGAAAGCGCGCCGCAGCTTGACTGGCCGCTTGTGATGGCCGGGGCCGCCCGGTCGCCGCGGGGCGAGGGGTTCGACATCCGGCATGCCGATCACCGGGGCGAACTCGGATATGCCGAAACCATCGGCCTGATGTCGCGCGCGGGCATCTTCGTTTCGCCCTCTCGCTATGAACCTTTCGGCCTTGCCGTTCTGGAGGCCGCGCGGAACGGGCTGCCGCTGGTCCTTGCCGATATCCCCACCTACCGGGAGCTTTGGGACGGCGCCGCGCGGTTCTTTCCACCGCAGGATGCCAACGCCCTGGCCGAAGTTGTCAACGGTCTGATCGCCGCGCCCGAACGCCGTGCGACGCTGGGTCAGGCGGCGCGGCTGCGTTCGGCAGAATACCGCCCCGAACGGCAGGTCGAGGCGATGCTGCGCCTTTACGGCGATCTCTGCGCGACGACCGCGCCGGCGGGGGGGCGCTGACCAATGCGATTTCTCTTCTACACCCATTCGCTCCGGTCCGACTGGAACCACGGCAACGCCCATTTCCTGCGGGGGGTGATGCGCGATCTGGTGCGGCGCGGTCATGCCGTGCGCGCGCTGGAGCCCCATGACTCCTGGAGCCGCGAAAACCTGATCCGCGACCGCGGCACTGTAGCCATCGACGAATTCGCCCGGGCCTATCCCGAACTGACCAGCGATATCCACGGCCCGGAATTCGACCATGAGGCAGCGCTTGCCGGGGCCGATGTGGTGGTTGTCCACGAATGGACCGATCCGGCGCTGGTGGCGCGTATCGGGCGGGCGCGCGCCGCCGGGGGGCGGTTCACGCTGCTCTTTCACGACACGCATCACCGGGCGGTCACGGCCGAGGGTGAGATCGGCGGGCTCGATCTGGACGGCTATGACGCGGTACTGGCCTTTGGCGAGACGCTGCGCGAACGCTATCTTGCTGCGGGCTGGGGGACGCGGGTCTTTACCTGGCACGAGGCGGCGGATGACAGCCTTTTCCACCCCCTGCCGGATCAGGAGCCGGAATGCGATCTGGTCTGGATCGGCAACTGGGGCGATGACGAACGCAGCGCCGAACTGCATGAATTCCTGATCGGGCCCGCGCGGCGGCTGCGGTTGTCGTCGCGGGTGCACGGCGTGCGCTATCCAGACGCGGCGCTGGCGGCGCTGACGGACGCGGGGATCGACTATGCCGGATCGGTCGCGAATACGCGCGTGCCAGAGGTTTTTGCCCGCCATCGCGTCACCGTTCATGTACCCCGCCGCCCTTATGTTCAGGCTTTGCCGGGCATCCCCACGATCCGCGTGTTCGAGGCGCTTGCCTGCGGCATCCCGCTTGTCAGCGCTCCTTGGCTCGACGCGGAAGGGCTGTTTCGCCCAAGCGACTACCTGACAGCGCGGAACGGAGAAGAGATGGAGCGCCACCTGTCCGATCTGCTTGCCGATCCGGCGGCGCGGGCCGAACAGGCCGAACGCGGGCTGGCAACGATCCGGGCCCGGCACACCTGCCGCCACCGCGTCGAGGAGCTTCTGGCGATCCTTGCGGAGGTCGGCGCAACGGCAGAGGCAATCGCATGACGAGCATCGCGTTCTACGGCTCCAGTCTGCTTTCGTCCTACTGGAACGGGGCGGCGACCTACTACCGGGGCATCCTGCGGGCCTTGGCCGCCCGTGGCTATGACATTACGTTTTACGAACCCGACGCCTTTGACCGACAGAAGCATCGCGATATCGACCCGCCTGACTGGTGCCGCGTCGTCGTCTATGCAGCGACGCCCGAGGGCCTGCGGGCAGCTGCCGCCGAGGCCGCGCAGGCCGGGATCGTCATCAAGGCAAGCGGCGTGGGCTATGAGGACGACCGCCTGCTGGCCGAGGTCATGGCTGCGGCCCGCCCCGGCGCGTTGCGCATCTTCTGGGACGTCGATGCGCCCGCGACACTGGCCGAATTGCGGGACAACCCGGGCCACCCGCTGCGGCAGGTGCTGGCGGATCTCGATCTGGTGCTGACCTATGGCGGGGGCGATCCGGTCGTCGCGGCCTACCGGACACTCGGCGCGCGCGCCTGCGTGCCGGTCTATAACGCGCTCGACACCTCGACGCATTTTCCGGTGTCGCCGGACCCGCGGTTTGCGGCCGATCTGGCCTTTCTCGGGAACCGCCTTCCGGACCGGGAGGCGCGGGTGCAGCAGTTCCTTTTCGCCCCCGCGCGCCACCTGCCTCAGATGCGCTTTCTGCTCGGCGGGTCGGGATGGGATGACGCGGGCCTGCCTGACAACCTGCGCCTTTTGGGTCATGTCCGAACGGCCGATCACAACGCCTTCAACTGCAGCCCCCGCATGGTGCTGAACATCGCGCGCGACAGCATGGCGGCGGTCGGCTTTTCCCCCGCGACCCGGGTGTTCGAGGCCGCCGGCGCAGGCGCCTGCCTGATCACCGATTATTGGGAAGGGATCGAGCTTTTCTTCAAACCCGGTGAGGAAATCCTCGTGGCGCGCGACGGGCAGGATGTCGTGGACCATCTTGCCGCCATCACGCCCGAAGAGGCCCGGCAGATCGGCCAGCGCGCCCTGGCGCGGGTGCGCAGGGATCACAGCTATGATCAGCGCGCCGCCGAGGCCGATACGCTCTTTCGCCGCCATGCGCCCGGGCCTGCCATCCTGCAGGGGGTCGCGCCATGACCTACGATCTTGTCTTTGTCGGCCTGTCGCTGTCGTCTTCCTGGGGGAACGGCCATGCGACGACCTACCGTGCGCTGTTGCGCGGGCTGCACGGGGCGGGGCAGCGCGTGCTGTTCCTCGAACGCGACGTCCCCTGGTATGCCGGGAACCGTGATCTTGCCGCGCCCGATTTCTGCGACCTCGCGCTTTACGACAGTGTCGAGGGGCTGATCCGGGACCATGCAGAGACGATGCGCAGCGCGGGAAGCGTTGTCATCGGGTCCTATGTGCCCGAAGGGCAGGCGGTGATCGACGCGGTGGCGGCGCTCCGGCCCCGGCAGCTTTGTTTTTACGACATCGACACGCCCGTCACCATGCAGCTGCTGCGCGGCGGGGATGAGACATGGCTCGCGCGGCGGCAGGTGCCGGTCTTCGACATCTATTTCTCCTTTGCGGGCGGCGAGGTTCTGGACCGGTTGGAACGCGAATACGGGGCAGGGCGGGCCGAGGCGCTCTATTGCTCGGTCGATGCGGATCACTACCGCCGCGACGGGTCCGGGACGCCGCGGTGGGATATGGGTTATCTCGGCACCTATAGCGACGACCGCCAGCCCAAGCTGGAGGCGCTGCTTCTGGAGCCCGCGCGGCAGTTGCCGGAAATGCGGTTCGTCGTCGCCGGGTCGCAATATCCGGACGGCATCGACTGGCCAGCGAATGTCGAACGGATCGCCCATCTGCCGCCCGCCGATCATCCGGCGTTCTACCGCAGCCAGCGCTTCACGCTCAATGTCACGCGTGCCGATATGGTGGCGGCGGGCTGGTCGCCCAGTGTGCGGCTATTCGAGGCGGCCGCCTGCGGCACCCCGATCATCAGCGACCATTGGCGCGGGCTCGACAGCCTTTTGCCAGAGGATGAGGCGGTTCTGATCGCCAGGGAAACGGACGACGTGATCCGGTTCCTGACCACGATGGACGAGGCGCAACGGCAGCGGATCGCAGACCGGGCCGAAGCGATCATCCGGGACCAGCATACAGGCGCGGCGCGCGCGCGGCAGATGCTTGCCGCGCTGACGCCCGCCCTACCGAAACTGCATTCAGCGGGAGGAGCATGAGATGCGCGACCATATCGACGGAACGGACGAAGAGCGGCGGCTGAACATTCTGGTCGCGGGTGGCGCCGGGTTCATCGGCTCGCATCTTTGCGATGCGCTGCTGGGGCAGGGGCATCGTGTGGTCTGCCTCGACAGCTTTCTGACCGGCTCCCGCGCCAATCTGGAGCCGCTGCGCAACCACCCGGATTTCAGCCTGATCGAGCAGGATGTCTGCACCCCCGTCGATCCCGGGATTCAGCTGGACAGGGTCTACAACCTTGCCTGCCCGGCCTCGCCACCCCGCTATCAGGCGGACCCGGTGCATACGATGATGACCTGCATCAGCGGGACGGGCAACCTGATGCGGCTTGCGGGAGAGCATGGCGCGCGGTTTCTTCAGGCCTCGACCAGCGAGGTCTACGGCGACCCCGAGCGGCATCCCCAGCAAGAGGATTACTGGGGCAACGTCAACTGCACCGGCCCCCGCGCCTGTTATGACGAGGGCAAGCGCGCCGCCGAGGCGCTGTGTTTCGACTGGCTGCGTGCCGGCAAGGGCGATGTGCGGGTGGCGCGTATCTTCAACACCTATGGGCCCAGGATGCAGCCGGATGACGGTCGGATCGTGTCGAACTTTCTGGTTCAGGCGCTGCGGGGCGAACCGCTCACTGTCTATGGCGCGGGGGATCAGACACGCTCGTTCTGCTTTGTGACCGATCTCGTCGCGGGCCTCATGGCACTGATGGAGGTGAACCCGAACCCGGGCCAGCCGGTCAATCTGGGCAATCCGGGCGAATTCACCGTGATCGAGCTGGCTCGGATGGTGCAGGAACTTACTGCCGCCTCATCGCCCATCGTTCACCGCCCGCTGCCGACCGACGATCCCCGCCGCCGGCGCCCCGATATCGGCCGCGCTGCCGAGCTGTTGAACTGGGCGCCGCGCGTCCCGCTGGCCGAGGGGCTGCGGGAGACCGCCGCCTGGTTCGCGCTTACGCTGGGCCGCGACCTGCCGCAGGCACCCGCGGCGCCGGTCCTCGTCCGGGCCTGAGCGACTGCCGCCCCCGCACCGGCGGGGGTGGTCATTCGTCCCGTGAGGCAGCCTTTTCGTGACCCTTCTCATGGTTCTTGATCGCCCCCGAAAGTCCCCGCAGCAGCCACAGCACCACGACCGCCAGAACCGCTGCCATCAGCGCCAGCAGGATACGCCCCGACCCGCAGGCAAGACCCACGGACCCGGCAAGCCACATGCCGGCGCCGGTGGTCAGGCCCTGCACCCGGCCCCCCGACGTGATGATCGATCCCGCCGCCAGAAAGGCCACCCCCGCCGTGACCGCCTCGATCAGGCGCAGGGGGTCGGTCTGCAGTTCGGACCGGTCATGCACCTCGACCGTCATCAGCTCGAACGCGATCAGCGTAAAGAGACAGGCGGCAAGCGAGACGAGGATATGGGTCCGCAACCCGGCGGCCCGGGCATGAAACTCGCGCTCCAGCCCGATCAGGGCGCCCAGGATGACGGCGGCGAGCATCCGCACGACGACCGTTTCGGGGGGTGTGGCAAAGGGTGAGCGGAAATCGGTCAGAAGGGCTTCGAGCATGTCCTGCGCCGTTACAGAGGTGTCACATCAGAACACGGGCGGTGCCGCGCGGTTCCGTCGCGGGCCGCTGTCGCCCAAGGCTTTCTCACGCCTCTGCGACATGGTGCGCATATGGCTTTGATTGCGCCCCCCGCGATGATAGGTGGGCAGTGACAGGTGCTGGCGCGGGTCACAGGGGGAACTGATGCAGAAAAAGGTCAATCCGCTGGTCAAGATGGCGCTCGAATTCGGGCCGGTGCTGGCGTTCTTCGTGGGCTATCTGGTGGTGCGCGACGATGTCTTTGTGATTGGCGGACGGGCCTATGACGGGTTCATCGTGGTGACGGCGGCGTTCATACCGCTCATGCTGGTCTGCACGGGCATCCTGTGGCGGCTGTCGGGGCATCTGTCGCGGATGCAGCTCATGACGGCGATTCTGGTCGTGGTGTTCGGCGGGCTTTCGGTCTGGCTGAACGACGAAAGGTTCTTCAAGGTCAAGCCGACGATCATCTACCTGTTCTTCGCCGGCGTTCTTGGTCTGGGGCTGCTGCGCGGACAGTCCTGGCTGCAATATGTGATGGAGGGGATGATGCCCCTTCAACCGCAGGGCTGGATGATCCTGACGCGGCGGCTGATGCTGTTCTTCGTCGGGCTCGCCCTTGCGAATGAGGTGATCTGGCGCACGATGTCCACCGATGTCTGGGTGAACTTCAAGACCTTTGGCCTGCCGGTCGCCATGTTCCTGTTCTTCATGGCGCAGTCGCGCCTGATGGACAGCCACGGCATCAAGGAAGAGAAGGAATAGGGGGCCGCGCGGCCCCCGGTCCTTCGCCTGGTCGCCCGGTCCGGTTCAGCGTTTGCCGAACAGGACCTGCTGCGCCTTCTTGTCGGCGTTGATATTGGCGCGCTTTTCCTCGGCCACGGCCTTGCCGCGCTGGAAACCGGGACGCGCGGCCAGTTCGTCCAGCCAGCGGCTCAGGTTCGGCTTGTCGTCCAGCGTCTGTTCCTGACCTTCCCAAAGGCACGCCCAGGGCCAGATCGCAAAATCGGCGATCGACAGGAAATCCCCCGCCACATAGGCGTTCTGCGCCAGTTGCCGGTCAAGCACGCCGTAAAGCCGCGCGACCTCGTTCCGGTAGCGGTTCTTGGCATAGGGCAGGTCGTTTGGCGGGTCCATCGCCGGCGCGTATTTGAGGAAGTGATGCGCCTGACCCGCCATCGGGCCGACGCCGCCCATCTGCCACATCAGCCATTGTTCCACGGCCACACGCTCACGCTCGGAACTGCCGCCGAACCGGCCGGTCTTGCGGGCGAGATATTGCAGGATCGCGCCGCTTTCAAAGATCGACAGCGGCTCTCCGTCGGGGCCGTCCGGGTCGGTGATCGCGGGCATCCGGTTGTTCGGCGCGATCCTGAGGAAATCGGGGGCGAACTGTTCGCCCGCGCCGATATTGATCAGATGGACGGAATAGGGCAGGCCCATTTCTTCCAGCGCGATGGTGATCTTCCAGCCGTTGGGCGTGGGCCAGTAAAAAAGGTCGATCGGTTGGGTCATGTGCAGCTCTCCTTAGCCGCCTCTATCATGAGGCTTTGCGACCCAAGGGCAAGGGCGGGATCGCAAGAAGCCGCGCGCGGGGCGCAGGCTCGGCGGGAAGAAGCGCGCGCAGGCGCGCAAGGGGCAGCGGATCGTCCGACAAGAGCGCGCGGTAAAGGCCAAAGACCCCGGGGCGGAGATAGCCGCTCCAATGACAGACGGGGGCGGGGGGCGCGATGCGGAATCCGGCTGTCCGCAACGCGGACAGAAGGCGCGGGTCGTCCAGCGGCAGGTCAAGCCAGCGGTGCGGCGCGTCGGTCAGCCCGCGCCCCAGCACCCGGTCCAGCGGACACGGCGCGGGCAAGAGCATCTCGGCCAGCGCGTCGAAGAGCGCGTTTTCGCGGCCCGTCACATTCACGAACTCGGCCCGCCGGCCCGCCGGTGTGACCAGGGCCGCGCGCGCCTCGTTGCGATAGCTCGCGGCGGCAAGCAGGATCATCCGCGCGGCCGCGCCGGCCTCAAGCCCGTCCAGCGCGGCCAGCGCCACCCGCACGCCCAGGCTATGCGCAACCATGTGAACGGGCCGGCCCGGGGGCACCGCCTGCAACAGCCGCGACAGCGCCCGCCCGGCCGCTTGCGCCCGCCCATGGACCCTGTCCAGGCGTCCGCAGCCATCCCAGCCAAAGGCAAGGCCAAGCGGCCCGCCCGTTTCGCGGATGCCGAGCCTGCGCGGCCAGGACACCGTGCGCAGCAGGCCCCGTTCGGGCGCCGCGGCAAAGATATGACGATGCGGGTCGTTGCCGGGGCCGAACGGGCTGTAGCGGAAACCGTGGATCATCACGATGACCGGGGCGCCGGGGTCCAGCCGGGCCAGATGCGCGCCAAGGCTTTGGCGGGCGCATCCGCCTGACGCATCCCGCAGCGTCCCGTCCTTGTGGAGATTCACCGGCAGTAGGGGCATGTCCCGCGGCCCTCGCAACATATGGCGGTGGAATAGGGGCCGCGGGCAACACTGAGGTGACCGGTGCATGAACCCTTGGTGACGGGGGCGATCTTCTGCCTGTTGACGCGACGCGCGGCGGGGTCTATCGCGGGAACGTGGCGCTTTGTTACCGGATTGCGGGCCACGTTAAACATGCCGCTAAAAGGGTCTGGCTTGCCCTCGCCCTGACCGGTGGGGGCTTTTTCTATTGTGGGGGCGGCGATGTCGCAGAACTGGAAGACGCGGACGAAACTGGTGCATACGGGCGCAAGGCGCAGCCAGTACGGTGAGATGTCCGAGGCGATCTTCCTCACCCAGGGGTTCGTCTACGAGACCGCCGAACAGGCCGAGGCCCGCTTTGTCGAGGCCGGGCCGGACGAATTCATCTATGCCCGCTATGGCAATCCGACCGTCGCCATGTTCGAGGACCGGATGGCCGCGATCGAGGGGACCGAGGATGCATTCGCCACCGCATCCGGCATGGCGGCCGTCAACGGCGCGCTGATGTCGATGCTCAAGGCGGGCGATCACGTCGTCTCGGCCCGCGCGCTGTTCGGGTCCTGCCTTTACATCCTCGAAGAGATCCTGGCCCGTTTCGGGGTCGAGATCACGCTGGTCGACGGCACCGATCTGGACCAGTGGCGCGCCGCCGTCCGGCCCGGCACCCGCGCCGTGTTCTTCGAAAGCGTTTCGAACCCCACGCTGGAGGTGATCGACATCCGCGCCGTGGCCGAGATCGCCCACACGGTGGGCGCGCTGGTGGTGGTCGACAATGTCTTTGCGACGCCGATCTATTCCCGCGCCGTCGAGCTGGGTGCCGATGTGGTGGTCTATTCGACGACCAAGCATATCGACGGGCAGGGGCGCTGTCTGGGCGGCGTGGTCTGCGGCAGCAAGGAGTTCATCCGCAAGACGCTTGAGACCTATCTCAAGCACACCGGCGCCGCGATGAGCCCGTTCAACGCCTGGGTCATGCTCAAGGGGCTCGAAACGCTCGACCTGCGGGTCCGGGCGCAGGCCGAAAGCGCCGAAACCATCGCCCGGGCACTGGAAGGCGACGCGCGGATCGCCCGTGTGCTGCACCCGTTCCTCGACAGCCACCCCCAGGCGGCCCTTGCGCGCGGGATGATGGACAAGGGGGGGACGGTCCTTTCGATCGACCTCGCCGGGGGCAAGGAGGCCGCTTTCAGGTTCCTCAACGCGCTGGAAATCTTCAAGATCACCAACAATCTCGGCGATTCCAAAAGCCTTGTGACCCATCCGGCCACGACGACGCATCAGCGCCTGCCTGACGACCAGAAGGCCCTTCTGGGCATCACCCCCGGCCTGATCCGCATCAGCATCGGGCTGGAGGATACCGACGATCTGCTCGCCGATCTGCGGCAGGCGCTCGACAAGGTCTGATCCTCGGAAGAAGAAGCAAAATGGTTGGACTTCGGCCCGCGCACCCCCACATAAGGCGCGGGCCGTCCAGAGGAGAGGGGACGAGATGAACATCCATACGCCCGAGATCGAGCGCAAGCCGACCCGGCAGGAGGCCGAAGCGGCCCTTGCCGTCCTGCGCCAATGGGCCGACCGGTCGAGCGATGCCGAGATTGCGGCGCTCGATCCCTCCGTCGCGAACCTGATGCAGGGGCAGGTGCCCTATCCGCAACTGCGCCGCGACTATCCCCACGACTTTGTCGTCGATGCGGCCTACAAGGCGGGCCTGCCCGACCTGCAGAACGGCCCGTCGAGCCTGATCAAGGGCGCACGCCGTCAGATCCAGCATGTGGGCATTTCCAACTTCCGTCTCCCGATCCGGTTCCTGACCCGCGACAATGGCGAGGTGACGCTCGAAACCTCGGTCACCGGCACGGTGAGCCTCGAGGCCGAGAAGAAGGGCATCAACATGTCCCGGATCATGCGCAGCTTTTACAACCATGCGGAACGGAGCTTCAGTTTTCGCGTGGTCGAGGCGGCGCTCGATGACTACAAGTCGGACCTGGAAAGCCTCGATGCGCGCATCCAGATGCGGTTTTCCTTTCCGATGAAGGTCATGTCGCTGCGGTCCGGGCTGCAGGGCTATCAGTATTACGACATCGCGCTGGAACTGGTGGAACGCGGCGGCGCGCGCAAGAAGATCATGCATCTGGACTATGTCTACAGCTCCACCTGCCCCTGCTCGCTGGAACTTTCGGAACATGCGCGCCGGGTGCGGGGCCAGCTTGCCACGCCGCATTCGCAACGCTCGGTCGCCCGTATCTCGGTCGAGGTGCTGGGCGATGCGCGGCTCTGGTTCGAGGATCTGGTGGATCTGTGCCGGGGGGCGGTGCCCACGGAAACGCAGGTCATGGTCAAGCGCGAGGATGAACAGGCCTTCGCCGAACTGAACGCCGCGAATCCGATCTTTGTCGAGGATGCGGCCCGGTCTTTCTGCGACGTGCTGCAGCGCGACCCGCGCGTGGGCGATTTCCGCGTCATTGCCAGCCATCAGGAAAGCCTGCACAGCCATGACGCGGTGAGCGTGCTGACCGAGGGTGAGACCTTTGCGGCGGAAAGCCTCGATCCGAAGCTTTTCAACACGCTCTTTCACGTCGGCTGACCGCCTTGCGGCGACCGGGTGTGGGAAAACCTGACGGCATCTTCGGGATGTCCCCGCGCGCGGTGGCTTGACACCTGACGCCGCCCCGGCCAAGCCTGCGCCGATGTTTGATGTTCGCCCCGTCGGATATGTCATCGGCCTGCTTGTCGCGGTTCTCGGGGCGGCGATGCTGTTGCCCATGCTTGCCGATCTGGCGCGGGGCGATCCGCATTGGCTGGTCTTCCTCGAATGTGCGATCATCACCGGCCTTTCGGGGGGGCTCATCGCGCTTGCCTGTTCGAACAGCCTCGGGCGCGGATTGACCATCCAACAGTCCTTTCTTCTGACGACCGGGGTCTGGGTGGCGCTGCCGGCCTTCGGGGCGCTTCCGTTCATGCTGGGGGTGCCGGGGGCGAGTTTCACCGATGCGGTCTTCGAGGCCATGTCGGGCATGACGACGACCGGCGCGACCGTGTTCGTGGGGCTGGACGACATGCCGGCCGGCACGCTCTTGTGGCGGGGGCTCTTGCAATGGCTCGGCGGGCTCGGGATCGTGATCGTCGCGCTGATCTTCCTGCCGGTGATGAAGGTCGGGGGGATGCAGTATTTCCGGTCCGAGGGGTTCGACACGCTGGGCAAGATCCTGCCGCGCGCGCTCGATATCTCTTCCGCGCTGATCCAAGTCTATGTCGCGCTGACGCTGGCCTGCATGGTCGTCTATGTCATGGTCGGGATGAGCACGTTCGACGCCCTTGTCCACGCGCTGACCACCATCGCCACGGGCGGGTTTTCCACCTACGACGCCTCATTCGGGCGGTTCATCGGCCCGGCGGAATACGCGTCTTCGGTGTTCATGATCCTCGCGACGCTGCCCTTCATCCGCTATGTGCAGGTGCTGAACGGGACGGCCATGCCGCTCTTTCGCGACCTTCAGGTCCGGGCCTATCTGCGCTGGATCGGCTATGCGATCGGCGTCACGGTGATCTACCGCATCGCGGTCGAGGATGTGGGCCTCGCCGAGGCGCTGCGGGAATCGACCTTCAACATCATCAGCATCTTTTCCGGCACCGGCTACGGCAGCACCGATGTGACGCAATGGGGCGCCTTCCCCTTTGTCGTCCTGATCGTGGTGGGGATGATCGGCGGCTGCACATCCTCCACCGGCTGTTCGGTCAAGGTCTTCCGCTATCTCGTGCTGATCGAGGGGATACGCGCCCAGCTTCGCCGCATCCAGAGCCCGAACCGCGTGATCCCCGTGCGGCTGGGCGGCCAAGCCGTGGGCGAGGATGTGGTGAACTCGGTCATCGTGCTCTTCACCTGCTTCATCCTGACCTTCGGGCTGACGGCGGTGGGCCTTTCGATGACCGGCCTGCCGACGCTGCCCGCGATCACCGCCGCCTGGACGGCGGTGTTCAACATCGGTCCTGTGTTCGGCGCGGGCGTCGGCCCCACCGGGGCGATGGACGCCTTTCCGACGGCGGCGAAATGGCTGATGATCTTTGCCATGCTGCTCGGCCGGTTGGAGCTTCTGACCGTGTTCGTCCTCTTTCTGCCCCGCTTCTGGCGCGGCTAGTTCCAGCAGGACACCAGCGGCGTGATGCGCCCCGCCAGTGCGGCCAGATCGGCGGGGTCGAGCGTGCTGTGCCGCTCGCTCTCGGCAATCGGGATGCCCGCCGCGCGCAGGCGTTCCGCCAATGCCGCCGCAGGCAGTGCATAGGCGACCTCTTGGGGCAAAAGGCGGGCATCCGTTCCCGCGGGCAGGACCATGCCCAGCACGGCGCCGCTTTCATCCAGCACCGGCCCACCCTCGTCGCCTTCGGCAAGTTGCAGCGTCAGGCGGGCGCGGCGGTCGTTTTCCAGCGCCGCAAGCCGCCCGAAGCTCAGCGCCGGCCGGCTCATCACCTCGCCGAAGGAATAGCCGGCTGCCGCCAGTTCGACCTGCGGCGCGGGGGGACGGGTGCGGAACTCGGCCGAGCCCTGCGGCGCCAGCGCCTGATCCGGGCGCAGCACGGCGAGCCCCAGCGCCGCGTCCTCCAGCGTCACCGTCGCGGCGTGGCTGTGGTCGATTGTGACGCGCCCGCAGCCCGCCACCACCGCAAGGCTGGTCGCGACATCGCCCCGGCTGTTGAGGTAGATCCCGCTTGCGCTGCGCCGGGGCGCGATGTCGCCGGTGTCGGGCAAAAGCGTGCCGGGTGTTTCCGTTGTCGTTTCTTCGCCGGGTCCGGCGCCGGGTGGATCGGGCAGCGCAGTCTCTTCCCCCGGCGTCGGCAGAACGGTGATCTGCAAGGCCTCCGGTTCCGCTATCGGTTCGGGCGGGAGGGTCGCCAGAAGCTCTGCGCGCTGCTGGCTGGTCAGGACGCCCGTCGGCTCATGGCCCTGCGCGGCTTGCCACCCGGCCATCGCGCTGCGCGTGCCGGGACCAAAGGCCGCATCCACCGCCCCGCCATAGAAGCCCTGCGCCTGCAGCGCCTCTTGCAGCCGCGCCCGCGCATCCCTGTCCAGCCTGCCTTCCGAGGCAAGCGCCTCGCCGACGGTCTCGCTGTCCGTCGCGGGGGGTGGCTCGGTCCCGTCGGGAAAGACCTCCACCACCGGCAGGTCGCGGGTCAGGGGCTCGGCAGGGGCTGCGCCCGGGCGGGCCGCGGCGAGCGGCCAGTAGCGCTGGCCAAAGCCGCGCCCGTCCACGATGTAGCTGTCCGGAGGCACCCGGTTGCCCTGCAACAGCGTCTGCAACTGCGCCTCGGCCTCGGGGCGGGAAAAGGGGCCAAGCGCGATCGCATACCAGCCCGAAGGCAGGCGGAACCCGTTCACCCGGTCCAGACGGGCCGCCCAGGCCCGTGCCTGTGCCTCGGCCTCGCGCAGCGTGGGCCGGGCCTCGATCTGCACCCAGGCCTGGTCCTGCGCGTCGGCGGGCCGCCCGGATGTCGCAAGGCTGACCACCGCCACCATCAGCGCCACGCATAGCCGTTTGAACACCGCCCCACCTCCGTCGTTCCGATTCACCGGCGACACTAGCGGAACCGGGCCGCATGTGCAGCCCCCCCGGGGGGGCGCAGGCGCCCCCCCCCTTGCCGTCTTGACCGTGCGCGCAGGCGCCCCTGCCGCATTGACCCTGCGCGCAGCCTTGCCTATTGAACGCATGCTTTCCGGAACGAGGCACCGATGACCCAATCCCCCACGACCCCACGCAGCTTTCAGGAAATAATCCTGCGGCTTCAGTCCTACTGGGCGTCCCGGGGCTGCGCCGTGTTGCAGCCCTATGACATGGAGGTGGGTGCGGGCACGTTCCACCCGGCGACGACGCTGCGCGCGCTCGGCAGCCGCGCCTGGGCGGCGGCCTATGTCCAGCCCTCGCGGCGTCCGACGGACGGGCGCTATGGGGAAAACCCCAATCGGCTGCAGCATTACTATCAGTATCAGGTGCTGATCAAACCGTCGCCCCCCGACCTGCAGGAGCTTTACCTGGGCAGCCTGCGCGCCATCGGGATCGACGACAGCCTGCATGACATCCGCTTTGTCGAGGATGACTGGGAAAGCCCGACGCTCGGCGCCTGGGGTCTTGGGTGGGAGGTCTGGTGCGACGGGATGGAGGTGAGCCAGTTCACCTATTTCCAGCAGGTCGGCGGCCATGACTGCCGCCCCGTCTCGGGTGAACTGACCTATGGTCTGGAACGGCTGGCGATGTATGTGCTGGGCGTGGATCATGTGATGGACATGCCCTTCAACGACCCGCAATCGCCGATCCCGCTGAGCTATGGCGATGTCTTCCGCCAGACGGAGCAGGAATACAGCCGCTGGAATTTCGACGTGGCCGATACCGACATGCTGTTCCAGCATTTCCGCGATGCCGAGGCGGAATGCGACCGCATCCTGTCCACACCCCTGACCGACAAGGCCGGGCGCGCGATCATCATGGCGCATCCCGCCTATGACCAGTGCATCAAGGCAAGCCACCTGTTCAACCTGCTCGACGCGCGGGGCGTGATTTCCGTGACGGAACGGCAGGCCTATATCGGCCGGGTGCGGGCGCTGGCGAAACGCTGCGCCGATGCCTTTGTCCAGACCGAGGCAGGCGGCGCACAGCCGGATGAGGCGCAGGCCGGGGACGCGGCATGAACGGGCGCATCCTTGGCGTTGCGGTCCTCGGGGCGGCGCTTCTGGGCGGGGGCCTCATGTATTACATGCAGGTCTATGCGTTCTACCGCCCCGTGACCGAGGAAGAGGCCGCGATCGCCCTTGTCCCCGCGGGTGAGGAGACGCCCGTGCCGGTTCCCGTCCTCGATTTCGACGGGATCGACGCGAACAGCTCGCCCCTGCGGTTCCGTGCCTGTTTCAGCATCACGCCGGAAACCCGCGCGCTCGACTTTGCGCCCTACCCGCAGGCCGAGCCGCTGAATGCGCCGAACTGGTTTTCCTGCTTCGATGCAGCCGAACTCGGCGCCGATCTGGTGGCGGGGCGGGCCGAGGCCTGGCTTTCCGTGCCCGAGATCGCCCCCGGCGTGGACCGTGTGGTGGCCGTCTATTCCGATGGCCGGGCTTTTGCCTGGCATCAGCTCAACGATAGTCTGAGGGACTGACCGATGCCCGATCTTCTCATCGAACTCTTCTCCGAAGAGATCCCGGCGCGGATGCAGGCCCGGGCGGCCGAGGACCTGAGGCGCCTTGTCACCGACGGGCTGGTCGAGGCCGGGCTGACCTATGCGGGTGCGGCGGCCTTTGCCACGCCCCGGCGTCTGGCACTGACCGTGCAGGGCCTGACCGCCGAAAGCCCCACCACGCGCGAGGAACGCAAAGGCCCCCGCGCCGACGCGCCCGAACAGGCGATCGAGGGGTTCTGCCGCTCGACCGGGCTTGCGCGCGACCAGCTGGAACTGCGCGACGCGGGCAAGGCGCAGGTCTATTTCGCGGTGCTGACCCGCCCGGGCCGCAAGGCCGCCGGGATCGTGGCGGAGGTGCTCGAGCACGCGATCCGCAATTTTCCCTGGCCCAAATCCATGCGCTGGGGCAGCGGCAGCCTGCGCTGGGTGCGCCCGCTGCACTCGATTCTCTGCATCCTGACGGATGAAGCAGGGGCCGAGATCGTCCCGCTGGAGATCGACGGCATCAGGGCCGGCAACACCACCCAGGGCCACCGCTTCATGGCGCCGGCCGTCTTTGCGGTGACGGGGTTCGACGATTATCAGGCGAAACTGAAGCGCGCGCATGTGCTCCTTGACGCCGCCGAACGCCAGGACACGATCCGGGCCGAGGCCACGAACATGGCCTTTGCCCAAGGCTTGGAGATCGTCGAGGATAACGGCCTGCTGGCCGAGGTCGCGGGGCTTGTGGAATGGCCGGTCGTCCTGATGGGGCGGATTGGCGAGGAGTTTCTGGAACTCCCGCCCGAGGTGCTGCGGACCTCGATGAAAGAGCATCAGAAGTTCTTTTCGGTCCGCAATCCGAAAACCGGGCGGATCGAGCGTTTCGTGACCGTGGCAAACCGCACCACCGCCGATCACGGCGAAACGATCCTGCGCGGCAACCAGAAGGTGCTGTCGGCGCGGCTGTCGGATGCGCGGTTCTTCTGGGAAAACGACCTTCGCATTGCGAAGGAAGGCATGGGCGTGTGGCTGGAGGGGCTGAAATCGGTGACCTTCCACAACAAGCTTGGCTCGCAGCACGCGCGGATCGAACGGATCGCGGCGCTGGCGCGGGTGCTTGCCCCGCAGGTGGGCGCGGATACCGGTCTGGCGGAACAGGCAGCGCGCGTCGCCAAGGCCGACCTCCGGTCCGGCATGGTGGGCGAGTTTCCGGAGCTTCAGGGCGTCATGGGCGGCTATTACGCCCGCGCCGCCGGCCTGCCCGATGCGGTGGCCGCGGCCTGCGCCGCGCATTATTCCCCGCTGGGCCCCTCCGATGACGTGCCGTCGGACCCCGTTTCAGTTGCGGTGGCGCTGGCCGACAAGCTCGATACGCTGGCAGGTTTCTGGGCCATCGACGAAAAACCGACCGGGTCCAAGGACCCCTACGCCCTGCGCCGCGCCGCGCTCGGCGTGATCCGGCTGGTGCTGGCCAACGGTCTGCGGCTGCGGTTGTCGCCGCTCATAGCCGAGGCGGCAGCGCCTTGCCTTCAGGCGGCAGGCGGCGGTGATGCGACAGGTGCCGAGGGCGACCTCCTCGCCTTCTTCCACGACCGGCTCAAGGTGTTCCTGCGCGATCAGGGCATCCGGCATGACGTGATCGACGCCTGTCTTGCGATGCCGGGCAGTGATGACCTGACGCTTCTGGTGCGGCGGGCCGAGGCGCTGGCGGCCTTTCTCAAGACCGATGACGGCGAGAACCTGCTGCAGGGGTTCCGGCGCGCGAACAACATCCTCACCCAGGCCGAGGAACGGGATGGGGTGGAATATTCATTCGGCCCCGATCCCCGTCTGGCCGATGGCCCCGAGGAAACGGCGCTTTTCGCCGCGCTCGACCGCGCCGAAGGGGCGATTGCCCCCGCGCTTGCCGCTGAGGATTTCGCCGCCGCGATGGGGGCCATGGCGGCGTTGCGCCGGCCCATCGACGCCTTTTTCGAGGCGGTGCAGGTCAACAGCGACAACGCCATCGTGCGGCGGAACCGGCTGAACCTCTTGCATCGCATCCGGGCGATCTGTGGCGGCGTGGCCGATCTGACAAAGGTGGCCGGTGCGTAACGCATAGCGTGGCGTAACGCTTGTGCGGGGGCGGAAACGCCCTATTGTGCATGGGTGGCCGCCCGTTGCCGCAGCGCAGAAACAGTGCAGAACCCCGTGCAGACATCGCCAGCGCCGCCCGATTTTCAGGAGATCACGCCGACCGCCCCGATTGCGGCCGCAACCCATGGTTGGCGCGCGAAATGTCTGCAACGCCTGATCCGGCTCGGCCTGCCGGTGCCGCGCACCGTCGCGCTTTCCTCCGATGCCGTGCGTGCCATCGCTGCGGGCCGGGCGCCCGACACGGCCGCGCTCTGGTCCGGGCTGGGTGAGGTTCTGGTCTCGGTCCGTCCCAGCGCCCGGAACCCCGACTGGGGCGGGCCGGGCACGATGCTCAACATCGGGATGAACGACCGGCAACATGCGGTCCTTTGCGCCCGGCACGGGGCGGCCAGGGCCGATGTGCTCTATCTCCGCTTTGTGCAGTCCTACGCGATCCATGTGGCGCGGCTCGACCCCGATCTCTTTGCCGGGCTCGCCGCCGAAAGCGCCGACACGACCCCGGGCGAGAGCATTGAGACGGCGCTGCGCCTTTACGAACAGGAGACCGACGAACCCTTTCCGCAGGACCCGGCGCGGCAACTGGCCGAGGTGCTGCGTTCGATGGCCCGCGCGTGGGAGGGGACGTCGGCCCGGCTCTTGCGGCAGGCCAAGGGCGCGCCGGCGGATGCGGGGCTGGGCCTTGTGGTGCAACGCATGGCGCTGGGGATCGGGCAGGGCGAATGCGGGACCGGTGCGATCCAGTTCGTCGATGGCACGACCGGGCGCCCGCAGATCACCGGGCGTTATCGCCGGCAGGCGCAGCGGCCCCATCCCCATGACGAAGGCAGCACGGCCGAGGAGCTTTTCCTCACCCATGATCCGCGCGGCCCCTCGCTCCAGGATCTCTGCCCCGAGGTCTATGCCGATCTCTGCGCCCATGGCGAGATCTGCCGCGCCCGGCTGCGCGAAGAGATGCAGATCGAGTTCACGCTGGAGGACGGGCGGCTTGCCGTTCTGGATGCGGTGCGGGTCGGTCGCAGTTCCCGCGCCGCCGTCGCGATCGCGGTGTCCCTTGCCCGGGACGGCATCATCCCGCGTGAAGAGGCGATCCGCCGGGTCGAGCCCCGCGCCCTGTCGGAGCTTTTGCACCGGCAGGTCGATCCGCGCGGCCCACGCGACGTCTTTGCCCGGGGCATCGCCGCCAGCCCCGGCGCCGCGCAGGGGCGCATCGTCTTCACCTCGGACGGGGCGCAGGCCAGCGCCGCGCGCGGCGAACCCTGCATCCTCGTGCGTCGCGAAACCGCGCCCGAGGATATCCGCGGGATGCATGCGGCGGCAGGTGTGCTGACCGAACGGGGCGGCACCACAAGCCACGCGGCGGTGATCGCGCGCGGGCTGGGCCTGCCTTGCGTCGTCGGCGCCTCCGACCTGCGCATCAACCTGCGCGACCGCACTCTTGCCACCCGCGACGGGCGTGTCTTTGCCGAGGGTGAGGTGATCACCGTCGACGGCACGCGGGGCGAGGCGCTGGCCGGTGAGGTCGCGATGCTCGAACCCGCGCCCGACGACGCGTTCCGCACGCTTCTGGACTGGGCCGACACGATCCGCGACATCGGCATCCGCGCGAACGCGGACACCCCCCAGGACGCCCGCATCGCCCGCGATTTCCACGCCGAGGGCATCGGCCTCTGCCGCACGGAACACATGTTCTTCGAGGGCGACCGCCTGACCGTGATGCGAGAGATGATCTTTGCCGACAGCCCCGAGGAACGGGCGGCGGCGCTGGAACGGCTCTTGCCGATGCAGCGGGCCGATTTCCTGCATCTCTTTGAAATCATGCACGGGCTTCCGGTCTGCATCCGGCTCTTTGACCTGCCGCTGCATGAATTCCTGCCCCAGAGCCGCGACGGGCTGCTGGAGCTTGCCAAGGCGCTGGACCGCCCGCTGTCGGATGTGACCCGCCGGGCCGAGGCGCTGGCCGAGTTCAACCCGATGCTCGGGATGCGGGGCGTGCGGCTGGGGATCACCTTCCCCGAGATCTATGAAATGCAGGCCCGCGCGATCTTTGAGGCGGCGGTCGAAAGCGCCGCACGGGGACGCCCGGCGGTGCCGGAAATCATGATCCCGCTGGTTTCGGCGGTGCGCGAGGTCGAGCTTATCAAGACCCGGCTCGAATCCGTCGCGGCGGCGGTGCGGAACAGCTCGGGCCAGCCGCTGACCTTCCGGTTGGGGGTGATGGTCGAGACGCCGCGCGCAGCACTCCGCGCCGGCGAGATCGCGACCCATGTGGCCTTTCTGTCCTTCGGCACGAACGACCTGACGCAGATGACCTATGGCCTCTCGCGCGACGACGCGGGCCGCTTCATGGGCGCCTATGTGCAGGCCGGTGTCTACCCCGAGGACCCGTTTCACACGCTCGACGTGGACGGGGTGGGTGAGTTGCTCCTGACCGGTGCCGCGCGTGCCCGCCGGACCCGCCCGGACCTGACGCTCGCGGTCTGCGGCGAGCATGGCGGGAACGCCGAATCAATCGCGTTCTGCCGCATGGCGGGCTTTGATTATGTGTCCTGTTCGCCCTTCCGGGTGCCGGTCGCGCGGCTTGCCGCGGCGCATCTGGCGCTCGCGATGCGTGAAAAGGTTAACAACGGGTAAATAACCGGAATACATCGGGAATCGCCCTTGGATTGTGCGGCGACCGGTGCCAAAGCCTCTTCTTTTACGGCGCATTTTTGCCGAGAGATGTTGCAAAAACGTCACTCGGGTGGACCCTCCGGGCGGTTTGAGCTATGCCCCCGCTCGAAACTTGCCCCGGCGGCGCCTCATGCAGTCGCCGGGTGGAACGAGGAACAACACCGGGAAACGGAAAAAATGCGATTGCTAGCGACAGGGGTTCAGGGCCTTCTGGGGCTCCTGATTCTGGCCGGCGCGGCCGCAGCCGAAGTGAATGCCAGCGAAACCGAAACAACTGAAACCGTGGCGATATCCGACGACCGGATCGCCGCGCTCTTTGGTCAGGAAAATGCCGCCATCGGCGCGATGGATCAGTCCCGCATCAGCCGGATGACCACCACGCCCGAGGCCGCGGCCGATCTTCAGGTCGTCGAGATCCGCTATGACGCCAACTGGGTCGCGGGTCTGCCTGCCCAGAACGGCAATGCCGAATGGGAATGTCTGGCCAAGGCGCTCTATTTCGAGGCGCGCGGCGAACCCATCCGCGGCCAGTTTGCGGTGGCCGAGGTCATTCTGAACCGCGTCGATGCGGTCGAATACCCGAACACCATCTGCGGCGTCGTCCATCAGGGCAATTCCCGCGCCTGCCAGTTCAGCTTTGTCTGCGACGGCAAGTCGGACGCGATCCGCGAGGCCGGTGCCTATCAGCAGGTCGGCAAGATCGCCGCGCTGATGATGGCGGGCGCGCCCCGCGCGCTGACCGATGGCGCGACGCATTTCCACACCAACGCCGTGCGCCCCCGCTGGGCGAGCCGCTTTCCGCGCACCACCACCATCGGCGCGCATCGGTTCTATCGCCAGCCGGTCCAGCTTGCCGCTGCAAGCCAGTGATCCCCGCAAGGCCGTGCCATCCCGTGCGGCCTTTCCCTCGGCCGGGTCTGTGTTAACCTCCTGCCGCCGTGACTTGCCCGCGGCAGCAGCCGAGATGCCAGACCCGAGGACCTGATGACCACCGACACCCGCCTTGCCTTCGCCCATCCCGAGGAACGTGCGGCGGCGATGGCGGGGCCCGACCCGCGCGACCGCATCTCGCTGCGCGATCATGTGGTCGAGGTCGAGATCGGCGCCTTTCAGCAGGAACGGGGCGCCCGCCAGCGGGTCCGCTTTGACATCGTGGTGGAGGTGCGCGCCCATGCCGCCCCGCTGGAAGATGACGTGGACCGCATCCTGTCCTATGACGTGCTGACCGAGGCGATCGCGGCCGAACTTGCCGCGGAACGGCTCAACCTGCTGGAAACCCTGGCGGAACGTGTGGCCGAACGGGTGCTGCGCGCGCCGCAGGCGATGCGTATTTTCCTCCGGATTGAAAAGCTTGACCGCGGGCCGGGCGATCTGGGCGTGGAAATCGTGCGCAGCCGGCGGGACGGTGCTGGGGGCGCGACAACCCCGCGCGCCGCTGTCCAGCCGATCGTGGTCCATCTCGACAATGCCGCCATCCGCGCGGCGGACCTTCCGGCGCGGATCGACCGCTGGACAGGGCAGGGGGCGCCGCTCGTGCTGACCGTGGGCCTGCCCGGCGAAGGGGTGCCGCAGGCCGGCGCCCCCGAACCGCAGCGGCGTATCGACCTGCTGGCCATCGCGCAGAACGCCTGGCTTTTGGCGGCGCGCGACCCGCGTTGCACTGTCGTCGAAACCCGGACCGAGATCGACTGGGCCATCGGCCACGGCCAGATCATCGTCTGGGCCCCCGCAAAGCTCGTCCTTGACGCGACGGACCGCCCCGGTCCGGACCCCGTCGCACTTGCGGAATGGCTGGCGGCGCTGATCGGCGCGCAGCGGCTGATCGTCTGCGGAACAGCCGAACCACCGGCGCAAAGCCGCGTCCCCGTCATGCGCGACCCCGGCTGAGGCTTGCCAAGCGCCGCGATTTTCCGCACATCCCACCGATGGACTATTTTCGCCCCCTGCCGCAGAACGGCGTCACACGGCCCCCTGAGGCGCTGCCCCTTGCCGGCGGCTGGCTCTGGTTCGACCGGGTCGAGGTCCTGCGCCGCGATGCACCCCCCGAAATCCGTCCCGCAACGGCGCTGCCGCCCGAGATCCGCGACCGGCTGACGGCACCGCGCGCGCCGGTTGCCGGGGTGGCGATGACGGCGCCCTCCCTCATGGGGATCGTCAATGTGACACCCGACAGCTTTTCCGACGGGGGACGTTACGCGCAGGCCGATGCCGCCATCGCCCATGGGCGCGCACTGGCGGCCGCCGGGGCCGCGATCCTCGATGTGGGCGGCGAAAGCACGCGGCCCGGCGCCGTCACGGTCCCGGGGCCCGAGGAAACCGCCCGCATCCGCCCGGTGATCGAGGGGCTGGCCCCGGTCGCCCCGGTCTCGGTCGATACGCGCAAGGCCACCGTGGCCCGCGCGGCGCTGGCGGCAGGCGCGCAGATCGTCAACGATGTCTCTGCCTTCACCCATGATCCGGCGCTGGCGGGCGTGACGGCCGATGCGGGCGTGCCGGTCTGCCTGATGCACACGCAGGGCGATCCGCAGACGATGCAGGACGACCCACGCTATGACGACGTGCTGCTTGATGTCTATGACTGGCTTGCCGAGCGCGTCGCAGTGGCCGAGGCGGCAGGCATCCCCCGCGCCCGCATCCTTGTCGATCCCGGCATCGGCTTCGGCAAGACCGAGGCGCATAACCTCACCCTTTTGCGGCGGCTGAGCCTGTTTCACGGCTTGGGCTGCCCGCTCCTTCTCGGCGTCTCGCGCAAGCGGTTCATCGGGCGGATCGGCGGCCCGATCCACGGTTCCGACCGGCCAGAGGCGCGGATGCCCGGATCGGTCGCCGTGGCCCTTGCCGGCGTGGCGCAGGGGGCGCAGGTTCTCAGGGTGCATGACGTGGCCGAGACGGCCCAGGCGCTGAAGCTCTGGCAGGCCGTGACGATGGTCGGGACGACGTCCGGGACGATGGAAGGAGAGATCGCATGACGCGCAAGCTGTTCGGAACCGATGGCGTGCGGGGGCAGGCCAACAGCTATCCCATGACCGCCGAAATCGCGCTGCGGCTCGGGGCGGCGGCGGGACGCTATTTCCGCAAGGACGGGCAAAGGCAGCACCGCGTCGTGATCGGCAAGGACACGCGGCTGTCCGGCTACATGCTCGAAACCGCCCTGACGGCGGGGCTGACCTCGACCGGCATGAACGTCCTGCTGCTGGGGCCCGTTCCGACGCCGGCGGTGGGTTTTCTGACCCGCTCGATGCGTGCCGATCTGGGCATCATGATCTCGGCCAGCCACAACCCGCATCAGGATAACGGCATCAAGTTCTTCGGCCCCGACGGCTTCAAGCTCTCGGACGAGGCCGAGGCCGAGATCGAGGCGATCCTCGAAGGCGAGATCCAGCCGGCGCAGCCCCAGAATATCGGCCGGGCCCGCCGGATCGATGACGGGCGCGGGCGCTACATGGAATATGCCAAGACCACCTTTCCGGGCCGCAAGCGGCTGACCGGCATCAAGGTGGTGGTGGATTGCGCGAACGGCGCCGCCTATCGCGCCGCGCCCGACGTGCTCTGGGAACTGGGGGCCGAGGTGATCCCCGTGGGCGTGGCCCCCAACGGCTACAACATCAATGACGGCTGCGGATCGACCGACACGCGGGCGGCGGCGGAAACCGTGGTCGCGCATGGGGCGGATATGGGGATTTGCCTCGACGGCGATGCGGACCGGGTGATGATCCTCGATGAACGCGGGCAGGTGGCGGATGGCGACCAGATCATGGGCCTTTTCGCGTCCCGCTGGGCCGCCGAAGGGCGCCTGCGGGGCGATACGCTGGTCGCCACCGTGATGTCGAACCTCGGGCTGGAACGGTTCCTGACCGGGCGCGGGTTGCGGCTGGAACGGACCGCCGTCGGCGACCGCTATGTCGTGGAGCGGATGCGCGAGGGCGGCTTCAACCTTGGCGGCGAACAGTCGGGCCATATCGTGATGACCGACTATGCCACGACCGGCGACGGGCTGATCGCGGGGCTGCAATTCCTGGCCGCGATGGCCGAAACCGGCGAACCCGCCAGCGCGCTGGTGCGGCAGTTCGACCCGGTGCCGCAGCTTCTGAAGAACGTGCGCTATGCGGCGGGGGCCAACCCGCTTGCCGCCACCCCCGTGCAGGCCCGCATCGCCGAGGCCGAGGCGCAGCTACGAGGCTGCGGCCGGCTCCTGATCCGCAAGTCGGGCACCGAACCCCTGATCCGCGTCATGGCGGAATGTGAGGATGCGGCGCTGCTGGCCGAGGTCGTCAACAGCATCGTGGCCGAGGTGGAACGGGCAGCCTAAAATGAAAAGGCGCCCCACGGGGCGCCTTTCGTCGATCATGGTCCCGGGTGTCAGTTCCGGGCCTTGTCGACCATCTTGCCGGCGGAGATCCACGGCATCATCGCGCGCAGCTTCTCGCCCACCTTCTCGATCTGGTGTTCGTCGTTGATGCGGCGGGTGGCCTTGAAGAAGGGCTGGCCAACAGCGTTTTCCTGCATGAAGTCACGCACGAACTTGCCGGTCTGGATGTCGGTCAGGACCGCCTTCATCCGCGCCTTGGTTTCCTCATAGGGCAGGATGCGCGGCCCGCTGACATATTCGCCGTATTCGGCGGTGTTCGAGATCGAGTAGTTCATGTTCGCGATGCCGCCTTCGTAGATCAGGTCCACGATCAGCTTCACCTCGTGCAGGCACTCGAAATAGGCCATCTCGGGCTCGTAACCGGCCTCGACCAGCGTCTCGAAGCCCATGCGGATCAGCTCGACCAGACCACCGCACAGCACGGCCTGTTCACCGAAGAGGTCGGTTTCGCATTCCTGGCGGAAGTTCGTCTCGATGATGCCCGAACGCCCGCCACCGATGGCCGAGCAGTAGGACAGGCCGATTTCCATCGCCTTGCCGGTCGCGTCCTGATGCACCGCGACGAGGCAGGGCACGCCGCCGCCCTTGGTGTATTCGCCGCGCACGGTGTGGCCGGGGCCCTTGGGGGCCATCATGATGACGTCGACGCCCTTTTTCGGCTCGATCAGGCCGAAATGCACGTTCAGGCCGTGGGCAAAGGCAATCGCCGCGCCTTCGCGCAGGTTGTCATGGACGTATTTCCTGTAGGTCTCGGCCTGAAGCTCGTCGGGCATCGTGAACATGATCAGGTCGCACCAGGCGGCAGCCTCGGCGATGCCCATCACCTGCAGGCCTTCACCTTGTGCCTTGGCGGCCGAGGGCGAACCTTCGCGCAGCGCGACGACGATGTTCTTGGCGCCCGAATCCCGCAGGTTCAGCGCATGGGCGTGACCCTGGCTGCCATAGCCCAGGATGGCGACCTTCTTGTCCTTGATCAGGTTGATATCGCAGTCGCGATCATAATAGACGCGCATTGGCGTTTCCTCCGGTTATTGTTGCGCCAGAATAGGGACGACGCCGCGACGCAGGTTGTAATTTTTCCTGATATCGGCGATCAGGTGAAAACTTCATTCCTGTTAGCGGCCAGATCCCGAATTATCATGCAGATCGACGATACCGACCGCCGCATCCTGCGCCATCTGCTTGCCGACCCCGGGCTGGCAACCGCCGCGCTGGCGGAACGGGCGGGCGTGACCCCGGCCACTTGCTGGCGCAGGCTGGACCGGTTGCGGGAAAACGGGGTCCTGCGCGGTCAGGGCATGGCGATCGACTGGCGCGCGCTGGGATATGAGATCGAGGTCTCGCTCCGCTTCACGCTCGACAAGACAGCGCCGCGTGCCTTTGACGATTTCATCGAGGCCGCCCGGGGCGTGCCCGAGGTGATCCAGATCCAGACCTTCCTTGGCCGCGTCGATGTGCGCCTGAACATGGTTGCCCGCGACATGGCCCATTACCAGGAGGTCTATCGCAGCCGCATCCTGACGCTGCCCCACATCGCCGATATCGAGGCGCTGATGCATATCGCCACGATCAAGGACAGCGCGGGGCTGCCGCTGTGATCGCGCTCGACGATACCGACCGGACGATCCTGCGCGCGCTTGCCGCCGATGCGACGCTGGGGGCGGGGGCGCTGGGGCGCAGCCTCGGCCTCTCGCAACCCGCCGCCTGGCGCCGGGTGCAGCGCCTGAAGGATGCCGGGATCTTTCGCGGCCAGCGGGTGGATGTGGATCAGGCGGCGCTCGGCTTTGGCGTGACGGTGTTTCTGGGCGTCAAGCTCGCCACCAAGGGCCGGGTGAGCCTTGAGGATTTCGAGCGCGCCGTGACAGCGATCCCCGAGGTGCAGACCGTCCAGCACGTTTTGGGGGCATTCGACTACCGGCTGCGGGTCGTCGCCCGCGACCTGAGCGATTTCGAACGCGTCCTGCGTCGGCGCATCATGACCCTGCCGGGGCTGGGGCAGGTGGATGCGAACGTCCTTTTGTCCGAGGAACTGCGCCCCGGCCCCATCGGCTAGCGCAGCCCCAGACCCGCCCGCATCAGGGCGCGACGCACAGGCGGTGGCCCGTAAAGCAGGTCCAGCGCCCCCGCCCGAAGATCGCGCAGAACCGGCGCGCCCAGCATCGAGGCGCGGTTCAGCATGTCGATCCCCGCGACGCGCGCCTGAACCTCGGGCCAGCGGCGGCGGTGATAGGCGCGCAGCATCGCCGGACTGCCAAGCGTATCCCGCGCAGCCGTCGCAAGCTCCAGCAGCAGCGCCAGATCGGCAAGACTCATGTTCAGCCCCTGCGCACCGATCGGCGGCACCACATGCGCGGCCTCGGCCATCAGGGCGGTGCGCTCCCCCTCCATCCGGTCTGCGATCTGGCTGATGATCGGCCAGACCGAGCGGCGCCCGACCAGACGCAGCGGGCCGAAGATATGGCAGGAGCGCAGCGCGGCCTCGGCCTCGAACGCCTCATCGGACAGGGCGGCCAGCCGTTGCACCTCGGCCCCGCTCTCCATCCAGACGACGGCGGAACAGGGCTGCCCGTCATGGTCCGGCAGCGGTACCAGCGTGAAGGGTCCGCCGGACCGGTGAATCTCGGTCGAGACATTGCCATGGGGCACCGGATGCGTGACGCCGAATGTCAGCGCCTTTTGCCCGTAGCGCGTGGTGCGCACCCCGATCCCCAGCGCCTCGCGCACCGGCGAATTGCGTCCGTCGGCGGCGATCAGCAGCCGCGCCTCGATCCTCGCGCCGTCCGTCAGCGTCACGATGGCGGCGCTTTCGCGGGTCAGGACCACCTGCGTGCCCGTGCCGGGGCGGAACGACACGTTCGGCAGTTCCCCCAGCCGCGCCACCATTTCCCGGCGCAAGAGCCAGTTGGGCAGGTTCCAGCCAAACGGCTGGTCCGAGATATCGGCGGCGTCGAAATCGCGCGTCAGCCGCGCCTCGGGCTCTGGCCCGCCGGCATCGACGATCCGCATCACCTGCAACGCCGCCGCATGGGGCAAAAGCCGTGGCCAGAGGCCCGCCTCTTGCAGCACACGGACGGCAGGTTGCAGAAAGGCCGTGGTACGGAGGTCCGCCCCATCCGCCGCGCCATCGGTTACGGGCGGGGCGGGATCGACGCAGATCACCGAAAAGCCGGCCGTGCCGAATGCCGCCGCGGCGGTCAGTCCCGCCACGCCCCCGCCAGAGATCAGGATATCGGTCGTCTCGCGCATCGCATTTCTCCTTGAGGCAGAGCTAGGGCGGCGGGCGCCGCAGGGCGAGGTGTCAAAGCGTCGCCGTCAGGGCAAAAGCTGCGCGAGAAAGCCGGGCAGATCGTCGGTGTGATGATGGATGTGGTCGGCCACCAGCGGCACTGGCGCCACATGTACCGTCCGCATCCCCATCCCGTGCGGCACCGCCAGATTGCGCGGGTCGTCCTCGAACATCGCGCCGGTGGTCGGATCGCAGCCGTCCATCGCAAAGATCGCCTCATAGGCCGCGCGCTGGGGTTTCGGCATGTAATCCGCATGCTCTACCCCGTAGATCGCGTCGAAAAGGCCGGTCAGCCCCCGCGCCGCCAGCACCCGTTCGGCATAGGGCCGCGATCCGTTGGTATAGACGATGCGCCGCCCCGGCAGGTCGCCGATGCGCGCGGCCAGATCCGGGTCGGGCGAAAGCGCGTCAAAGGCGATGTCATGCATCTCGACCAGATAGGGTTCCGGATCGACGCCGTGATGCGCGATCAGCCCGGCCAGCGTCGTTCCATGCGCGTGCCAGTATTCGGACCGCATCCGGTCAGCCTCGGCCCGGGTCACGCCCAGCGTGCGCATGACATAATCGTTCATCCGTCGGTCGATCTGGTCGAAAAGCCGCGCCTCGGGCGGATAAAGCGTGTTGTCGAGGTCAAAGACCCAGGTCCTGACATGGGCGAACTGGCGGGAAATATGCGGCGTTTCCATGGCCGGGACCATAGGCGTGGCCCCGGATCAAAGCAATGTCCGAAGCAATGGCCAAGGCAATCTGCTTGATCCTGCGGCGCAGCCCCGGCTAGGGTGGCGCGTCGCGAGGGGGAGGACACATGAAAGAGCCGCGCCCGGCCCAGAAAGACGCCTATTCGCTGATCCTCGAAGCGATCGACCTCGGCCTTTACAAGCCGGGCGACAGGCTGGTCGAATCCGAACTGGCCGACCGGTTCGGCGTGTCGCGAACCCCCGTGCGCGAGGCGCTGCAGCGGCTGGAAACCCAGTCGATGCTGACCCGCGACGGGCGCAGCCTGATGGTCGCCTCGCTCGATCACAACCAGCTGGCCGAGCTTTACGTGGTGCGGAGCGAGCTGGAGGGGCTGGCGGCCCGCCTCGCCGCCCGGCACGCGACCGAGGAGGAGGTCCGCGTCCTGCGCGCCATGGTCGAGGAGGACCGCGCGCTCCTTGATGCGCCGACCGCGCTGGCCCGGGCAAACCGGCGCTTTCACAAGCAGATCCACCTGGCGTCCCATAACCGCTATCTGGTGCAGCAACTCGACCTCGTGCACCGGTCGATGGCGCTTCTGGCCAGCACCTCGCTTGCCGCCGAGGGGCGGGGCGAACGCGCGCTTGCCGAACATGACGCCATCGTCCGCGCGATCGAGGCGCGGGACGGCGATGCCGCCTATGCGGCGCTGCGCACCCATATCTCGCAGGCGTTCGAGACGCGGCTGAAGCTCGACGCCGGCGCGCGGCGGGCCAGCTAGGCGCGGCCCTCAAGCCGACGTCACAGGCAGCACGCCCACCGCCAACATCCCACCACGCCCATAGGGCTGCCGGCGGCCGGCGCCATCAGGCGGTCCGGCGCAGGCGCCGCGCGGGACGATCAAAGATGCCATGCCGGGTCTTGTCCCAGTAGAACGGGTTCCAGACCAGTTCCGCGAGCGCCTTGTACGCGGCAAGGGTCGCGAGCGGGAAATAGAGCGGCAGGCTCGGCACCCATTTCAGCAGATGGTGATGGCGCGGACCCGAAAGGGCGGTCGCGGCGATCCCCATCGCCAGCAGTTCGGCGCAAAGGAAGACCGTAACCAGCCCCTGCATCAGCGGTTGCGGCAGATGCCCGGCCAGCGGATAGCCGAACCCCAGCGCCAAAAGCCAGAACCCCCACAAAAGCGGCGCGAGCAGGAATTGCGACAGCGTCGCCGCAAAGATCACCTGCACGCCCAGAAACCGGCGCCAGCCCAGATCGGCCAGCAGGCGACGCGGCGCGCGCATATGCACGATCCATGTCATCGCATAACCCTTGAGCCAGCGGGACCGCTGCCGCACCCAGGGCATCAGGTGGCAATTCGCCTCTTCGCCGGTCACCGTGGTCATGACCTCGGTGCGGTAGCCCATGCGCGACAGGCGGATGCCCAGATCCGCGTCCTCGGTCACGTTATGGGCGTCCCAGCCGCCCAGATCCTCCAGCACGTCGCGGCGAAAGAAGAGCGTCGTGCCGCCCAAAGGCAGGCTCAGGCCCAGACGCTCCATCCCCGGCAGGATCACGCGGAACCAGACGGCGTATTCGATGGTGAAGCAGCGCGCCAGCCAGTTGGTGCGCGGGTTGTAATAGTCGAGAACCCCCTGCACGCAGGCGAGATCGGCGCCGCGCGTGTGAAAGCGCCGCACGACGCGATGGATCTGGTCGGGCTCCGGCGCGTCCTCGGCATCATAGACGCCGATGATCGTGCCCCGGCAGAAATCGAGCGCGTAGTTCAGGGCGCGCGGTTTCGTCCGCAGGGGCGCGTCCGGCACGGTGATGACCCGGATCCAGGGCGGCAGGTCGTTTCCGGCCAGCGCGGTCCGGGTCGCCTCGTCCCGTTCCTCGGTCACCAGAAGCACGTCGAGCAGATCGCGCGGATAGGCGAGCCGCCCGAGCCGCGCCACCAGACGCGGCGCGATATCCGTTTCGCGGTAAAGCGGCACGAGGATCGAGACCGTCGGGAGCCGCAGCATCCGCGCCGCCGCAGGCTCGGCCGGGCGGCGGCCGAGATGCGCAAGGGCCGCCCCCAGCCGCAGCGCCGTCACCAGACCGAGCGAGAGCGTTGCCCAGATCAGGAGCCCGGCGAAGAGCGCCTGCGGCCACAGAACCCCCAGCGTCGCAAGCCCCAGCGCCAGCACCCCCAGCACCGCGCGCAGGCTGCGGGCCGGCCATGTCCGCGCGCTGAAGACCGGCGCGGTCCGGCTTTCGGCGCGGGCGCGCATCGGCTCGCGACAGGCGCTCGCGATGGCCGCCTCGATCGCCCCTGCGGACGCGACGGCCATGCGCACCGGGCCAAACAGAGCCTCCAGCCGTCGCCGGTGGCGGTCGAACTCGGCCGGGCGCGCGGTCAGGACGGTCACCTCGCCCGCGTCCCCGTCGTTCAGCGGCAGGATGCCCTCGCGCAGGCAGGCAGAGAGGCCGAAGGCCGTGATACGGCGCGGATCGGCGCGGGCAGGGTCGGGGGCCAGAACCTCGGCCCCGTGTTGCGCGCCAAGGGTTTCGACCAGCGCGTCGCGGGACAAAAGCGCGTTGCCGGCCAGAACCTCTTCCAGCCGGGCGCCGCCCGCCTCCTGCGCCAGCGCGCGCAACAGATCGCCCGAGGCAAGCCGCCGCCCCTCATGCAGGATCTGCGCGAGGGGACGGGCCGTGCGGATATCGCGCATGGTGGGCGATGCAGGGGCGTCAGGTGCATGCGTGTCCGGGGCTGTGGCGCCGGGGAGAGGTGCGGCAGGCCCGGGATCGGGCGGCGCCCCGGGCATAATCTTGGCGGGCAGGATCTTGGCGGTGACGAACACGGACGCTGACCTCCGGACGAAGGGGTTGCGACCGAGCTTGCGCCCTCAAGGTTAATCAGCGGTTAATCAACCCTTGATCCGCAAGAGGTCGTGCGCCGTTCTGCCGGAGCGGCAGGGGGCGTGCCGGGTGACTGTCAGGCGACAACGACCGGGCCGCGCGACCGCAAGCGGAAACACCCGTGCCGTCGCGAGGGTCTGAACCTTGTGGTCGTTGTTCTGCCTGACCGTTAGCGATGCGCAGGGGCAAATCCGAAGAATAATCCCCGTCCGAGCGGAGCAACCCGCGATGAAAGCACCGCCAGCGGCTTCCGGCCGCGCAGGCACTACACTTCAAAGGCGGGCGGAACGCCGTGAAAGCAGCGCTGGCTGAGCGGTTCATGCGCGCGACCCCGCCGGCAAGCGTCGCGCCCACAACAGTACGGTGAGCGCTCAGTCGCCGAACGCCCGGAGGATGCCCCGGGCGCGCGCCCCGCTTCAGGCGGCGCGGTTGCGGCGCATCGCCTCGGCAAAGCGCTCGAACAGGTAATAGCTGTCCTGCGGGCCGGGGCTGGCCTCGGGGTGATACTGCACCGAAAAGACCGGGCGATCGGCCATGCGGATGCCGCAGTTCGAGCCGTCAAAGAGGCTCACATGCGTTTCCATCACGCCGACGGGCAGGGTCTGGCTGTCCACGGTAAAGCCGTGGTTCATGCTGGTGATCTCGACCTTGCCGGTCTCCACATCCTTGACCGGATGGTTCGCGCCGTGATGGCCGTGGTTCATCTTGACCGTGCGCGCCCCAAGCGCGAGCGCCAGCATCTGATGCCCGAGGCAGATGCCGAAGACCGGGATGTTCTTTTCCAGCACGCCGCGGATCGCGGGCACGGCGTAGGCGCCGGTGGCCTCGGGGTCGCCGGGGCCGTTCGACAGGAACACCCCCTCGGGGTTGAGCGCGAGCACATCCTCGGCCGTCGCGGTCGCGGGCAGCACCGTCACGTCGCAGCCGGCCGAGGCGAGGCAGCGCAGGATGTTGCGCTTGGCGCCATAGTCGATCGCGACGACCCGCAGACCCTCGCCCTGCCGCTCGCCAAAGCCGTCGGGCCAGGCCCAGCGGGTCTCGTTCCAGCGATAGCTCTGGGTGCAGCTCACGTCGCGGGCCAGATCGAGGCCGACGAGACCGCGGAAGGCCCGGGCCTTCGCGACCAGCGCCCCGATGTCGAAATTCCCCTCGGGGTCATGGGCCAGCGCGACATGCGGCGCGCCCTGCTGGCGGATCGCGCGGGTCAGGCGCCGCGTGTCGATGCCGCCCATCCCGATCCGGCCCTTGCGCGCCAGCCAGTTGGTCAGTTCGTCGGTCGCGCGCCAGTTCGAGGGTTCGGTCGGGTCCCATTTCACCACCATGCCGGCGGCGACCGGGTCGCCCGTCTCGTCATCCTGATCGTTCACGCCGACATTGCCCACATGGGGAAAGGTAAAGGTCACGACCTGCCCGGCATAGGACGGATCGGTCATGATCTCCTGATAGCCGGTCATCGCGGTGTTGAAGCACAGCTCCGCGACCGTTTCGCCCACGGCGCCGAAACCGCGCCCGTAAAAGACCGTCCCGTCGGCCAGTGCGAGGCAGGCGGTTGGCTTGGTCAGGGCTTGGGCGCACATGGGCAGGTCTCCGGGGGCGAGGGGGTGGGCGGCAAAAGCGCGGGCGCGGATCGCGGCGCAACCTATGTGCAGGGCCCGGGCAGGTCAAGGGTCCCGGGGCGGTTCCCCCGACCCCTGCGCTGCGCCCGATGAAACCCGATCCCCTTTGGGTCGTTATAGCCCCATCTGTTGTAAGCCCGGACCGCCGGCATTAAGATGCCCACTGGATCGACATAACATGGACAGGCGCATGACCCTGCGAGAGCGGATTACCGCAGCCCTCAAGGACGCGATGAAGAACAAGGAGGCCGACCGCCTCTCGACCCTGCGTCTCATCAACGCCGCGATCAAGGATCGCGACATCGCCCTGCGCGGCGAGGGCGGCGAGGGCCAGGTGACCGAGGCGGATGTGCTGGCCATCCTGGGCCGCATGGTCAAGCAGCGCCAGGAAAGCGCCCGCGCCTATGAGGAGGGCGGCCGGCTGGAGCTTGCCGAGAAAGAGGCCGCCGAGATCCGGGTGATCGAGGAATTCCTGCCCCGCCAGCTGTCGCGCGAAGAGGTCGAGGCCGCGATCGGCACGGCCATCGCCGAAACCGGCGCCTCATCCATCCGCGACATGGGCCGGGTGATGGCGCTCCTCAAGGAGCGTCACACCGGCCAGATGGATTTCGGCGCCGCCGGTCCGGCGGTAAAGAACCGACTTTCGGGCGGCTGACCGGAACAACCCCGCGACCTTTGTGTTGATCGCGAACCGGCGCCGAAAGAACGCGGCGCCCGGAACGCAACAGAGACAACGCAGCACAGCCTTGTCCTATTGTCGCGGAGGAGAAGATGAACGTTCAGACCCGTCTCGAAGATCCCGCCCGCATCGCGCTGGCCGCGAAACGCGGGCAGGGGGATGCCGGAACGCTGCGAGGTAACGCCCGGCTTCTCTATGAAAACCTGACCGAACGCGAACTGGCGGAGATGGCAGAGCTTGCCCCGCCGGATCTGCGCGGGCAGCGCCTCGACTGAACCCGGGAAGGGCGCTCAGACCCTCACCAAGGCGCGTTGCAGGTCGTCATGCAGCGCCAGCCGTTCCGACGGGGTGAGAAAGGCGCCAAGCTCCACCTCGCGCCCCGCGCCCCGCAGTGTCAGGTATTCGGGCACCGGCCCCTTGTCGCGGTCCAGATGCAGGCTGACCCAATGCGGGTTCGCGGACCATTCCTGCCGGCGCCCCTGTGGATGCCCGCGCGGGTTGTGGCGCACGATCTCTATCCGGTCCGGCCAGAGGGTCAGTTCCTCCAGCACCTCGCCGTCGCGATAGCTGCGCTGGATCGAAAGCCACAGCGCCGAAAGCGTGACGACCAGAAACGGCAAGATCCCCCAGAGCACCGGCGAGCCGAGCAGCATCAGAAGCGGCAGCGCCGCAAGCCCCGCCATCATCGCAAAGAACAGGGCAAAGCCCCGCTTGGGCAGCGACCGGTAGGGCCAGAGATGCAGCCGGCAGATCGGGCTTTCCCCCGTGGTGCGCCCCGCACTGTCCCCCGTGTCACGCGAAAGGGCCCCGGAACGATCCGGAGCCCTCTCTGATTTCAGCACCCATTCCACCGGCATGGATGTCGCGCCCCGCCTCAGTGCGAGTGGCTGCGATCCCAGTCCTCACGCTTGGGGAGCGTTTCGAACGTGTGCTCCGGCGGCGGGCTGGGCAGGGTCCATTCCAGCGTGTCGGCGTGTTCGTTCCAGTAGTTGTTGGCGGTCACGCGCTTGCCGTAGAACAGCGTGTAGAGCACGAGCCCGATGAAGAACAGGAACGACGCGAAGGAGATGAAGGCACCGATCGACGAGACATAGTTCCAGAGCGCATAGGCCTCGGGATAGTCGATATAACGGCGCGGCATCCCCTGGCGGCCCAGGAAGTGCTGCGGGAAGAAGGTGACGTTCGCGCCGATGAACATCAGCCAGAAATGCACCTTGCCTGCCCATTCCGGATACTGGCGGCCCGACATCTTGCCGATCCAGTAGTAGATCCCGGCAAAGATGCAGAACACGGCGCCGATCGACATCACGTAGTGGAAGTGGGCGACCACGTAATAGGTGTCGTGATAGATCCGGTCCACCGGCGCCTGGCTGAGCACGATGCCCGTCACACCGCCCACGGTGAAGAGGAAGAGGAACCCGAAGGCAAAGAGCATCGGCGTCTTGAGCTCGACCGAACCGCCCCACATCGTGGCGATCCAGCTGAAGATCTTGATCCCCGTCGGCACCGCGATGACCATGGTCGCGAGCATGAAGTAGCTCTGCTGCGTCAGGCTCATGCCGGCGGTGTACATGTGGTGCGCCCAGACGACAAAGCCCAGCACCGCGATCGCGACCATCGCATAGACCATCGGCAGGTAGCCGAAGATCGGCTTGCGCGAGAAGGTCGCGATGACGTGGCTGATGATGCCGAAGCCCGGGATGATGATGATATAGACCTCGGGGTGGCCGAAGAACCACAGGATGTGCTGGTAAAGCACCGGGTCGCCGCCGCCGGACGGGTAGAAGAAGGTCGTGCCGAAGTTCCGGTCGGTCAGCAGCATCGTGATCGCACCGGCGAGGACCGGCAGCGCCAGAAGAATCATCCAGGCGGTGATGAACACCGACCAGGCGAACAGCGGCACCTTGTGCATCGTCATGCCCGGCGCGCGCATGTTGAGGAAGGTCGTGATGATGTTGATCGCGCCCAGGATCGAAGAGGCCCCCGAGACATGGACCGCAAAGATCGCAAGGTCGGTCGCATAGCCTGCCTCATTGGTCGAAAGCGGCGGATAAAGCACCCAGCCGATCCCCGCGCCAAGCTGGTCGTTGCCGCCCGGGCTGAGAACCGAGGCCACGGCCAGCGCCGTGCCCGCGACATAGAGCCAGTAGGACAGGTTGTTCAGCCGCGGGAAGGCCATGTCGGGCGCGCCGATCATCAGCGGCATGAAATAGTTGCCGAAACCCCCGAACAGCGCGGGAATCACGACGAAGAACATCATCAGCACGCCATGCGCGGTGATGAGAACGTTCCACAGATGACCGTTCGGCGTGCATTCCTCGACGGCGGCGGGCAGCAGCCTTGCGCCTTCAAGGCACATGAACTGCACTTCCGGCGTCATCAGCTCCATCCGCATGTAGACCGTGAACGAGACCGAGATCAGGCCGACGATCGCCGCGGTAAAGAGGTAAAGGATACCAATATCCTTGTGGTTTGTTGACATGAACCAGCGGGTAAAGAACCCACGGTTGTCATGCGCATCGTGGCCATGTGTGGCTGCGTCCGCCATGGTCGACTCCCGTTCCCTAGACTCTTGTGCGCGCCGGCGCCTTCCCGCCGGATCGCAAATTCCGCTCTCTTTCTAGATGGCTCCTGCAACCTCGGCAATGTCCGTCGATGCCGCAGGTGCCTTTTTCTGTGCGCCGCGCCCCGGGTACTCTATCGCGCGTCCCGCGCGGTGCCCTATTGCGCGACCGATTCCAGATAGGCGATCACGTCATCCGCGCCCGAGGTCAGGCGAAAGGCCATGTTGCTGCGTGCCCGCGGATCGCCCAGATGCGCCCGCAGGAAGGCGGTCGGATCGGCCAGATAGTCGCGCAGGTTCTCCGCGTCCCAGACCAGCCCCGCCTCGCCCGCCGCAACCATGGACGGCGAATAGCGGAACCCCTCGGCCGCGCCCGCCGGCTGGCCAATGATGCCGTAAAGGTTCGGCCCGGTACGCCCGCCGCGGAATATCTCGGTCCCGTCCGGGGCCTCGATCATGTGGCAGCTGCGGCATTTGTTGAATTCGCGCTCGCCGCGGGCGGCGTCGCCCTGGGCTGCGGCGGGCAAAGGCAGGGCAAGAAGCATCGGCAGGACGAAAGATCCGATCGGCAGGCGTGGCATGTGCTTTCCCTCATGGAGCCCGCCGGACGACCCGCGCGGGGCAGCGGCGTTATACGCCCGCCGCGGCCCGCCGCCACTGCGACCTTTTGCGTCGCCCCCCGCGCGCGCCGGGAATGTCAGCCGAAGATCCGGTCGAACCCGCGCCGCAGCGCGAGGTCGAGATCGGGCATCGTCACCGGCAGGCCCAGATCCACGAGGCTGGTGACACCATGTTCCCGGATGCCGCAGGGCACGATGCCGTCGAAATGCGCCAGATCCGGGTCGAGGTTGATCGAGATCCCGTGAAAGCTGATCCAGCGGCGCAGCTTGATGCCGATCGCGGCGATCTTGTCCTCGCGCGCGGTGCCGTCGGGGTTCGGGGGCTGGTCGGGGCGCACCACCCAGACGCCGACCCGCCCCGGCCGGCGCTCGCCCCGGACGTTGAACTCGGCCAGCGTCGCGATCACCCAGTCTTCCAGCTGCGTCACGAACCGGCGCACATCGCGCCCGCGCTGGTTGAGGTCGAGCATGACATAGGCCACCCGCTGCCCGGGACCGTGATAGGTATACTGCCCCCCACGCCCCGCGACATGCACCGGAAAGCGGCCCCCGTCGCGCAGGTCGGCGGGGTCGGCGCTGGTGCCGGCGGTGTAAAGCGGGGGATGTTCCAGCAGCCAGACGGCCTCGGGGGCGGTGCCTGCGGCGATGGCCGCCACGCGCGCCTCCATCGCGGCCAGCGTTTCCTCATAGGGCCGGAGCCCTTCGAGATGGCGCCACTCGACCGTCTTTGTCATTCCCGCCTCCTGCCCGCCTCCGGGTCCGTTCCGGGCCGATAGGGCGCGGATGCCGCCCCGAGACCCTGCCGGGACTCGTATGATCTCGTCCCCCGATCGTCCAGAGCGGGGTGCCGATCTTTCGTCATCTCCTTCATCCTCGCAACTCGGCTTTTTTCGTCATTTTTCCTCTTCACATCCCCCGGACCCTCGGCTAAGACGCGCCTCACCAAGTCAGGACGTGCGGTCGTGGCGGAATTGGTAGACGCGCAGCGTTGAGGTCGCTGTGGGGTAACTCCCGTGGAGGTTCGAGTCCTCTCGACCGCACCATCATCAAAAGCGGCGCGCCCCGGACAGGGCGCGCCGCTTTTGTTTTGGCGGTGTCGAGCCTCGGTCGCGGCAAGTGTCGGCGAATTGGCTTCAAGCTCGTGCCAGTGCTTTCAAAACCGACTGTTCAAACGAAGCGCCTTCGCATCACAATTCAGGGTTGCCAAAACCTAAACACACAATCTAAGGTTGCATCAGGTCAAACGGCATGTGGCGGCGATGGGGCAGGGTGCGGGACTTCGGTGGCAGGGGGGTACGGGCGGGCCGGTGGGGCGGTCCGTATCGCTTCGTGTGACGCACCCGGTGTCGCATTCCGAAAGCCATGCCGGGCGTGGCGGGTCTTGTTCTCGGCAGCGCAAAGAGGGCAGTCTGCCGCGGATGGTGGGTTTTTCCACCCTGCGGGAGACCAAGCGCATGATTACCCCTGTTCTTCTCTGTGGCGGCGCAGGAACGCGGCTCTGGCCCTTGTCGCGCAAGGGCTATCCGAAACAGTTTGCCCCCCTGGTGGGGGACGAAAGCCTGTTTCAGGCTTCGGCGCGGCGGCTGGCGGGGCCGGGTTTCGGCGCGCCTCTGGTCGTGACCGCGGGCGATTTCCGGTTTCTGGTGGCGGAACAGCTGATGCAGGCGGGGGTCGACCCCGGCGCGATCCTGATCGAGCCCTCCGCGCGCAACACGGCGCCCGCCGTCCTTGTGGCGGCGATGCGGCTGGCGCAGGACGACCCGCAGGCGCTGATGCTGGTCGCGCCCTCGGATCATGTCGTGCCCGATGCGGCGGCCTTCCGCGCGGCGGTGGCGGTGGGTGTCGCCCCGGCCGAGGCGGGGCAGATCGTGACCTTCGGCATCCGCCCGACCCATGCGGAAACCGGCTATGGCTGGCTCGAACTCGAGAGCGAGGTGGCCGAGGGCGCCCCGGCCCCCCTCACGCGGTTCGTGGAAAAGCCCGATGCGGCGCGGGCCGCCCGGATGTTCGCCTCGGGCCGGTATCTCTGGAACGCGGGGATCTTTCTCGCCACGGCCGAAACGCTGGTCGCGGCCTTCCGCGCCCATGCGCCCGAACTGATGGCGCCGGTCGCGGCGGCGCTGGACGGCGCGCGCCCCGATCTGGGCTTCCTGCGCCTCGATGCCGCCGCCTGGGAAGGTGCGCGCGACATCTCGGTCGATTATGCTGTGATGGAACGCGCGCCGAACCTCTCGGTCGTCCCCTTCGGCGCGGGCTGGTCCGACCTTGGTGGCTGGGATGCGATCTGGCGCGAGATGGGGCCCGATGACCGGGGTCTTGCGCAATCGGGGCCGGTGACGGCGATCGACTGCGCCGACAGCCTCTTGCGCTCCGAATCCGACGGGCTGGAACTGGTCTGCATCGGGCTCAGGGATGTCGTGGCCGTCGCCATGCCCGACGCGGTGCTGATCGCCGACCGCGCCCGCGCGCAGGAGGTCCGGCTTGCCGTCAGCGCGCTGCGGGCCAAGGGCGCCCGGCAGGCCGACAGCTTCGCCCGCGACCACCGCCCCTGGGGCTGGTTCGAGACGCTGGCGCGCGAGGACCGGTTTCAGGTCAAGCGCATCGTCGTGCGCCCCGGCGGCATCCTGAGCCTGCAAAGCCACATGCACCGCGCCGAACACTGGGTCGTCGTCTCGGGCACCGCCCGCGTGACCGTGGATGGCGAGGAGCGGCTGCTGACCGAGAACGAATCCGTCTACGTCCCGCTTGGCGCGGTCCACCGGCTCGAAAACCCGGGCCGGCTGCCCATGGTCCTGATCGAGGTGCAGACCGGCACCTATCTCGGCGAGGACGACATCATCCGCTATGAGGATCTTTATGCCCGCAGCTAGGGCGCTTGCCCCCACCTCCGATCGCATCGCGTCCGCACGCCCCGAGGCCCGGCGCGCGCTCATCACCGGGGTGACGGGGCAGGACGGCGCCTATCTTGCGGAACTGCTGCTCGACAAGGGCTATGAGGTGCATGGGCTCAAGCGCCGTGCGTCCTCCTTCAACTCGGCCCGGATCGACCATCTCTATCAGGACCCGCATGAGGCGAATGTGCGGTTTCACCTCCATTACGGCGACATGACGGACAGCACCAACCTGATCCGCCTGATCCAGGAGGTGCAGCCGGACGAGATCTACAACCTCGCCGCCCAGTCCCATGTGCAGGTCTCGTTCGAGACGCCGGAATATACCGCCAATGCGGACGGGCTCGGGACGCTCCGCTTGCTCGAGGCGATCCGCATCCTGAAGCTCGCCGACCGGACGCGGTTCTATCAGGCCTCCACCTCCGAGCTTTACGGCATGGTGCAGGCCGTCCCCCAGCGCGAGGATACGCCCTTCTACCCCCGCTCGCCCTATGCGGTGGCCAAGCTCTATGCCTACTGGATCACCGTTAACTACCGCGAGGCCTACGGGATGCACGCCTCGAACGGCATCCTTTTCAACCATGAAAGCCCGCTCCGGGGTGAAACCTTCGTGACGCGCAAGATCACGCGCGGGGTCGCGGCGATCAGCCTCGGGCTGCAGGACCGGCTTTACCTCGGCAATCTGGATGCGCGGCGCGACTGGGGCCATGCGCGGGACTATGTCGAGGGGATGTGGCGCATCCTGCAGCAGGACGTGCCCGACGACTATGTTCTGGCCACGGGCAACAGCGAGACGGTGCGCGGTTTCGTCGAGGCGGCCTTTGCGGCCGTGGACATGGGCATCGACTGGCAGGGCAAGGGCCTTGAGGAACGCGGCCTCTGCCCCCGGACGGGGCGGGTGCTGGTGGAAATCGATCCGCGCTATTTCCGCCCGACCGAGGTCGACCTGCTGGTCGGCGATGCGACCAAGGCGCGGGAACGGCTCGGCTGGACCCATTCCGCGGGGCTGCCGCAGATGATCGCCGAAATGGTGGCAAGCGATCTGGCCGCCGTCCGGCAGGAAAGCACCCGCCGGGACCGTCACGGATGACTGCCGCCGGGGTTGTCGCCGCCGAGGCCGTCTCTTTCACGGGGCGCGCGCTGTCCCGCGGCGGTTCCGATGGCGAAATTCCGTCGCTCGCCTCCCCCCGCCCGGCAGCGCCGCCCGCGCGTGCCACCTCGCCCGAAGCCGCTCCCTTTCGCCTTGCGGGGCGGCGCGTCTGGGTTGCGGGCCATCGCGGGATGGTGGGGGCTGCGCTGATGCGGCGCCTTGCGGGCACGGGCTCTGAATTGCTGACCGTCACCCGCGCCGAATGTGACCTGCGCGATCAGGCGGCGGTAACGGGCTGGATGGCGCAGGCGCGCCCCGAGGTGGTGATCCTTGCCGCCGCGACCGTGGGCGGGATCGCCGCCAACGCGGCCCGGCCGGCGACATTTCTCTATGACAACCTCGCCATCGCCACGAATGTGATCGAGGGCGCGCGGCAGGCGGGGGTGGCAAAGCTCCTCTTTCTCGGATCCTCCTGCATCTATCCCCGCGCCGCACCCCAGCCGATCCCCGAGGAGGCGCTGCTGACCGGCCCGCTGGAGCCGACGAACGAGGCCTATGCCATCGCCAAGATTGCGGGGCTCAAGCTCTGCGCGGCCTACCGGCAGGAACATGGCTGCGACTTCATCTCGGTGCAGCCCACGAATCTTTACGGCCCGGGCGACAATTACGACCCCGAGGGCAGCCATGTCCTGCCCGCCCTTCTGCGCCGCTTTCACAAGGCGCGACTGGCCCGCGCGCCCGAGGTCGCCGTCTGGGGCAGCGGGGCACCCTTGCGCGAATTCCTGCATGTGGACGATCTGGCCGATGCGCTGGTCTTTCTGCTGGAGCGGTATTCCGGGATGGTGCCGGTGAATGTGGGCTCGGGGCAGGAGGTCTCGATCGCCGCACTTGCCCGGATGGTCGCCGATGTCACGGGCTATGCGGGCCGGATCACCTTCGATCCCGCGCGCCCCGACGGCACGCCGCGCAAGCGTCTCGATTGCAGCCGCCTTCACGCGCTCGGCTGGGACAGGGCGCGGCCGCTGGCGCAGGGTCTGGCGGAAACCTATGCCGATTGGTGCGCGGCCGGGAACAGTTCCGGGCGGCCGGGGCGCCGGGCATGAACGTCCCCGCCCAGGCGGCAAGGATGGGGCAGCCCCGTCCCGCGCAGGCGCGGGACAAAGGAGAGGCCCGTCCCGCGCTTTCGCGGGACAAAGGAGAGATCACTCCCGCGCAGGCGCGGGATGAATTGGAAACCAGTCCCGCGCTTTCGCGGGACGATGGGCAGATCACGCCCGGGCGGGACGAGGGCGGCGCCGGGCACCTCGACCTTCTGATCCTCGGTCTCAACTACGCGCCGGAAACCGTCGGAACCGGGCGATATACTGCGGGAATGGCCGAATGGCTGGCGGCGCGCGGGCATCGGGTGCGGGTCGTCGCGGCGCAACCCTATTACCCGGCCTGGCGGGTCTTTGACGGCTATCGCCGCGCGCTGCCCCGCCGGACACGGGAGGCGGGCGTCGAGGTCTGGCGCTGTCCGATCCATGTGCCGCGCCGTCCCGGCGGGCTGAAGCGCCTGCTGCATCATGCGAGCTTTGCGGCGGTCGCGGCGCTGGTTCTGCCGCTGGCGCTGTCGCGCGGGCGGCCGGACGTGGTTCTGGTGATCGCGCCCTCGCTCGTCTCGGCGCCGGTGGGCTGGCTGGCGGCGCGGGTCACGGGCGCCCGCGCCTGGCTGCATGTGCAGGATCTGGAGGTCGGCGCGGCGCTTGCCACCGGGCTTTTGCGTGCCGGGCGGATCGGGCGCATCGCCCGCGCCTATGAGGGCTGGGCGCTACGGCGCTTCGACCGGGTGAGCAGCATCTCGGCGCCGATGCTCGCGCAACTGGCGGCGGCGGGTGTCACGCCTGCCCGGCTGGCCGAGATGCGGAACTGGTCCGATCTGGGCCCCCCACCGCCCGGGGCCGAGGTGCAGGCGCTGGCGGCCCGGCTGGGTGTCGCGGGGCAGGATGTGGTGCTTTATTCCGGCACGCTGGGCACCAAGCAGGGGTTGGAGCTTTTGCCCGATCTCGCCCGCAGGCTTGCCGGACGGCCCCGGTTCCGCCTGCTGATCTGCGGCGAGGGGCCGGGCCTTGCGCCCCTGCGCGCCGCGGTCGGGGGATTGCCGGTGACGCTGTGCCCCCTGCAACCCGCGGCAGACCTGCCGGCGCTTTTGTCGCTGGCGCGGGTGCATCTGATGCCGCAGACGGCGGGCGCGGCCGACCTGGTGCTGCCCTCGAAGCTTGCCAACATGCTTGCCTCGGGGCGGCCGGTGGTGGCGACGGCGGTGCCCGGAACCGCTTTGGCCGCCGAGGTTGCGGGTTGCGGGCTGGTCGTTCCGCCCGGGGATGGCGCGGCGCTGGCCGATGCGGTGGCGGCACTGCTCGACGATCCCGCCCGGGCGGCAGCATTTGGCGCCGCCGCGCGCCGCCGCGCCGCCACGCGCTGGTCGCAGGATGCGATCCTGACCGCGTTCGAGGCGGAGCTTCTGGGCACGCTCCCCGCCACGGCCCGCGCGCCATGAGCGTGCTCTGGCTTTGCTGGGGGTTCCTCGCGCTCGCGCTCTGGCATCTCGGGCTCGGGTCGGACGCCTATATGCTCGTGCTCTTCCTGGCGATCGCGGGGCTGGGGGTCCGGGCGATCGCGCGGCCGCAGATCTGGTTCGGCGATCTTTTCGTCGCGGCGAGCGCGCTTTATGCGAGCGGCTTTGCGCTGATTCTCAAGCCGCTCCTGGGCCAGCCGCTGCAGGCCAATCTGCACCACCCGCAGGCGGCGGCGACGGCGCTTTTCGCCGGGGTTGCGATGCTGGCCCTGGTCTCTGACCTCGCGCGGCGCCTGGCCCGGGGGCGGCGGGCGCCCCTGGCCGCGCCGCTTGCCGATCCGGCGGTGCAGGGGCGGCTGGCGGTGCCGGTGATGGCCGCGGGCTTTGCCGTGCTTGCGCTGCATGTGGCGCTCAGGCCCCGGATGGTGGACGGGATGGTGGAACAGGGTGCGGGCTTTGGCGGGCTCGGGAGCCTCGTCTTCCTGCTGCCGCTTGGGCTTGCGCTGGCGCTGGCACGGGCGTCCGCCGACCGGCGCGCGGCGCTGGCGGTGGCCCTTGGCGGCGCGGGCCTTGTGCTGATGGCGCTCACGAGCAATACGCGCCGCGAATTCGCCGAGTTCCTGCTGATGCTTTGCGCGCTGCCGCTGATCCTGCCGGGGCGGGACGGGCGGGGCGCGGTCTGGACCGCCCTTGCCCTGCTCATGGCGGCGGGAATGGTCCTTTACGCGGCGCCGCTGATCCACCTGATGCGCGGGTCGTTCCTGACGCTCGGCTGGGCGGGGCGGCTGGATCTGGCCCTTGACCTGCTGTCGCAGCACGGGTTCAACCCGGCGCGCCTGCGCGAGGCCGAGGGCGCCTTTCTGCGCGGCTTCACCCATGCCTGGTCCGAAAACGGCAGCTATGTCTGGCCCTCGACCCTGCCGGTCGACCGTTTCATGCTGGTACTGCCGGTCGATCAGGTGCTGCGGGCGGGCACGGGCCTGACCGGCCCCGGCCCCTTTCTGCGCGAGGTCGCCGAAGGCGTGCTGCCCTCGGCGCTGATCGCCAAGACGGCGGCGACGGGCGCCGATCTGGTCGCCTGGGACCATGGCATCCGCCAATACGGCAATGCCGCGCGCCCGGTCATCGGGCTGGCGGCGAGCGCGCTGGCGGCGGCGGGCTGGGCGGGCCTCGCGGTGGTGCCGCTGCTGGTCGCGGGGCCGGTGATGCTGGCCGGAAACCTGATCTTGGGGCCGTTGCGCGGGCATCCCCTGGGGCTTTTCGCGGTGGCGTTGGTCTGGGTGCTGCCGGAAATGACGCTCGATGCGCTGGCGGTCTTCGGGTTGCGCATCCTGCCGCTGGTCGCATTCACGCTCTTGCTGCTGGGGTTGGGGCTGCGGCTGCGGCCCCGCCTTGCCCCGTCCGGGGCCTGAGATGGGGCGGCTAGGGCAGAACCTGATCGCGCAGGGCTATGCACAGGCGGTGACGATTGCGGTGCAGCTTGCGACCGCGCCGGTCCTGATCGCCGTCTGGGGGGCCGAGCGGTTCGGGCTCTGGCTGCTGGTCATGGTGCTGCCGTCGATGATGGCCTTCGGCGATCTTGGCTATACCTTCGTTACCAAGAACGAGATGACGATGCGCGTGGGCCGGGGGGCGCGGCGCCGTGCGCTGGTCCTTTACCAGAGCGTCCTTGCCCTGCTGTCGGTCCTGGGCGCGTCGCTGCTGGCGGTTTTGCTGCCCCTCCTGTGGCTCGTGGGCGGAGAGACGGGAGGCGCGCTGGCGCTGCTGGCGGTTTCGGGGGTGCTCTGGCCGTTTTTCCTGCTGATGGCGGCGGCGCTTCGGGCCGAGGGATATGCCGCCGAAGAGGCCGCAGCCGCCGCGACCGCCCGTCTGGCCGAGGCTGCGGGGATCGTCCTTGCCGCGCTCGCCGGGGGCGGGTTTCTGGCGGCCGCCGGGACGGTGCTGGCCTTGCGCATCGCGAGCGTCGGGCTGTTCGCGCTGCATCTGCGGCGGCGGGTGCCATGGCTGCGGCAGGGGTGGCGGCTGGCGCGACGGGCGGAGCTGCGCGCGATCACCCCCGCCGCGCTCGGGTATGTGACGGTGCCGCTGGGGCAGGCGGCGCTGTTGCAGGGGCCGGTCCTGATCCTCGGGTCGCTGGCGGGGCCGGTGGCGGTCGCGGGTTTTGCGGTGCTGCGCACCGTGCTGCGCCTGGGGACGGCGGGTTCGAACATGCTGACCCACGCCTTCACGCCCGAATACAGCCGTGCGGCGGGGCGGGGCGAGGGGGCCGGGTTCCGCGGGCTCTGGCGGCTTCAGGCGGGGCTGGTTCTGACAGGGGGCGTGGTCTTTCTGGCGCTGCTGCCGGGGGCGGTGCCCTGGGCCTTCGGGATGCTGGCACGCGGGGAACTGCGCTTTGACCCATGGATGGGCGCGGCCCTTGCCGCAGGTGTTCTGGCCGAAATGGTCTGGACGACGGCCCTTGCGCCCCTTGCCGCCGTCAACCGGCATCGCGGGGCGGGGGTCATCCTCTGTGCGCTGGCGGCGGCGGGGCTGGCCCTGGGGGCCGCGCTGGTGCCGGTTGCGGGCGCGGGGGGCATGGCCGTGGCGCTGGCCGTGGCGCAGGCGGGTATGGCCGGCGTCGTGCTGCGCGCGCTGGGGCGGTTCCTGCGCGACGTGCCCCGTGCCCAGCGGCCGAAACGCGTGGTTTTTCTGGGGCTTGCCACCTATTCCGGGACGGGCGGGTTGCAGCGGTTCAACCAGCGGCTGCTGGCGGCGCTGATGCGGGACGCAGCGGCCCGGGGTTGGCAGATGCGGGCGATCCTGCGCGGCGACCGGCCCTCGGACCTGCCGGCGGACAACGCGGCGATCCGCGTCTGGGGTCGGGCGGGGATGCTTTTGGCGCTGGCCCATGCGCTGCGGGCCGATGTGGTTTTGCTGGGGCATATCAACCTTTTGCCTCTGGCATGGCTGGCGCGGCGGCTGCGCGGGCGGGGCCAGCGGCTTATTCTTTTCGCGCATGGGATCGAGGTCTGGGGCGATCCGCGCCACCGCACCCCACGCCGGGCCGAGGGGCGGATGCTGCGCGCCTGCGACCGGATCGCGGCGGTGAGCCTTTATACCGCGCGGCGGATGGCGCGGGTTTATGCGATTCCAGCGGGCCGCTTCACGATCTTTCCCAACACGGTGGATCCGGTGCCGCCCCCTGTGGCCGTGCCGCGCGCGGGTCTTTTGACCGTGACACGGCTGGGTGCGCATGACGCCGACAAGCATGTGGATGCGGTACTGCGCGCGCTGGTCCATCTGCCGCAGGAACGGCTGACGGTGGTGGGGGACGGCCCCCTGCGCCCGGGCCTCGAGGCGCTGGCCGCCGATCTGGGGGTTGGGGCCCGTGTGCGTTTCGCAGGCCGCGTCGATGACGCGGAACTGGCGGCGCTTTATGCCTCGGCTGCGGTCTTTGTGCTGCCCTCGGCCAAGGAAGGGTTCGGCATCGTCTATCTGGAGGCCTGGGCCCATGGCCTGCCGGTGATTTGCGGCACGGGCGGCGCGGGTCCCGAGGTGGTGCGCGACGGGGTGGACGGGTTCGCGGTGCCGCCCGACGACCCGGGCCGGCTTGCGGAGCGGATTGCGCTGCTGCGGGACGATCCCGCGCTGGCGGCCCGCATGGTAGCGGCGGGGCAGGCCCGAATCAGGGCCGATTTCTCGCCCGCCAACCTTGACCGCAACCTGCGCGCCCTGCTGGAGGTGTCATGAGGTTCCTGCGGATCATCCCGAGCATTGCCGCCGAACAGGGCGGCCCGGTCGAGGGGATGCTGCGCAGCGCCGCCTGCCACGCCGCGCTGGGGCATGAGACCGAGGTGCTGAGCCTCGATCCGCCCGATGCGGCGCAGGTGGCGGGGCTGCCCCTTCACGCGCTTGGGCCGGTTGCGCGGCGATATGGCTATACGCCCACGCTGGCGGGGTGGATCGCCGCCAATGCCGGGCGGTTCGATGCGGCGGTGGTGCATGGGCTCTGGACCCATGCCTCGGTCGGGGGGGCGCGGGCGGCGGCGCGGGCGGGGTTGCCCTATGTGCTTTTTCCGCACGGGATGATGGACCCGTGGTTCCGCCGCACGGCGCCGGTCAAGCATCTGGCCAAACAGGCGCTCTGGTGGGCGGGGCAGGGGCAGGCGCTGGCGCGCGCCCACGCGGTTCTCTTCACCTCGGAGGAGGAGCGGCGCGCGGCCCGGGACGTGTTCATCGGCCCGCGCTACCGGGGGCGGGTGGTGGCCTATGGCGCCGCGGGCCCGCCCGGGGGGATGACGATGCCGGATGCACACCTCGCCGGCGGGCGGCCGTTTCTGCTGTTTCTTGGGCGGTTGCACCCGAAAAAGGGCTGCGATCTGGCGCTGGAGGGGTTTGCGCGGGCCGCGGCGCCGGGACTCGATCTGGTGCTGGCGGGGCCGGATGAGGCGGGGCTGGGCCCGGGCCTGATCGCGCGGGCCGCGGCGCTGGGGCTGGGGGGACGCGTGCATCTGCCGGGGATGCTGCAGGGCGAGGCCAAATGGCAGGCGCTGCGGCGGGCCGAGGCGCTTGTCCTGCCGTCGCATCAGGAGAATTTCGGGATCGTCGTCGCCGAGGCGCTGGCCTGCGGCACCCCGGTCCTGATCTCGGACAAGGTGAATATCTGGCGAGAGGTGCTGGCCGACGGCGCGGGGCTGGTGGCGCCCGATACGGTCGCGGGGGCGGCGCGGCTGATCCGCGACTGGCAGGCACTGGGCGGTGCGACGCGGGCCGAGATGGGCCGCGCGGCGCGGGCAAGCTGGGAGAGCCGCTATCGGATCGAGGCGGCGGCAGAAGCGCTGCTGGCCGTGCTGCAAGAGGTCGCGGGGGCGCGACATGTCACTGGCTGACGGCGGGCGCGGCGTGCTGGAGGGGCGGGCGACCTTCACCCTCGCGCATCGGGCGGAGCGGGCGCTGTTCCTGCTGGTCTGGGCGGTTCTGGCACGCTGGACGCCGCCGGGGATGGCGCGGTGGCGCGCGCTGATCCTGCGGGCTTTCGGGGCAGAGGTGGGGCGGGGGGCGCGGGTCTATGGCTCGGCCCGGATCTGGCTGCCGCGCAACCTGACGCTGGGCCCCGGGGCGGTGATCGGGCCGCGTGTCACGGTCTATTCCATGGCGGACATCCGGCTGGGGGCGGGGGCGGTCGTGTCGCAGGGGGCGCATCTGTGCTGCGGCAGCCACGACATCACCAGCCCCGGATTCGAGCTGAAAACCGCGCGAATCGAGATCGGGCCGGGGGCCTGGGTCGCGGCCGAAGCCTTTGTGGGGCCGGGCGTGTCGATGGGTGAGGGCGCGGTTCTGGGCGCCCGCGCGGTAACCTTTGGCGATGTTCCGGCATGGGAGGTCTGGGCGGGTAACCCCGCAAAAAGGTTGAAGAACCGGCCGAGGGAGGCGCTGCCGCAGGTCGCGCGGGATGCAGCCCCGGGTGCAAACGGTTAACCGGGCGTGCGCTGGATCAGGAACATCTTAACCACCCTGCGGCAGGTTGATCCCCGTGCCAGAGACCCGGAGCGCCCCATCCGGACCCCCGGCACGATCAACCTTAGCCGGAGGACCGTCATGATCGGACTGGGAACAGGAGCGACCGCGCTTGCGGTTCATGGCGCAAGCCGCCGTCACAGGTTGCGCAACCTCCGCCCGCCCGTGGTGGCCTGGGGCGACAGCCTGACGGCGGGCGCCGGTGCCACGGCGGCCGCGAGTTATCCGGCTGTGGCGCAGGGGCTCTTTGCCCCGCGACGGACCATCCTGAACGAAGGGATCGGCGGGCAGACATCGACCCAGATCGCGGCGCGGCAGGGCGCCGTTCCGATCCCCGTGACGCTGGCCGCGCCCATCCCGATGCGGCTGGACCGGGCGTGGGACTTCGCGGAAGGGCTGGGCGGCTGGCAAAGCCGGGCGGCTGCCAACCCGCCCGCCGTGGTGCGGACCGAAGGCAATGCGCTGGTGATCGAGGCGGTGGGGACACCGCAATCCGGCGCGCAGGTCTGGCTGGGAGAGACGCTGCCGGCGGGAACGCGCTGCACGCTCGACTTCGACATCGACATGGGCGGCAGCGGCTGGGTCGAGGTGGGGCTTGCCAATGCCCCCTCCGCCAGCCATCCGACGGGGGACTGGGCGGCATCGGCCGGGTTCTCGGTGGGCGGGCGGCGCAGCCTGAACCTGACGGTCGGCAGCGCGCTGAGCCAGACGGCGAACAGCATCCTGATCCTTGCCCATACCCGCGTCGGCACCTACCGGATCAGCAACCTGACCCTGACCGCCCATTCGACCGTCGCGGTGCCCGAAAAGGGGGTGAACGTGCTGGTCCAGAGCGGCGCGTTCACAGGGACCATCGCCGGCAGCATCGGCGGGATCGCGGGCGTGATGTCGACCGACGCGAGCGGGGCCTGGACTTTTACCCGCAGCGTGGCGGGGCCGGTCGGGACGGGCACGACCGGGGTCTTTCTGCCGGCCAAGGCCGCGACGCTGAAGGATCATACGGCCTGGATCTGGGCGGGGCGCAACAACTTCGGCGCGCCCTCGGTCGTCAAGGCGGATATCGCCGCGATGGTCGCGCATCTGGGGCACGACCGCTTTCTGGTAGGCGCGGTGCTGCCGAGCGCGAATGATACCGCATCGGGGGTGCAGACCATCGCGACCCTGAACGCCGACCTGGCGGCGGCCTATGGCGCACGGTTCGTCGACCTCGTGGCGGCGCTGCAGGCGGCGGGGACGGGCGCCGACGATGCCGGGGACGTGGCGGCAGGGCGTATCCCGCGCTCGCTTCGGTCTGACGCGATCCACCTTAATGCCGCTGGGTATGCGGTGGTGGCGACGGCCATGGCGCTGGCCGATGCCGCGTTGGAAGAGGGCGCCTGAGGGGCTGCGTCAGGTGCCGGGGGCGCGGGCGGCGATGCCCATCGCGCCAAGCCCCCAGGCGGCGATCTGCGGCACCAGCGCCGCCGCCGCCGTGTCGAAGGCCGAGACGATGTTGAGCGTGTCGGTACTGGCGGAAAGGGCAGTCGCCTCGAAGACCCGGGCGCCGAGGATGCCGGTGTCGGCCTCTCGCACCAGGCGGGCCGAGAGGCGGATGCGGACAAGGGCGCTGCGCCCGTCGGGCTGAAGCTCGGCCTGGAAATCGGTAATCTCGGACAAAAGCGCATAGTCGCCCGAGAGACCGAGCGGGCGGCGCCCGACATAGCGGAGTGCGCCCGTATCCTCGAACGCGCGGACGAGCTGGGTCTGCACGAGTGCGGGCGTTTCGTCGGACCAGCGGCCATCGGGCAGATACTGCGCCTGAAGCGGGTTCGGACGGATCAGGATGCGGTCGGTCGCCAGCGCGCCGCGGGTGGTCGGCTCCTCGATCACCAGATCGCGGGTCGGGCGGGCGCTGGCGACACCGAGGCTGGGCGCTGGCCGCAGGTCATAGACGTCGAGCGGATCGCTGCCGCTGAGCGCCGAGATGGCGGCACAACCGGGCAGCAGGGCAAAAAGCGTCAGGCCGAAAGCCGGAGAGAGCAGCAGGCGCATGGGCGATCCTTTCAGCGACGGAACTCGGGCGTCTGGCCCCCGAGGAAAAAGCGGGTGGGGTTACGCTCGATCTGGGTCGTAAGCCGTTCGAGCGTGCGGACAAGGCCGCGGGCCTCTTCGGCGAAACGCGTGTATTGCGGCAGGCCGCTGGTCGCGAAGGTCTGGACCGAGGCGCCCGAGGCGCGCACGACGGCCGCCACCTCATCGAAGGTGCTGTTCGCGTTGGCCAGCATTTCGCGCAGATCGGCGGTGGCGGCGGGGATGTCATCGGCCACCTGCGCAATCGCATTGTCGAGCCGCGCCATGGTCGCCCGCATGTCCTGCGCAAGCGCGGTCACATCCTCGTTGATGACGCGGTCGGCGCTGTCAAAGGTGCGTTCGGCGGTATCGAGCGTTTCCTCGGCGGCGATCATCGCGTTCTCGATCGCAAGAAGGGTGCTGTTCGCGTTGGCGAAGGTGGTGCTCGCGGTTTCCAGCGTGACGGAAAGATTGTCGGCCAGACCTTCGAGCCTGCCGGTAAAGCCGCCCAGATCCTCGGATATGTCGGTGATCGCGGCGCGGGCGGTGGCGCTGGTGGCGCGGATATCGGCAAGGATCAGCGGCAGGTCGGTTTCGGCCACCGCGCCAAGCTGGTCCATGAAGGTATTGGCGCTTGCCACGGCCTCGCGCGCCTCGGCGATCAGGGCGGTGCCGTCATCGGCCAGCAGTGTGTCGAAGCGGCCGGCGGCGGTGTTGATCGTGTCGAGCGTTTCGGTCAGCGCGGCGATCGCCTGATCGGCGGCGGCGATGGTCGCTTGCGCCTGATCGAGGCGGGCGGTGGCGGCGGCCCCGGTTTCGCTGAACTGCGTGAGCGTGCCGCGCGCATCGGCGGCCACAAGCTCGATCTCGCCGCGCAGGGTGGCGGCGGCCTCGGACAGGTTCGCGATCAGCACCTGAAGGTCGTTCTGCATCAGGCGCTGGCCTTCGGTAAAGGCGCCCTCGGCCGCGGTCAGGGCGCCGGTGCCTGCATCGAGCGTATCCTCGGCCCGGGCGGCGAACTGCACGAAGGCCTCCAGCGCGGTATCGGCCCGGCGCAGCGTGTCGGTCGCGACTTCGGCGATTTCGCCGAGGTTCGAGGTGAAATCCGCGATGTCGCCCACGGCGGTCGAGATGCTGTCGGTCACGCTCGAGATATCGGCGATTGCCTGTTCCAGCGAGCCGGAGGACCGTTCGACATTGTCGAGGATGTTCGAGACGCGCTGCTGGTTTTCGTCGCCCAGAAGCCGGCCGACCTGGCGCACGACCTCCACCGCCTCGGAGATGAGATCGGGCGCGTCCTCGGTCAGGGTCTGGAACACCGACCGCCCGGCACGGATCATCGGGATCGCCATTTCCGACACGTCCTCCAAGAGGGGTGCATCGGGGCTGCCGGATGTGATGGAGATGTAGGAAACGCCCGTAACCCCTTGGGATTCCAGTGTTGCCACGCTGTCCTCGCGGATCGGAGTATCGGCCGAGACCTCCAGCCGGACAAGGACGCGGCCATCGCCGCTGGGGTCGAGGCCCATGCTGACGACCTGGCCCACGGGCAGGCCGGAGAACCGCACCATGGCGGCATTGGCGAGCCCGGAGACGGATTCGAACCGCACGTCGTAATAGGCGAACTGGCGGTTCAGCTCGAACCGGGCGAACCACATCAGGAACAGCAGTATCCCGAGGAATCCCGCCAGCGTGAACGCCCCGACCAGAACGTAATTCGCGCGTGTTTCCATCCCGTCAGTCCCTTTCGTCCGGCGCGCCGGTAGCCTGCGCGGCACGGGCGCGGGGCCCGTGGAAATATTCATGCACCCAAGGGTGATCGACCTTGAGCATATCGGCCATGGTCCCGGTCACCAGCACTTTCTTTTCCGCGAGGACCGCGATCCGGTCGCAACAGGCGTGCAGCGTGTCGAGGTCATGGGTCACGAGAAAGACGGTAAGCCCGAGCGTCTGGCTGAGCTGCCGGATCAGGTTGTCGAAGGCGGTCGCCCCGATCGGGTCGAGCCCGGCGGTCGGTTCATCCAGAAACACGATATCGGGGTCGAGCGCCAGCGCCCGTGCAAGGCCCGCCCGCTTGCGCATCCCGCCCGAAAGCTCGGACGGGTAGTTCGCGCCGGCCTTGGGCGGCAGCCCCGCCAGCCCGATCTTCATATCCGCCAGTGCTGCGCGCAGCTCGTCCGACAGATCCTCGATGCCCTTGAGCGGGACCTCCACATTCTCGCGCACGGTGAGCGAGGAGAACAGCGCGCCGTCCTGAAACATCACGCCCCAGCGCATCTCAAGCTCGCGCCGGGTTTCGTCATCGGTGGTGCGCACATCGGTGCCCAGCACCTCGACCGAGCCCTCGGCCGGGGTGATGAGCCCGACGATGGAGCGCAGGAGCACCGATTTCCCGGTGCCCGAGCCGCCGACGACGCCCAGAACCTCCCCCCTCCGCACGTCGAGGTCGAGCCCGTCATGCACCACATGCGTGCCGAAGCGGTTCACGAGGCCACGTACGCGGATGGCCAGATCTTCCGTCCGGTCCCCGGTCACATGTCCACCCGCTGAAAGAAGATCGAAAAGAGCGCATCGGCCACGATCACCGTGAAGATCGCCGTGACGACCGAGCGGGAGGTCATCTGCCCGAGCGATTCCGCGTCCTGCTTGACCTTCATGCCGCCGTGGCAGCCGACAAGGCCGATGATGACCGCGAAGACGGGTGCCTTGATCATCCCCACAAGCAGGTGCGAGATGTCGATATCGAGAAGCCGTGTGCGGAACATGCCCGGGGAAATCCCGAGCTCTATCCAGGACATCAGCCCGCCGCCGATCAGCCCCATGAGGTTCGCGACCAGCCCGAGGATGGGCAGCATCAGGATGAGCGCCAGCATCCGCGGCACCAGAAGCGCATCGGCGGGGTCGACGCCCAGCGTGCGCATCGCGTCGATCTCCTCGCGCATCTTCATCGAGCCGATGGCGGCGGTATAGGCCGAGGCCGTGCGCCCCGCCACGATGATCGCCGTCAGCAGGATGCCAAGCTCGCGCAGGATCGAGACGGCGATCAGGTCGACCACGAAGACCTCGGCCCCGAATTGCTGAAGCTGTGCTGCGCCCTGAAACGCCAGCACCACGCCGATCAGGAAGGCCATGAGCGAGACGATGGGCACGGCCTTCAGCCCCACCTCATGGCAGTGAAAGACGATCGAGGTGATACGCAGGTTGTGGGGATGCACAAACGACCGGCCAAGCCGCGCAAGAAAGAGGCCGAGAAACCCCGCGAGCTCCACCTGATGCTGCCAGGCGCCCACCACCGCCTGCCCGAGATTGGCGAGCCGGTCGGTCAGGCTGAGGTGCCCGTCGGCCGGGGGCGCATCTTCGGGAAAGGTCTTTTCCACGGTTTCAAGCAGCGCCGCGCGACGCTCATCGAGGCCGGAAAGCTCCAGTTCGTCGCCTGTTCCCTGCCGCTGGCGCCGCAGGTCCGCCAGCACCCAGGCGCCCGAGGTATCCATCCGGTCCACGCCCGACAGGTCGATCCGGCCCGAGACATCCTGCAGCGCGTCGCGCAGCGCCTGTGCCGCGTGCAGCGTCAGGTCGCCGGTCAGGACGATCGCACCGTCTTTTTCCCGGATTTCAAAGCTGTCGGCCACGTCACCCTGCACGCCTGTCCTGCCGCCCCCTTTGCATCAGCGCGCATCTAAGCGCATCGGTGGCGGCAGGTCCAGCGCAACTCAGCGCCAGCAATCGGCCGGGACGCGGCGTAGCGTGATCTCCTGCCCCTCGGCATGACCGGTGCCTGCGGTCCAGCTTGCGACCTCGGCCACGGGCGCATCGGGGTCGGTGCAGGGGATCGCGTTGCGCGCATAGCTGAGGTAAAGCACCGTCCCGTCGCGGTCGGCGGGCAGCGGGTAGATCAGCGCGTAGTGATGCGGCACCGGGTCGGTCTGCGGCACGGCAAAGATCTGTGGCCCGCCCTTGCGCGTGCGGTAGAACAAATCGGCCAAAAGGCCCCGGTCATGGGCGACGATCACATCGCCCCCCGCCGCCCGGGTCGCCTGCAATGCGCGGGCGCTGATCTCCGCCTGGCCCAGATGCCGGCGCAGCAGCAATTCGCCATCCGGGCGGCGCAGGTCAGCGGCCTGGGTGATCGCGATGGGCACGGCCAGCGCGATGAAGCCGTTCAGGATCAACGACAGCTTCATCAGGCGCGGCGCGCGATGGGCCAGCCAGTCCACCGCCAGCACCGTGCCCGCCACATAGGCGCCCACCGCCCAGTTGGCATAGGCGCGCGACAGGAAGGCCTGAACCGTCACCGCCACCAGTGCGGGCAGCGCCAGCAGGACCATGGCGCGGATGTCCTCATCCTCCCACACCCGCTTGGGGCGCAGGAACTGGATCAGCATCGCGGCAAAGATCACCGGCCCGGCCACCGCAAACTGTTCGAGCACAAAGCGCAGCGCCCGGTCGGGGTGAACCTGCGTCCCCTGCCAGTCGGCGTTGTCGGCCGTGTGGCGCAGCGTCGCCATGTCATGCTGCAGGTTCCACCAGATGTTCGGCGCGACGACGATGGCCGCCACGATCACCGCGACCGCCCCGTCGCGGCGCCCGATCCGCCAGGTCGGCACCAGGATCGCCACCAGCGCCAGCCCGATCCAGGCATAGGACATCGCGTATTTCGACATCATCCCCAGCCCGAGGCAGAGCCCGAGCAGGAGCGCGAGCCCCAGATGCGGCCCGTGGCGCAGCTTGGACCAGATCGCGAGACTGGCCGCGATGAAGAAGAGCATGGGCGTGTCGGTCGAGATCAGAAGGCTCCCGACCGCGACGACCGGCAGCGTCACATAGCTGATCGCGGCAAGGGCTGCGGCGCGCAGCTCGAACACCTCTTCGCCGAGGATCAGGATCATCACCGCCGTCAGCCCGTGCAGCACCGGCAGCGACAGGCGCAGGCTGAACGCGCTTTCCGACCCGGTCAGGAAGGTCGTGGCACGGATCAGCCAGCCGATGCCCGGGGGCTTGGAATAATGACCAAAGGCCATTTCCCGCCCCCAGAGCCAGTATTGCGTTTCATCGACAAAGAGGTCGATCCCCGCATAGGGCAGCAAGAGGATGCGCCAGACCGTGATCCCGAGAATCGCGATCAGCGTCAGCGCCAGCCATTGGCGGTCAGTGCGCGTGTCGTTTTTCAGCATGGATCAGCCAGAGGTTCCTCGAATAGATGATGACGCCCGCGCTCTGGCCAAGGATAAAGACCGGATCGGCCCGGTAAAGCGCATAGCTGAACAGAACCACCCCCCCGGCGAGCGAGAAATACCAGAAGGCCACCGGGATGACCGAGCGGCGCTGCTTTTCCGAGGCGAGCCACTGCACCAGAAAGCGCGCGGTGAACAAAAGCTGCCCTGTCAGGCCGATCACCACCCACCAGAATTCCCCCCAGCCGCTGACATGCAGGATCGACCAGAGATGTTCGACGCTCATGCCATGTCTCCTTGTGCATCGGGCGCAGGCCCCGTCGTGGGCGTGGTCAGTTCCACGGGCCGCACCGTCTTGCGCCGCCGCAAGAGCCAGGCGACCCCGATCAGGTCATGGATGCCGACCAGCGCCCGCTGAAGGTTGTTGTAGTTCGAAATTCCTGCCTGTCGCGGCCGGTGCGTCACGTCCACATGCGCGATCTGCCAGCCATCGCGGGCGAAAAGCGCGGGCAGGTAGCGATGCTGGTGGTTGAAGAACGGCAGGTCCAGATAGGCCTCGCGCCGGAACGCCTTGAGCCCGCAGCCCGTGTCGCGCGTCCCGTCCCGCAGCACCCGCGCCCGCAACGCGTTCGCGAGCCGGGAGGCGAGCCGCTTCGACAGCGTGTCCTGCCGCCCCTGCCGCTGGCCCGCCACAAGCGCCAGCCCCGGGGCCGCGTCGGCCGCCAGAAGCGGCGCAAGCAGCAGCGGCAACTGGTCCGGCGGGTTCTGCCCGTCCCCGTCCAGCGTCGCGATCACCGGCCCCCGCGCCGCGCGCACCCCCGAATGCACCGCCGCCGACTGCCCGCCCGAGCGTTCATGCCGCAGGACGCGCAGCCAGGGCCGTGTCGCGGCGAGGCTCAGCGCCGCGGCCTCGGTCCCGTCCGTCGATCCGTCATTGACCACGATCAGTTCGAACGGCCCGAGCGGCGCGCAGGCGGCCCCGATCCCGTCCACCAGGGCGGCGATATTGCCCGCCTCGTTCTTCATCGGGACGACGATGGAAAAGCGTATCACGTCCGGCACTCGCGCTGATTGTTCTGCGCGGGGCTTATCCCGTCAGGCATGGCGCATCAAGGCAAAGGATCGTATCCGCGGGATTTCGCCGAAGCCGGGTGGGGCAGCAGACCGCGGACCGGGGCCGCGCATCAGGGTCGCGAAATGGCAGCCCGTAGGGGAATCGAACCCCTCTTTCCAGGTTGAAAACCTGGCGTCCTAACCGATAGACGAACGGGCCGCGCTTGGCGTGAGCGGGCTTTTAGGGGAAGGAAAAGAGGAGATCAAGGGGGATTTGGAGAGCGAGGCGAGAGAGGACGGGGAGGAGCTGAAGCGCCGTTCCGGTGGCGATCAGGACCAGGCCGATAAGCGCCCCGCGAGAAGCGGCGAGGAGGTTTTGCACCATGGGGAGGCGCAGTTGTTCTTCTTTGGTCGCGCCGGAAGCGCGGGACTGTCCGATCCTGGTCGCATCTTCCTCGCGCAGGATCACGCTCCACGCCGCCCACCCTGCCCCTGCCAGCGTCAGTATGAGGCCGATGGCCGTCAGCAGATCCGATAGCCACGCTTCCATGGTGGTCCCCGTTTGAATGCATCTCGAGAGAGGATGCGGAACGGCCACATCAAGCGCAAGCCATCGACACGGCGTCCGGGTTTCGGCGCGAATATTTCAGCTTTTCTGGAAAAACCTGGCAGCCCGTAGGGGAATCGAACCCCTCTTTCCAGGTTGAAAACCTGGCGTCCTAACCGATAGACGAACGGGCCGCGCTTGGCGTGAGGCGGCTTTTAGGGCAGGGCGCGGGGGCGTGCAAGAGGGATTTTGCGCTTTTCGTGACGGTTCTTGCGAGGGGCGTAGGGGGCGGGGCGGTGCCTTGTCTGCCGGCCACGACCCGCGGTCCGGGGCAGGGGCGCGCGCGCGTCCCGCGTCGGCGACAGCCTGCGGCACTTGCGTCCCGCGGCCACGCGCGCGCCGGGCTCAGGCGCGGGCGGCGTCCTCCAGCCGCAGTTGCACGCGGTTGCGGCCGCCCCAGCTGTTGATCTCCAGCCGGCCCGCGATGTGCAGGCGACCGGCGCCGCCCTGATCCAGCAGGGGGCCGAGCGGGCAGTCGAAGGCGCCGAAGCAGACCGCGTCGAGCCGCGCCCCCATCCCGTCCGTCACCGAAAAGCGCAGATGCTGTTCCCCCATCCGCCGCTGCCCCGTCACCGCCACATCGGCAAAGGCAAAGCGCGGCGCGGCGGCCCCGGCGCCAAAGGGGCCGGCGGCCTCGATCTGTTCGACCAACGCGGGTGTCGCGGCGCCCGGCATCAGCAGCGCATCGAGCCTCAGGTCCTGCGGGCCAATGCTGCCCGCCCCCTGCCGCGCCAGCAGCTCTCCCAACCGCTCCATCGCGTCTGGCAGGCGGGCGGCCTCGACCGTCAGGCCCGCGGCCATCTTGTGCCCCCCGCCCTTGAGGAGCAGCCCCTCGGCTGCAACGCGGTGGACGGCGGCGCCCAGATCGACCCCGCTGACGGACCGGCCCGATCCCTTGCCGATGCCGTTTTCCAGCCCGATGACGATGGCGGGCCGGTTCGTCGCCTCTTTCAGGCGGGCGGCGACAATGCCCACGACACCGGGATGCCAGCCCTCGCCTGCCGCCCAGACCAGCGGACCGTCAAGCCCGCGCGCCTCGGCCTGGGCCATGGCCTCTTGCCGGACGCGGGTCTCGATCTCGCGCCGTTCGGCGTTGAGTTCATCCAGACGCCGGGCCAGCGTCTCGGCCTCGCGCGGGTCGTCGGTCGCGAGAAGGCGCGCACCAAGATCGGCCTGCCCGATCCGCCCGCCGGCATTGACCCGGGGCCCCAGCAGGAAGCCGAGGTGATAGGCGTTCGGCGCCGCATCCATCCGTGCGATATCGGCCAGCGCGACAAGGCCGGGACGCTGCCGCCCCGCCATCACCGTCAGCCCCTGCCGGACCAGCGCGCGATTGACGCCGATCAGCGGCGCCACATCGGCCACCGTCGCCAGCGCCACCAGATCGAGCATCGCAAGGAGGTCGGGGCCCTGCACGCCTTCGGCCCTGAGCTGGCGGTTCGCCTCGACCAGCATCAGGAAGACGACGCCCGCGGCGCAGAGATGGGCGAGGCTGCCATCCTCATCCTGCCGGTTCGGGTTTACAACGGCCAGCGCGGGCGGCAGCGTTTCCGCGCCCAGATGGTGGTCGAGCACGATGACATCGGCGCCCTGCGCGGCGGCGATCGGATCATGGCTCAGCGTGCCGCAATCGACGCAGATGATGAGGTCATGGGCGGCGGCGAGCGCCTGCATCGCGGGGACGTTCGGGCCATAGCCTTCGTCGATCCGGTCGGGGATATAAAGCGTCGCCTGCCGTCCCATCCGGCGCAACCACACGATCAGGAGCGCCGCCGAGGCACCCCCGTCCACGTCGTAATCGGCAAAGACGGCGATCCGCTCACCGCGCCGGACGGCGGCGAGAAAGCGTGCGGCAGCCCGGTCCATGTCGCGCAGCACCAGCGGGTCCGGAAGCAGGTCGCGCAGCGCGGGCGCCAGAAAGCGTTCCGCATCCGGCACTGCCACGCCCCGCCGCACGAGCGTGCGGCAGAGCGCGCCGGGCAGGCCCGTCTGCTGGGCCATGGCGTCGGCAAGCCGTTCTTCCTCCGGGCCCGGGCCGATCCAGCGCCGCCCGAGCGCCGAGGATTCGACGCCCAGAAAGGCGCGGCCGCTCACTTGGCGGGCGTGCGGTAGGTCATCCGGCGCACCGATCCGGTCTTGGACCGCATGAGCACCGTCTCCAGCGTGAACCAGCCGACCTCGCGCCGGATGCCGGAGAGGATCGAGCCGTCGGTCACGCCGGTTGCGGCAAAGATGACGTCCTGCGTCACCATCTCGTCGCGGGTGTAGATACGGTCGAGATCGGTGATGCCGGCGCGGCGGGCGCGGTCGCGTTCATCGTCGTCGCGGAAGGTCAGGCGCCCCCACATCTGCCCGCCCATGCATTTGAGCGCGGCGGCCGCCAGCACCCCCTCGGGCGCGCCGCCCGAACCCATATACATGTCGATGCCGGTTTTTTCGGCCTCGGCGCAGTGGATGATGCCCGCCACGTCGCCATCCATGATCAGCCGGATCGCGGCGCCGGTCGAACGGATCTCGGCGATCATCCCCTCATGCCGGGGGCGTTCAAGGACGCAGACCGTGATATCTTCGGGGTCGCAGTTGCGCGCGGCGGCGAGGGCACGGACACGCTCGGCCGGGCTCATGTCGAGGCTGACGACATCCTTGGGATAGCCCGGACCGACGGCGAGCTTGTCCATGTAGACGTCGGGCGCGTGCAGAAGCGTGCCGCGCGGCGCCATTGCGATCACCGTCAGCGCGTTCGGGAAATCCTTGGCGGTCAGCGTCGTGCCTTCCAGCGGATCGAGCGCGATATCGACCGCAGGCCCTTTGCCGGTGCCCACATGTTCGCCGATATAGAGCATCGGCGCCTCGTCCCGTTCCCCCTCGCCGATCACCACGACGCCCTCGATGTCGAGCATGTTGAGCTGGGTGCGCATCGCATCGACCGCAGCCTGATCGGCCGCCTTTTCATCCCCCCGCCCGACGAACCGCGCCGAGGCGAGCGCCGCAGCCTCGGACACACGGGCAAGGCCCAGCGACAACATGCGATCATGGAATTCTACGGGAGCAGTCATGGGCAGTTTCCTCTGGTTGCTTGGGTTCTGGTCTTCAGACGGCTTCGATCCGGATCGCGACGGGCTCTCCGATCACGACGCCGGTGGCGGCAAATCCCTTGAGGGCGTGGTCGATGGCATCGCGCGTCGTCTTGTGCGTGACAACCAGAACCGGCGCGCTGCTGGCGTCATGCCCATACTGGCGCATCCGGTTGATCGACACGCCGGCATCGCCGAGCGTCGCCGCCACCTTGGCCAGCGCGCCCGGTTTGTCCACAAGCGTCATGCGCAGGTAATAGGGGGCGGGCACGGCGCCGCGTGCGGGGAAGGGTTCGGCAAGGCTCGCCGCCGGCTGGCCGAAGGTGGGCAGCCTGATGCCGCGCGCGATGTCCATCACATCGGCCATCACCGCGCTGGCGGTCGGTCCTTCGCCCGCGCCGGGACCGCGCAGCACGACCTGGCCGACGCTGTCGCCCTCGAGCACGACCATGTTGGTGCCACCCTGCAACTGGCCCAGCGGGCTGTCGGCGGGGACGAGGCAGGGGCTCATCCGTTGCTCAAGCCCCCGGCCCGTCATCTGCGCGACGCCCAGAAGCTTGATGCGATAGCCCATGTCGGCGGCGTGGCGGATATCCTCGATCGCGATGCGGCGGATGCCCTCAAGCTCTACCGCGTCAAAGCAGACCCGGGTGCCGAAGGCGATGGCGGCCAGGAGCGACAGTTTGTGGCCCGCGTCGATGCCGTCCACGTCGAGCCTCGGATCGGCCTCCAGATAGCCGAGCTGGCGGGCTTCCTCGAACACCGTCTCATAGGGCAGGCCCGCGCTTTCCATCCGCGTCAGGATGTAGTTGCAGGTGCCGTTCATCACCCCCATGACCCGCGTGAGGGTATTGGCGGCCAGCCCCTCGGTCAGGGCCTTGACGACGGGGATGCCGCCCGCGACAGCGGCCTCAAAGCGGATCACGCGGCCCGCGGCCTCGGCCGCCTCGGCCAGCGCCGGCCCGTGATGGGCCAGCAGCGCCTTGTTCGCCGTCACCACGTCCTTGCCGGCGGCGAGCGCGGCCTCGGTCGCGGCCTTGGCGGGGCCGTTGTCGCCGCCGATCAGTTCGACAAAGATGTCCACGTCATCGCGGGTCGCCACGGCGGTCGCGTCGTCTTCCCAGGCGTAACCGGACAGGTCGACGCCCCGGTTGCGCATCCGGTCACGCGCGCAGACCGCCGAAATGGTGATCGGGCGCCCGCTGCGGGCCGCGAGCATTCCGGCGTGGTTCTGGATGATGCGGACGACCCCTGTTCCGACGGTTCCCAGGCCAGCGATGCCAAGGCGCAGGGGTTCGGACATGGGGCAGTCTCCGCGATCAGGAAAGATGTGCGAGGTTGTTAGCCGTTTGCGCGGCGGGGCGCAACGCAGCAGGTAGCTATGGCAACGCGGGTGACGGTGTGCCCAGCCTCTCCCGGTCGAGACGCTCCCGGTCGAGCCTTTCGCGGTCGGCGGGGTCGAGGACGGGGCGGCGCAGCGCGGCGCCTCGGTTGCGCAACGCCTCGGCCCGGTCGGCAAGCCCCTCGGTCGTCGTGGCGTCGATGGTCAGGGCCGCGGCCTGGGCCGTCACCTGATCCAGCGGCACGAGCGCGGGATATTCGCCATTCGCGCCACAGGCCGAGAGCAACAGGAGAAAAAGGGCAGCGCGCGGCATGAAGGGTCCCGTCTGACAGTCGTGCCGACCATATCGCCCGTGCCGCGCGGGGGAAAGCCGGTTGTGCTGAACGCCCGTTCAGATAATCTGCGGCCCATGGCACGGAAATCCGGCTCACATGCGGAAATCACAGGTCCCCGGGTGCGGGCGGCGGCGCTGCGGCTCTTTGCCCGGCAGGGTTACGCGGCGGTGTCGATGCGCAGCCTTGCCGCCGAGGTGGGCGTTCAGGCCGGTGCGCTTTATGCCTATACGCCGGACAAGCAGAGCCTGCTGTTCGACCTGCTCAAGGCGCATATGGATGAATTGCTGGCCGCCTGGGCCGAGGCACCCAAGGGCGCGGACCCCCTGGCGCGGCTGGAGGCGTTCACCCGGTTCCACATCCGCTTCAACCTCGAACGGGCCGATGCGGTCTTCATCTCCTACATGGAACTGCGCAACCTGGAGCCCGCGAATTTCCGCGCGATCGAGGCGTTGCGCGGCAGCTATGAGGCCGAGCTTGAGGCGATCCTGCAGGCGGGGCAGGACGAGGGCGTCTTTGCCGTGCCGGACACGAAACTCGCCACGCTGGCGCTGATCGCGATGCTGACGGGTGTCACGACCTGGTACCGCGAGGGCGGACGGCTGAGCCGCTCGGATGTCGGCCAGATCTATTGGGACATGGTGCGCAAGGCCGTCGGGGCCTGAAAGGCGCCGACGAAATCCGCCGATAGATCCGCCGGCTGTGGATTTCCCGTTCATCTTCCGGCACTAAGGTGGCGGTATGGGGCCGGGGATGACCAGAGGCCGGGACAAACAGAGGAAGGACACACCGATGATCGTCGCAGGAGAGCCGAGTTTCCGCGAATCCGTCGATCTCATGTTCAACCGCGCTGCGGCGCTGATGGATCTGTCGCCCGGGCTGGAACAGAAGATCCGCGTCTGCAACGCGACCTATACGGTGCGGTTCGGCGTCCGGCTGCGCGGCAAGATCGAGACCTTCGTCGGCTATCGCGCTGTCCATTCGGAACATATGGAACCCGTCAAGGGCGGCATCCGCTATGCGCCGAACGTCCATCAGGACGAGGTCGAGGCGCTGGCCGCGCTGATGACCTACAAATGCGCGCTGGTGGAAACGCCCTTTGGCGGATCCAAGGGCGGGCTCTGCATCGACCCGCGCCAGTATGACGAACATGAACTGGAACAGATCACCCGGCGTTTCGCCTACGAGCTGATCAAGCGCGACCTGATCCATCCCAGCCAGAACGTGCCCGCCCCGGACATGGGCACGGGCGAGCGCGAAATGGCCTGGATCGCCGATCAGTACGCGCGGATGAACACGACCGACATCAATGCCCGGGCCTGCGTTACCGGCAAGCCGCTGCATGGGGGCGGCATCATGGGCCGGGTCGAGGCGACGGGGCGCGGCGTGCAATACGCGCTGCGCGAGTTCTTCCGCCACCCCGAGGATGTGGCGAAGGCCGGGCTCTCGGGCACGCTCGACGGCAAGCGGGTGATCGTGCAGGGGTTGGGGAATGTGGGCTATCACGCGGCCCTGTTCCTGTCGCAGGAAGACGGGGCCACCGTCACGGCGGTGATCGAGCGGGACGGCGCCATCGTCGATCCCGACGGCGTCGACATCCCGGCGCTGCGTGACTGGATCGCGAAACACGGCGGCGTGCGCGAATGTCCCTTTGGCACCTATGTCGAGGATGGCGCGAAACTGCTGGAGGCAGAATGCGACATCCTGATTCCGGCGGCGCTGGAAGGGGTCATCAACCTGACGAATGCCGAACGGATCAAGGCGCCCCTCATCATCGAGGCCGCGAATGGCCCGATCACCGCCGGCGCGGACGAGATCCTGCGCAAGAAGGGCTGTGTGGTGATCCCCGATCTTTATGCCAATGCCGGCGGCGTGACGGTGTCCTATTTCGAATGGGTCAAGAACCTGAGCCATATCCGGTTCGGCCGGATGCAGCGCCGCGCCGAAGAGGCGCATCACCAGCTGCTGGTGGATGAGCTTGAACGCCTCTCGTCCGACAAGGGTCTGGGGTGGGAGCTTTCGCCCGACTTCAAGCGCCGCTACCTTCAGGGCGCGAACGAGATCGACCTGGTGCGCTCGGGCCTCGACGACACGATGCGCACCGCCTACCAGTCGATGCGCGAGGTGTGGCATTCCCGCGAAGAGGTGAGCGACCTGCGCGTCGCCGCCTATATCGTCGCCATCGACCGGGTGGCGCGCAGCTACCGGTCCAAGGGGCTCTGAGGGCTTCGGATACGCAAAAGGCCGGGTACTGAACCCGGCCTTTTAACGATCTGGTCACGTCTGGTGGGGGCAGGGATCAGTGATGCGGTTCCGGCTGCATCATCCCCAGGACGTGGAAACCGCCATCGACGCGCACGATCTCTCCGGTCGTGTGGGCGCCGTAGTCGGAGGCGAGATAGACCGCCGTGCCGCCCACCGAGTCGAGCGTCGCGTTCGTGCGCAGCGGCGCGTTCGTTTCGGTCATGCGATAGGTCGTGCGCGCGCCGCCGATCGCCGCCCCCGCCAGCGTCTTCATCGGGCCCGGGGAAATGGCGTTGACCCGGATCTTTTGCGGGCCGAGGTCATTGGCCAGATAGCGCACCGCCGATTCCAGCGCCGCCTTGGCCACACCCATCACGTTGTAATAGGGCGTGACGCGGTTCGACCCCTGATAGGTCAGCGTGAGCAGCGTGCCGCCATCGGGCATGAGTTCCGATGCCCGCCGCGCCACGTCGATGAAGGAGTAGCAGGAGATGTCGAGCGAATTGCGGAAATTCGCGCGGGTCGTGTTGATGAAGCGCCCGTGAAGTTCGTTCTTGTCGGAATAGGCGATGGCGTGAACGACGAAGTCGAGCGTGCCCCATTCCTCCTTCAGCCGGGCGAAGGCCGCGTCGAGCGAGGCTTCATCCGTCACATCCGCATCGACGAGGATCGAGGACCCGACCGAGGCGGCCAGCGGTTCGACCCGCTTGCCGAACGCCTCACCCTGATAGGTGAAGGCAAGCTCTGCCCCTTCGGCCGCCATCGCCCTCGCGATGCCCCAGGCGATCGAGCGGTCATTGGCGACCCCCATGATCAGCCCGCGCTTGCCCTTCATCAGTTCCGCCATGGCACTGTCCCTCGGATCAATCGTTATATTTGCTGAAGGCCAGGGTGGCGTTGGTGCCGCCAAAGCCGAAACTGTTGGAAAGCACGGTGTCCAGTTCGACATTCTCGCGCAGCGTGGTCACGATTTCCTCGGGGCGGAGCGCGGGGTCAAGCTCGGTCACGTTGGCCGAGGCCGAGATGAACCCGCCCTGCATCATCAGAAGCGAATAGATCGCCTCATGCACGCCGGTTGCGCCCAGGCTGTGCCCGGTCAGCGATTTGGTGGAGCTTACGGGCGGCGTCGCCCCCTCGCCAAAGACCCGGCGGACCGCCTCGATCTCGGTCACGTCGCCTGCGGGGGTCGAGGTGCCGTGGGCGTTGATGTAATCGACGCGGCGGCCTTCCGGCAGCGTCGCCACCGCGAGCCGCATCGAACGTTCGCCGCCCTCGCCCGAAGGGGCAACCATGTCATGCCCGTCCGAGGTCGCGCCATAGCCCGTGACCTCGGCATAGATCTTGGCGCCGCGCGCGCGGGCATGTTCCAGTTCCTCAAGCACCAGAACGCCTCCGCCGCCGGCGATCACGAACCCGTCCCGGGTGGCGTCATAGGGGCGGCTGGCGGTTTCGGGGCTGTCGTTGTATTTCGAGGACATCGCGCCCATCGCATCGAAAAGGCAGGACAGCGTCCAGTCCAGTTCCTCGCCGCCGCCGGCAAAGACGACGTCCTGCTTGCCCAGCTGGATCTGTTCGACCCCGTTGCCGATGCAATGCGCGCTGGTCGAACAGGCCGAGGTGATCGAATAGTTCACGCCCTTGATCCTGAAGGGGGTGGCCAGGCAGGCCGAGTTCGTGGACGACATGCAGCGCGTGACCATGAAGGGGCCCATCCGTTTCGGCGCGCCCTTTTCGATCACGATCTGATGCGCCTGAAAGAAGTTGGATGTCGAAGGCCCGCCCGACCCCATGATCAGGCCCGTGCGTTCGTTCGAGACGTCCTTTTCCTCCAGCCCGCTGTCGGCGATGGCCTGTTCCATGGCGATGAAGTTATAGGCCGCGCCCGGCCCCATGAAGCGCAGGTTGCGCTTGTCGATGTGATCCTCGAGCGTGATCCGGGGCATCCCGTGGACCTGGCTGCGGAACCCGTGTTCCGCATATTCCGGCGCAAAGACGATGCCGGACCGGCCCGCCCGCAGCGAGGCTTCGACCTCTGCCGCGTTGTTGCCGATGGGAGAGACGATGCCGATGCCGGTGACGACGACGCGACGCATTGGGCAGATCCTTTCGTTTCGTCAGCTCTCGGAGAGAGCGACCTTCATGTCCTTGACCTGATAGATGACCTCGCCATCCGCCTCGACGCGGCCATCGGCCACGCCCATGGTCAGGCGGCGGGTCTGCACGGCCTTGGTGAAATCGACGTAGTAGCGCAGCATCTTGCGGTCGGGGCGGACCATGCCGGTCAGCTTGACCTCACCCACACCCAGGGCATAGCCGCGCCCCTGCCAGCCGCGCCAGCCGAGGTTGAAGCCCGTCAGCTGCCAGAGCCCGTCGAGGCCGAGGCAGCCGGGCATGATCGGGTTGCCGGGAAAATGGCAGGAAAAGAACCACAGATCAGGGTGGATATCGAATTCCGCGACCACATGGCCTTTGCCATGTTCGCCGCCATCGGCCGAGATGTCGGTGATCCGGTCCATCATCAGCATCGGCGGCTCGGGCAGTTGGGCATTGCCCGGCCCGAACAGCTCGCCTCGGGCGCATTTCAGAAGGGCGTCCTTGTCAAAGCTCGTCGGATAATCAGGCATTCAGCCGCGTCCCCCATTCGTTATCTGCAAAATTCCACCTCCTCTATCATCGCGCCGCCGCGCGTGGCAAGGGCGCGGCCCCTGCGCGTTTGCGGCCCTGTGCGGGTCACGACCGCGTCACGACGCCGTCACGTCCCGGTCACCACCCATGGGCGATATCCTGTTTTCATTTGAAAACCGGCCCCCCCGCGCTCTATATGGGGTAAGATGAACAGGAAAGTAGCAGGCATGACTTCGGAAGCACCCTCGCCGGAAGCCACCGAACGGAGCACACGCTGGCTGGCACAGGCCGGACTGCGTCCGACCCGGCAGCGGTTGTCGCTTGCATCGCTGCTGGTAGGCGATGGACATGACCGGCATGTGACGGCCGAGAGCCTTTACGCCGCCGCCGTCGATCGCGGGGAGCAGGTGTCGCTGGCCACGGTCTACAACACGCTGCGCGCCTTCTGTTCCGCCGGGCTGATGCAAGAGGTGACGGTGGACGGGTCGAAAAGCTATTTCGACACGCGGATGGACGATCACCCCCATTTCTACTGGGAAGATTCCGCCGAGCTGACCGATGCCCCGGCGGAAGAGCTGGAGATCGCGCGCCTGCCCAAGGCGCCCCATGGCGCCGAGATCGCGCGGGTCGACGTGGTGATCCGGCTGCGGCGCAGCTAGGCGCGCGGGCGGCCGTTCATCGCTAGTTCAAAACCACTGGCCCGGCTCCATGAAGCCGTGATCCATCAGTTGCTGCGACGACCAGCGGAACGGCTCTGACAGGGGCCAGCGGAAATCCGCGATCTCGGCCGCCGGGCCAGGGTTGTTACGAAGCGACTTGGCGGCGCGGAATGACACCACGGCGGCCGTGACATTGCGGTGCCAGGCGCAGTTGATCGTATTGTATTCCTCGATGCTGAAGGTCTGGTCGGGCCGCATCCTCAGCCCTTTCTGCGCAAGGAACAGCGCCACGCGATCCAGCCGCCTGTTCAGCCAGGGCACATGTTGTTCATACCGCCAGCGCAGCCCGCCATAGATCTCGATCTGGCGGTCCTTTTCGACCCAGCCGTTATCCGGGTCCTTGCGGTTCAGCGCGTAATACCCGCCCCGGTCGAACAGCGCGCCGTCCCGGTCCACGCCGTCGGGATGCGCGGTCAGGTCGCCGGCATAGACATCGACGATGCAGGCGACCATCGCCTCGCGCCGTTCATCGAAGTGAAAGCCGATCAGGTCGCCCACGCTCCGCGTCTCGCAGAAGGGGTAGTGGAAATACTCGCTGTTGTAGCCATAGTAGAACCACACGCCCGGGGCGGCGTCGATCAGCCGGTTGAGCGTCGCGGGAACCGCGCCATCGCCATGGACCGGATGGCGGATGCCGTGGACGCGCGGCGCATGGTCCGTGGGCAGGGCCAGGTCGGGCAGGTCGAAGGGTGCCAGCACCAGCACCTGCGCAAAACCCTTGTCCAGATGATGCAGAACCGTGGGCGCCAGCCCGACCGTGTCTTCCGCGAAAATCACCGCGACCGGCCCCCGCAGGGGCGTCGCTGCCGACAGGAAATCACCGAGACTCGCGTATACCATCATGCCCCCATTGCGGCGCGCGCAGATTTGACCAGCCGGGCGGGGTTTGCAAGCGTTGCGGCGGGTCCGGGTTTTCTGTAGACAGCCGGGCTTAGGATGAAGGACCACGGGATCATGGCCGAGCCGAAGAAACTCTTTATCAAGACATATGGCTGTCAGATGAACGTCTATGACAGCGAGCGTATGGCCGAGGCCATGGGCGCGCAAGGCTATGTCACGACCGAGACGGCCGAAGAGGCCGACATGATCCTGCTGAACACCTGCCACATCCGGGAAAAGGCATCCGAGAAGGTCTATTCGGAGCTTGGCCGGCTCAAACCGCTCAAGACGCTGAACCCCGATCTCAAGATCGGCATCGCAGGCTGCGTCGCGCAGGCCGAGGGTGAAGAGATCATGCGCCGCGCCCCGGTGGTCGATCTGGTCGTGGGGCCGCAAAGCTATCATCGCCTGCCGGCGATGGAGGCGCGGGTGCGGGCAGGGGAACGCGCGCTCGATACCGATTTCCCGGCCGAGGACAAGTTCGAGCATCTGCCGAAGCGCCCCCGGCCGAACCGGGCGCCCACCGCCTTTCTGACGGTGCAGGAGGGCTGCGACAAGTTCTGCGCCTTTTGCGTGGTGCCCTATACCCGGGGGGCCGAGGTTTCGCGTCCCGCAACCCGCATCCTGACCGAGGCGCGCGATCTGGTGGAACGCGGCGTGCGCGAAATCACCCTTCTGGGTCAGAACGTGAATGCCTATCACGGAGAGGCAGCGGATGGCGGGACCTGGGGGCTGGCCCGGCTGATCCGGGAGCTTGCGGAAATCGACGGGCTGGCGCGCATCCGCTTTACCACCTCGCATCCGAACGACATGGATGACGACCTGATCGCCGCCCATGGCGATTGCGGCAAGCTGATGCCCTATCTGCATCTGCCGGTGCAATCGGGGTCTGACCGCATCCTGAAGGCGATGAACCGCAAGCATACGGCGGCGGATTACCTGCGCCTGATCGACCGGCTGCGCGCGGCGCGGCCCGATATTCTCTTGTCCGGGGATTTCATCGTGGGCTTTCCGGGCGAAACCGACCAGGACTTTGAAGATACGCTGTCGTTGGTACGGGCGGTGGGTTACGGGCAGGCCTATTCCTTCAAGTATTCCGCGCGGCCCGGCACGCCCGCGGCGGAAAGGGCGGGCGTTCCCACTGACGTCGCCGACGCGCGCTTGCAGGTGCTGCAGGCGCTCTTGACGCAACAGCAGCGCGAAACGCAGGACGCGATGGTCGGGCGCGAGGTCTCGGTCCTGTTCGAGAAACCCGGCCGTTTGCCGGGGCAGATGGTGGGCAAGTCGGAATATCTGCACGCCGTGCATGTGACGGGCGAGGTCGCGGTGGGCCAGATCGCGCGGGTGCGGATCACCGGGACGGCCCCGAATTCTCTGGCCGGGGCGCTGATCTGATCCGGTGACCGTTGCCTGATCGCAAGGCCTTGCGCGGAATTCGATCAAAATGCCCTGACCCGAGAATGTTTGCTTGCCTTCAACCCCCGCGCACCCCACCTTTGGGACAGGCATCTGCAAAAGGAGTCGTTCTTGGGCATCAGCGCGCTGACACCCCCGCCCCGGCCGGAAGATACTGCGGAAACCCTTCTCGAATTCGCGGATAACCGTCTTCTGATCGACCTCTGCGGCGAATATGACCGCAATATCGCGCTGATCGAGGAACGAACCGGCGTCAATATCCTGAGGCGTGGCAACCGCCTTTCCGTGATGGGCGAACATGGCCCCAGGATGCAGGCCGCCATGGTGCTCGAGGCGCTCTATTCCCGGCTTGAGGAAGGGCGCGGGTTCGAGCAGGGCGATATCGAGGCGATCCTGCGCATGGGCAGCGTCCCGGCGCCCGTCGGTGGTGGCGAACAGCTGGAGATGTTCAACGGCGCCAGGTTCGAGCTGCGCACCCGCAAGAAGGTGATCGAGCCGCGCACCGAGGCGCAGAAAGCCTATGTGCAGCAGCTTTTCACCAATGAAATGGCCTTTGGCATCGGGCCTGCGGGCACGGGCAAAACCTATCTTGCCGTTGCGGTCGGCGTGACGATGTTCCTTGGCGGGCATGTGGACCGGATCATCCTGTCGCGCCCGGCGGTCGAGGCGGGCGAACGTCTCGGCTTTCTGCCCGGCGACATGAAGGAAAAGGTCGACCCCTACATGCAGCCGCTTTACGACGCGCTGAACGACTTCCTGCCGGCCAAGCAGACCCAGAAGCTCTTTGAGGAAAAGCGGATCGAGATCGCGCCGCTGGCCTTCATGCGGGGGCGGACGCTGGCCAATGCCTTTGTCGTGCTGGATGAGGCGCAGAACGCCACGGCGATGCAGATGAAGATGTTCCTGACCCGTCTGGGCGAGGGCAGCCGCATGGTCATCACCGGCGACCGGACCCAGATCGACCTGCCGCGCGGGGTGAATTCCGGCCTTGCCGAGGCCGAGCGCATCCTCAAGGGCGTCAAGGGCATTTCGTTCAACTACTTCACTGCCAAGGATGTGGTGCGGCATCCGCTTGTGGCGCGCATCATCGAAGCGTATGAGCGCGAGGATGACGCATCACCTGGTTGACACGCTGATCGAGGATTCCCGCTGGGAGGAATTCGGCCTTGCGCCGCTTGCCGAAAGGGCGGCGCGGGCGGCGCTGGGGCATCTGGCGCTTGACCCCGCGGGCTATGAGATCAGCCTTCTGGCCTGCGACGACCGGCGGATTGCCGAACTGAACGGCGATTTCCGCGACAAGCCGCTGCCGACCAACGTGCTGTCCTGGCCATCGGAGGAGCGTGGGGCGGCGCCCGGGGCGCATCCCGATCTGCCAGAGGGCGATCCGGACATGCCCGAGGAACTGGGCAATATCGCGATCGCCTGGGAAACCTGCGCCCGCGAGGCCGTGGAACAGGACAAGCCGATGGCCGACCATGTCACGCATCTTCTGGTGCATGGCGTGCTGCATCTCTTCGGATACGATCATATTCTGGACAGCGATGCCGAACTGATGGAACGGCTGGAGGTCGAGATACTTGCAGGGCTGGGGGTTGCCGACCCATATGGGGAGGCGACCGCAGGAATGACGCGGACGGATCAGGTAAACACGGAAAGGAACGATGGGCGAATCGGCTGACGGTTCTAGGGCGGCGCAGGGCGCGCCGGACCAGAACGAGGGCGCGGAACAGGGCCGGGGCTTTTTTGGCCGGCTGCTCGGCGCGCTCAAGGATGAGGATGAGGCCGAAGAGCCTCCGCCTCGGGCGAATGGGGTGGCCTTGCCGGGGATGAACAATCTGGCGGGGATGCGGGTCGAGGATATCTCGGTCCCCAAGGTGGAAATCACCGCCGTCCCCGAGGATGTCACCCGCGAACGGCTGGTCGAGGTGTTCCGCGAGAGCGGATTTTCCCGGCTGCCCGTCTATCGCGATACGCTCGACCATCCGCTGGGGCTTGTGCTCCTCAAGGATTTCGCGCTGCAGCACGGGTTCAACAGCGGCGGGCGGTTCAGCCTGCGGCGCCTGTTGCGGCCAGTGTTGTTCGTGCCGCCCTCGATGCCGCTCGCCGTGCTTTTGCAGAAGATGCAGAGCGAACGGACGCATATGGCGCTGGTGATCGACGAATATGGCGGTGTGGACGGTCTCGTGACCATCGAGGACGTGATCGAACAGGTCATCGGCGAGATCGACGACGAACACGATACCGCCGAGGGCGGCATGTGGTCGCTGGAAAAGCCCGGCGTCTATATCGCGCAATCCCGCGCGCCCCTGGATGAGTTCGAGCAGGAAATCGGCTTTCGCCTTGTCGAGGACGAGGAGGAAGAGGTCGATACGCTGGGCGGGCTGGTCTTTGTCCTCTCGGGCCGGGTGCCCGCGCGCGGCGAGGTCATTCCCCATGAAAGCGGTGCCGAGTTCGAGGTGATCGACGCCGATCCCCGTCGGATCAAGCGGCTGCGGGTGCGGATGCCCGAAGCGGTCGCGGCGCGCTAGGGTGGCGTTGCGGGCGTCCTGGTCCGGCCTCCGGCCGGTGGCGGCGGCTGCCGGGCTGGGTGCCGCGATGGCCCTTGGACAGGCGCCCTGGGGATTGTGGTTCGTGGCGCTGCCGGCGCTGGTCCTGCTGTTCCGCCTGTTGCAGGGGCGCGGAGCCGGTCAGGCCGCGTTCCTGGGCTGGTTCGCCGGCGCGGGCTATTTCGGCGCGGGCATGTTCTGGATCGTCGAGCCGTTTCTGGTGGATGCGCCGCGTCACGGCTGGATGGCGCCCTTTGCGCTTTTGTTCCTGTCATTCGGTCTCGCGCTGTTCTGGGCCGCTGCGGCATGGGGCGGCACGCGGATCGGCGGCAGGTTCGGGGCGCTTGGGCTGGCACTCGCCTTTGCCGCCTCCGATCTCGCGCGGGGCTATGTGCTGACCGGTTTTCCATGGGCGCTGATCGGGCATATCTGGATCGACACGCCCGTGGCGCAGGCCGCGGCGTTGGTCGGGCCGGTCGGGCTGACGCTGGCTGCGGCGCTTCTTGCGGCGCTGGCCATGGCGCGCGCAGGGGGGATGGTCGCGGCGGTCCTGCTGCTGGGGGTGATCTGGGGCGGTGGCGCCTGGCGTCTGGCGCAGCCTGACCCTGCGCCGCAGCCCATGACGGTGCGGATCATCCAGCCCAACGCCGCGCAGCATCTCAAATGGGACCCGGAGATGTCGGCGCTCTTTTTCCGCCGTCAGCTTGACATGAGCAGCGCCGAACCCGCCCCGGACCTGATCGTCTGGCCGGAAACCGCGGTGAACTTCCTGCTGGAGGAACAGGTCGGACTCGACCTGATCGCGGGGGCGGCGCGGGGCGTGCCCGTGGCGCTTGGCATCCAGCGGCTGGAGGGGCGGCGGTTCTACAACAGCCTTGCCGTGATCGACCCGGAGGCACGGGTTCAGGCGCTTTATGACAAGCATCACCTCGTGCCCTTCGGCGAGTATTTCCCGCTTGGGGATCTGGCGGCGCGGTTCGGCCTGCATGGCTTTGCGTCGCAGCAGGGGCAGGGCTATTCCTCGGGGCCGGGGCCAGCGGTGCTCGATCTGGGGCCGTTGGGGCGCGTCCTGCCGCTGATCTGCTATGAGGCGGTCTTTCCCCAGGATCTGAACGGCGCGCCGGAACGGGCCGACTGGATCCTGCAGGCGACCAACGATGCGTGGTTCGGGCAGATGGTCGGACCCTATCAGCATCTGGCGCAGGCCCGGCTGCGCGCGATCGAACAGGGTCTGCCGCTGATCCGGGCGGCGAATACCGGCGTCTCGGCCGTGATCGATGCGCGGGGGCGGGTGCGCGACTCGCTGCTGCTCGATACGCATGGCTACATGGACGCACGGATGCCGGGTGCGTTGGCCCAGCCATTCTATGCGCGCACCGGCGATCTGCCGCTTGCGGTCCTGATCGGCGCGGGGCTTGTCATCCTTCTGCTAACCGGGCGGCGAAAGGCCAGTTGACCCGCTGCACCGCCCGGGATAGGTGGGCGGATCACCCGTCACAACGGCTTCCTGGCGTGGCGTGGTTCACCCGAATGGAGCACCTTCCGATGACCCGCAAGAATTACGTCTTCACCTCCGAATCCGTGTCGGAGGGGCACCCGGACAAGGTCTGCGACCGCATTTCCGACGCGGTTCTGGACGCCTTTCTCACCGAAGAGCCGAATGCCCGCGTGGCCTGCGAGACCTTTGCCACGACCGATTGCGTGGTGATCGGCGGCGAGGTGGGTCTCTCGGACCCGGGCCGCCTGTCCGAGTTCATGGGCCGGGTGGACAGCATCGCCCGCGACTGCGTGCGCGACATCGGATACGAACAGGACAAGTTCCACTGGAACACGCTGCGGTTGCTGAACATGCTGCACCCGCAATCCGCCCATATCTGGCAAGGGGTGGAAAAGGACGGCGCGGGCGATCAGGGGATCATGTTCGGCTATGCGGTCGATGAAACCCCGGACCTGATGCCGGCGCCGATCCAGTATGCCCACGCCATCCTGCGGCGGTTGGCCGAGGCGCGCAAGTCGGGCGCCGAACCCACGCTGCGCCCGGATGCCAAAAGCCAGATCTCGCTGCGCTATGAGGACGGCAAGCCGGTCGAGGTGATGCAGCTTGTCCTGTCGACCCAGCACGCCAATGAGGATCAGACCAGCGACGACATCCGCGCGATCGTCGAGCCCTATATCCGCGAGGTCCTGCCGCAGGGCTGGCTGACCGACCGCACCGAATGGTGGGTGAACCCGACCGGCACCTTCGTCATCGGCGGGCCGGACGGGGATGCGGGGCTTACGGGGCGCAAGATCATCGTAGATACCTATGGCGGTGCGGCGCCGCACGGGGGCGGGGCGTTTTCCGGCAAGGATCCGACCAAGGTGGACCGCTCGGCCGCCTATGCCGCGCGCTATCTCGCCAAGAACGTGGTGGCCTCGGGCATGGCGCAGCGCTGCACGATCCAGCTGTCCTATGCGATCGGGGTGGCGCGGCCGCTCTCGATCTATGCCGATACGCATGGCACGGGCGAGGTGCATGAATCCGAGATCGAGCGCGCCGTGGCCGAGGTGATGGACCTGACGCCCCGGGGCATCCGGGAACATCTGAACCTAAACCGTCCGATCTATCAGCGCACCGCCGCCTATGGTCATTTCGGGCGCAAGCCGGAAAACGACGGCGGTTTCAGCTGGGAACGCACCGATCTGGTCGAGGCGCTGCGGCGCGCGGTCTGACTTGACCCTTTGACCGGCGCCACCCATAAGGCGCCGGATCGAACGGGGCGGGACATGAGCGACGAGAACGAAACCGGCTGGCGCAATTTCTATGGCCGCCGCCATGGCAAGACGCTCAAGGAAACGCAGCGCGACTGGCTGGCGAGCGATCTGGACGCGCTGGCCCCGCGCGGTGTGACGCGGCGGGAAAACCCCGAGCGCAGGCCGATCGGCCCGGCGACGTTCTTTGGCGACGGGCGCGAGCTGTGGCTGGAAATCGGCTTTGGCGGGGGCGAACATCTGGTGCATCAGGCGGCCTCGAACCCGGGCGTCGGGATCATCGGCTGCGAGCCCTTCATCAACGGCGTCGCGATGCTTTTGGGCAAGATCCGGCGCGCGGGGGTGGAAAACCTGCGGGTGCATCCCGGCGACGTGCGCGACCTGTTCGACGTGCTGCCCGACCACTGCCTGAGCCGCGCCTTCCTGCTTTATCCCGATCCCTGGCCCAAGCGCCGCCATCACCGCCGCCGCTTTGTGACGCCCGATCATCTGCAACCGCTGGCGCGTGTGCTGCGGCCCGGCGCGATCTTCCGGGTCGCGACCGACATTCCCGACTATGTGCGCCAGACCCTGCTGGAGGTCCCGAAGGCGGGGTTCGAGCGGCTGGAGGCCGATATCCACGCGCCCTGGCCCGACTGGATTTCGACGCGCTACGAACAAAAGGCCCTGCGGGAAGGACGGCAGCCGCATTACCTGACCTTCCGCCGGACCTGACCGCGCCGTAGCGACTGGCGGGTGACTGGACCCGCGCGGGTGGCTGCGCTATCACCCGGGCGACGTTCAGCGAAAGGTGCCCCATGTCCGGCCACGGCGACCCCATTCCGATGACTGCCCGCAAATCCGGTCCCCTGCGCGGCACGGCCGAGGTGCCGGGGGACAAGTCGATTTCGCATCGGGCGCTGATCCTTGGCGCGCTGTCGGTGGGCGAAACGCGCGTCACCGGCCTTCTGGAGGGTCAGGACGTGCTCGATACCGCCAAGGCGATGCGGACCTTCGGCGCCGAGGTCGTGCGCCGCGGGGTGGGGGAATGGTCCGTGCATGGCGTGGGCGTGGGGGGCTTTGCCGAACCCGGACAGGTGATCGACTGTGGCAATTCCGGCACCGGCGTCCGGCTCATCATGGGCGCCATGGCGACCACGCCGATCACCGCGACCTTCACCGGCGATGCGAGCCTCAACAAACGCCCGATGGGACGGGTGACGGACCCGCTGTCGCTGTTCGGGGCGCGGGCCTTCGGGCGCGCGGGCGGGCGGTTGCCGATGACGGTGGTGGGGGCGGCTGCGCCCGTGCCGGTGCGCTATGCGACGCCGGTGCCCTCGGCCCAGGTCAAATCGGCGGTGCTGCTGGCAGGGCTGAACGCGCCGGGGCAGACCGTGGTGATCGAAAAGGAACCGACCCGCGACCATACCGAACGGATGCTGGCGGGCTTTGGCGCGCAGGTCACGACCGAGGTGACGCCGGCGGGGCGCGTCATCACGCTGACCGGCCAGCCGGAACTGCGCCCGCAAGCGGTGGCCGTTCCGCGCGACCCGAGTTCGGCTGCCTTTCCGGTCTGTGCCGCGCTGATGGTCGAGGGGTCGGAGGTCTTCGTCCCCGGTGTCAGCCAGAACCCGACACGGAACGGGCTTTTCCTTACGCTGGTGGAAATGGGCGCCGATATCGCGTTCGAGAACCCGCGGGAAGAGGGCGGTGAACCGGTGGCGGACCTGCGGGTGCGGTTCGGCCCGCTGCAGGGGATCGAGGTGCCCGAGGATCGCGCCGCCAGCATGATCGATGAATATCCCGTCCTGGCCGCGCTGGCGGCCACGGCCGAGGGCACCACCGTGATGCGCGGGGTCAAGGAACTGCGCGTGAAGGAGAGCGACCGGATCGACGCCATGGCCCGGGGGCTGGAGGCCTGCGGCGTCCGGATCGAAGAGGATGAGGATACGCTGATCGTCCACGGAACGGGCACCGGCGGCGTTCCGGGCGGGGCTGTCGTGCAAAGTCACCTCGACCACCGCATTGCCATGAGCTTCCTGTGCCTCGGCCTTGCCTCGCGCTCGCCGATCGGCGTGGATGACGGCGGCCCCATCGCGACCTCGTTTCCGGTCTTCGAGGGGCTGATGCAGAACCTTGGGGCGGAGATTTCTCGTGACTGAACCATTCACTGTCGCAATCGACGGACCGGCCGCCGCCGGCAAGGGCACGATCAGCCGCGCGGTCGCGGCGCGGTTCGGCTTTGCCCATCTCGATACCGGGCTTCTTTACCGCGCCGTCGGGGCCAAAGGCGGCGACCCGGTTGCCGCAGCGAAAGATCTGCGGCCCGAGGATCTGGCGCGGGACGACCTGCGCAGCGCCGAGGCGGGGATCGCCGCAAGCCGCGTCGCGGCCATTCCGGATGTCCGCGCGGCGCTGACCGATTTCCAGCGCGCCTTTGCCCGCCGGGCAGGGGGTGCGGTTCTGGACGGGCGCGACATCGGCACGGTGATCTGCCCCGAGGCCGAGGTGAAGCTTTATGTGACGGCCAGCGATGAGGTGCGGGCCGAACGCCGCTGGCGCGAGTTGCGCGACAACGGCGACACGATCAGCCTTGTGCAGGTGCTTGACGATCTGCGCGCCCGCGACGCGCGCGATCGGGAACGGGCGACGGCCCCGATGAGGCCGGCGGACGATGCGCTCTTGCTTGATACGACGGAACTGACTATAGACAGCGCAGTCGAAAAGGCGTGCAAAGCCATCGAGAGGCAACTGGGGCAGGGTCGCGGTTAAACCACGGCCCTTTCGTCTTTGCCGGGCCCGCGCGCCCGCGACCGCAACAAAGACCGGCGGAGCCAACCGCATGGCCAGAAAATCGCTTGAAAAGGATCCACTGACGCATGTGCGCTAAAGCAACCATGGAAGAATTCGAAGCCCTTCTGCAGGAGAGCTTCGAGATCGACACGCCGGACGAAGGTTCGGTTGTCAAGGGCAAGGTCATCGCCATCGAGGCGGGCCAGGCCATCATCGATGTCGGCTACAAGATGGAAGGCCGCGTCGATCTGAAAGAATTCGCGAACCCCGGCGAAGCCCCTGAAATCGCTGTCGGCGATGAGGTCGAGGTCTACCTTGACCGCGTCGAAAACGCCCGCGGCGAAGCCTCGATCAGCCGCGAGAAAGCGCGCCGCGAAGAGGCCTGGGATCGTCTGGAAAAAGCCTACGAGAAAGAAGAGCGTGTCGAAGGCGCGATCTTCGGTCGCGTCAAGGGCGGCTTCACGGTCGACCTCGGCGGCGCCGTGGCCTTCCTTCCCGGCAGCCAGGTCGATGTGCGCCCCGTGCGCGATGCCGGCCCGCTGATGGGTATGAAACAGCCGTTCCAGATCCTGAAGATGGATCGTCGCCGCGGCAACATCGTCGTCTCGCGTCGGGCGATTCTGGAAGAATCGCGTGCCGAACAGCGCGCCGAAGTCATCGGCAAGCTGTCCGAGGGCATGGTCGTGGACGGCGTGGTCAAGAACATCACCGAATACGGTGCCTTCGTTGACCTGGGCGGCGTTGACGGCCTGCTGCACGTCACCGACATGGCATGGCGCCGTGTGAACCACCCGTCGGAGATCCTGTCGATCGGCGAGACCCTGAAAGTTCAGGTCATCAAGATCAACAAGGAAACCCACCGCATCAGCCTCGGCATGAAGCAGCTGCAGGAAGATCCGTGGGATGCCGTGGAACGCAGCTATCCGCTCGGTTCGGTCCACAAGGGCCGCGTGACCAACATCACCGACTACGGCGCATTCGTCGAGCTGGAAGCCGGTGTCGAGGGTCTGGTCCACGTCTCCGAGATGTCCTGGACCAAGAAGAACGTGCACCCCGGCAAGATCGTCTCCACCTCGCAGGAAGTGGACGTCATGGTGCTGGAAATCGACAGCGCCAAGCGCCGCGTGTCGCTGGGTCTCAAGCAGACCATGCGCAACCCCTGGGAAGTGTTCGCCGAAACCCACCCCGTGGGCTCGACCATCGAAGGCGAAGTCAAGAACATCACCGAATTCGGTCTGTTCGTCGGCCTCGACAACGATATCGACGGCATGGTCCACCTTTCGGACCTCAGCTGGGATCAGCGCGGCGAGGACGCCATCCAGAACTACCGCAAGGGCGACGTCGTCCAGGCGGCGGTGCTTGAGGTTGACGTCGAGAAAGAGCGTATCTCGCTCTCGATCAAGGCCCTGGGTGAGGACACGTTCAGCGAAGCCATCGACGGCGTGAAGCGCGGCTCGGTCATCACGGTCAACGTGACCGCGATCGAGGATGGCGGCATCGAGGTCGAATACAACGGCATGAAGTCCTTCATCCGTCGTTCGGACCTGAGCCGCGACCGCGCCGAACAGCGCCCCGAGCGGTTCCAGGTCGGCGACAAGGTGGATGCCCGCGTGACCAACGTGGATGCGAAAACCCGTCGTCTGGGTCTCTCGATCAAGGCGCGCGAGATCGCGGAAGAGAAAGAGGCCGTCGAGCAGTATGGCTCGTCCGATTCGGGCGCGTCGCTGGGCGACATCCTCAGTGCGGCGCTCAAGGGCGACCGCAACTGATCAGGGGCGCCCGAGCGCGCCCCGCCACACGGCCCCGCCCAAACCGGGCGGGGCCGTTTTCGTTTGCTCATCCCGAACCTCAGCCATGGTGGGACGCCCATTGGCGATGAATTGCCGGCGGGCCCTTCCGTGCGGCGGTCGCGACCGGCTTGTGGCCTGTTCCCGCTATGCTTTTCATTGTATTAACCTCAGCTAGGCCTATAGTCTGGGGGACAGCGCGGCGCTGCCGCAGACCAGCCGCGCACGGGGGAAACACGCATGATCCGTTCGGAACTCATCCAGAAGATTGCCGAGGAAAACCCGCATCTCTATCAGCGCGACGTCGAACGCATCGTCAATACGATCTTCGAAGAGATCATCCAGGCGATGGCGCGCGGCGACCGGGTGGAACTGCGCGGCTTTGGCGCCTTTTCCGTCAAGCGGCGCGAGGGGCGGATGGGCCGCAACCCGCGCACCGGCGACTCGGTCGAGGTCGAGGAGAAATGCGTCCCCTTCTTCAAGACCGGCAAGCTGTTGCGCGACCGGCTGAACGGCAAGGAAACCACGCCGGAATGAGATATCTGAAATACGCCTTCCTGATCCTGCTTGCGGTCGTGCTGCTGACGGTGGCGCTGGCCAATCGCGGCCCCGTGACGCTGCAGCTTTTGCCCGACGATCTGGCGGGGCTGGCCGGGGGTAACTGGATGGTCGAACTGCCGCTTTTCATCGTGATCCTTGGCGGTGTGCTGGCGGGTCTGCTGATCGGGTTCATCTGGGAATGGCTGCGCGAATACCGCATCCGGTCCGAGGCGGCGCGGGCGCAGCGTCGCCTGTCGCGGCTGGAGGCCGAGATGGCCCAGATCCGCGAAAAAGGGGCGGAACCGGGCGACGATGTGCTCGCCCTGCTTGAGGATGGCGGGCGGGCGCGCTAGACGCTGGGCATGGAGATGCGCGTCAAGATCTGCGGGCTGACAGAGCCGGGCCAGCTGACGGCGGCCGCCGAGGCGGGCGCTGCCTATGCGGGGTTTGTGTTCTTTGCCCGCTCGCCGCGACATCTGGAGATCGGGCAGGCGCGGACGCTTGCTCTCGCTGCGCCGCCGGGTCTGGTCAAGGTCGGCCTGTTCGTCGATGCGGATGATGCGGTGATCGACGCGGTGCTGTCCGAGGTGCCGCTCGACATGCTTCAGCTTCACGGGGCCGAGCCCGAGGAACGGGTCGCGGCGCTGCGTGCCCGTCACGGGCTGCCGGTGATGAAGGCGATCGGTGTGGCGGGACCGGACGACCTGGCGGCGATCGAGCGCTACATGGGCGTCGCCGACCAGATCCTGATCGATGCGAAGGCGCCGAAGGATGCGGCCCTGCCCGGCGGGAACGGGTTGAGCTTTGACTGGCGGCTGATCGCCGGGCGGCGCTGGCCCAGGCCCTGGATGCTGGCCGGTGGGCTGACGCCCGAGAATGTAGCCGAGGCGGCGCGTCTGACGGGCGCGCGGCAGGTGGATGTTTCCTCGGGTGTCGAAAGCGCCCCGGGGGTCAAGGATGCGGCATTGATCGCGCGTTTCCTCCGGGCGGCGCAGGGCGATCCAACGGAGGATTGAGATGGCCGAGGATCTTATCAACAGCTTCATGACCGGCCCGGACGAAAACGGGCGGTTCGGGGATTTCGGTGGACGTTTCGTGTCCGAAACGCTGATGCCCCTGATCCTCCAGCTGGAAGAGGAATACGAGCGCGCCAAGACCGACGAGAGCTTCTGGGCCGAGATGGACGACCTGTGGAAGCATTATGTCGGCCGGCCCAGCCCGCTTTATTTCGCGGAACGGCTGACCGACTATCTGGGCGGCGCCAAGGTCTACCTCAAGCGGGACGAGCTGAACCACACCGGTGCGCACAAGATCAACAACGTGCTGGGGCAGATCCTGCTGGCGCGGCGGATGGGCAAGACCCGGATCATCGCCGAAACCGGGGCAGGGCAGCACGGGGTGGCGACGGCCACCGTCTGCGCGCGGTTCGGGCTGAAATGCGTGGTCTATATGGGCGCGCATGACGTGGAGCGGCAGGCGCCGAACGTCTTCCGGATGAAGCTGCTGGGCGCCGAAGTGATTCCGGTCACCTCGGGGCGCGGGACGCTCAAGGACGCGATGAACGACGCGCTGCGGGACTGGGTGACGAATGTGCGCGACACGTTCTATTGCATCGGCACGGTCGCGGGGCCGCACCCCTATCCGGCCATGGTGCGGGATTTCCAGTCGATCATCGGCAAGGAGGTCCGCGAACAGATTATGGAGCGTGAAGGCCGTCTGCCGGACACGATCATCGCGGCGATCGGCGGCGGTTCGAATGCGATGGGACTGTTCTATCCGTTCCTCGACGACAAGGAGGTCGGGATCATCGGCGTCGAGGCCGGCGGCAAGGGTGTCGACGAAAAGATGCAGCATTGCGCCAGCCTGACCGGCGGTCGCCCGGGCGTGCTGCATGGCAACCGCACCTACCTCCTGCAGGATGGCGACGGCCAGATCCTAGAGGGGTATTCGATCTCGGCGGGGCTCGACTACCCGGGGATTGGACCGGAACATGCCTGGCTGCATGACGTGGGCCGTGCGGAATATGTCTCGATTACTGATGCCGAGGCGCTGGCGGCGTTCCAGCTCTGCTGCCAGCAGGAGGGGATCATCCCCGCGCTGGAGCCGAGCCATGCGCTGGCACATGTGGTCAAGATCGCACCGAACCTGCCGGCCGACCATCTGATCGTGATGAACATGTGCGGGCGGGGCGACAAGGACATCTTTACGGTGGCCAAGGCGCTGAACGTCGATCTGACGGCCTGACCGGGCGGGGCGGGGCCTCTCCCGCCCGTCTTCGCGGCCGCTGGCCGCTCATCCCGTTGGGCCGGGCCGCGCTGACGCGCGGCGGCGGCTACGGCTCGGCGTAGAGCTTCAGTACCTCCAGCGGAACGATGTCGAGCGTGCGCAGATGCGTCGCCTCCAGCCGGACGCGGGGGGCGGCTCCTTCTTCATGGGCCTGAAGAAACCGCGCGGCACAGAGGCACCACCGGTCGCCGGGCCTGAGCCCGGGAAAGCTGTATTCCGGGCGCGGCGTCGAAAGATCGTTGCCGAGATATTTGGACAGCGCCAGGAACTCGGCCGTCATCACCGCGCAGACGGTGTGCCGGCCCATATCCGCGTCGCCCGTGTCGCAGCAGCCGTTGCGGAAAAAGCCGGTCAGCGGCTGGGCGGAGCAGGTCTGGAGCGGATCGCCCAACACGTTGAGGGAAGGGTCCATCATCTGCACATCCTCACCGGAACCGGTCGATCAGGCGTTGAAGGGGCGACCGGTCTGCGGGGTCTTCCGCGGCGGAACTCTCCTGCGGGGCGGGTTTCTCCTGCGGCGCGGGATCCTGTGACTTTGGCGGCCGTGTCCCCGATGCCGCACGCGGCGGCGCGGTCCGGAGCGATACGGCATTCATGAAGCGCGTCGCGTCCCCGTCCGCCAGCGCCGGCGCGCCATCCGAGACGCCACGCAGAAGATCGTCGAGCCATGCTTCCTCGGCCTTGGCGAAATCCGACAGGACATAGGCCGAGACGCGATCCTTGTGCCCGGGATGTCCGATCCCCAACCGCACGCGGCCATATCCTTCGCCCAGATGCTGGTGGATCGACCGCAGGCCGTTATGCCCCGCATGGCCGCCCCCCTGCTTGACCCGCGCCTTGCCGGGCGCAAGATCCAGTTCGTCGTGAAAGACGATCAGATCGGCGGGGGTGAGCTTGTAGAACCGCAGCGCCTCGCCCACCGACTGGCCCGAGAGGTTCATGAACGTTTCCGGCTTGAGCAGGACGACCTTTTCGGAACCCAGCCGCCCCTCTGCCAGCTGCCCCTGAAACCTGGACCGCCACGGGGCAAAGCCATGATCTGCCGCGATCCGGTCCAGTGCCATGAACCCGATATTGTGCCGGTTGCCCGCATATTTCGCGCCGGGATTGCCAAGCCCTGCAAAGAGTTTCATTGCCTGCTTCCTTATGTCCGCCGCGCCGGGCTTGACCTTGCCCCTTGATGCCCCGAACTTCGCCAAAAAGCCAGAAGGAGTGGGCAATGTATCTGACGATGAACCGGTTTCGCGTGAAGGCAGGGCAGGAAGAGACATTCGAGGCCATCTGGAAGAACCGCGACAGCCACCTGCCCGAGGTGCCGGGCTTCGTCTCGTTTCACCTGATGAAGGGGGCGGAGAAGGGCGACCATGTCCTTTACGCCTCGCACACCCTTTGGAACAGCCGCGCCGATTTCGAGAACTGGACGAAGTCCGAGGCTTTCCGGGCCGCCCATCGCGGTGCCGGCAGCCACGCCGATATCTATATGGGCCCGCCCGAGCTTGAGGTGTTCGAGAGCGTTCAGAGCGTCTAGCGCAGGATCGGCTCCAACGGGTCATAGAGCGTCCGGCTGCCCCATGCCGCCTGGGGCAGGCTGTCGGGCTTGTAGCGGATGCCAGCCAGCTCCGCCCGGCTGAAGAAGCGCCGCTCCGTCACCACGCCCTCGGGGTCGCGCCAGCCGGCGTCGATCCGGCCCGAGGTGCCCGAGGTGATTGTGCAGCGGAAATAGATATCGACCTGATGAAAGTCCCGCGCGGGTTCGTGGAACTCGTTCACAAGGCAGGGTGCGCCGACCTCGACGATCAGGCCGGTTTCCTCATGCACCTCGCGGCGCAGGTTGTCGGGCAGTGACTGGTGCCGCTCCACCCCGCCGCCCGGCGCGCACCAAAGATCGCTGATCCCGCCCGGCCAGGCATTGACCAGGAGCAGGCGGTTTTCGTGCAGGATCAGGGCGCGGACGGCAAGACGAGGGGTCATCGGGTATCGGGCTGGCTGGGTCGGGGCGATCATTTCTGCGGCGGGCGGGATTGTCCAGCCACCAAACACGCAACCTCCGGAGGCCCGCCGGATCTCCGTACCACCCATCGCGTTCCTCAACCATGCTTGCCGAACCCACCTCTCAGTCAACTCTCCGCGCCGCCCCTCGTCAAAACCGCGCGCGATCCTATCTGTCGCAAATGCGTTACGTTCTTTTCGCCCTCGCCCTGTTGATCGCCCCTGCCGCGCGGGCGGATTGCATCGTGATGCTGCACGGTCTGGCGCGGACCGAGGCGTCGCTTCTGGTGATGGCAGAGGCGCTGGCGGCGCAAGGATATACTGTGGTGAACGAGGGTTACCCATCGACCCTCATGCCGATCGAGGAGCTTGCCGGCTATGTGCCCGATGCGATCGAGCAATGCGGCGGCGAGACCGTTCATTTCGTGACCCATTCGATGGGCGGGGTCATCCTGCGCTATTGGCTGGAGGATCACCGGCCGCAGAACATGGGGCGCGTCGTGATGCTCGCCCCGCCGAACCACGGGTCGGAACTGGTGGACCGTCTGGGCGGGCTGGAGCCGTTTCAGTGGCTGAACGGCCCGGCGGGGCTGGAACTGGGCACCGAACCGGACAGCCTGCCGAACCAGCTTGGCCCGGCGCGCTTCGAACTGGGGGTGATCGCGGGACACCGCTCGCTCAACCCTGTCTATTCCTCGATGATCGAGGGGCCGGATGACGGGAAGGTCTCGGTCGAGAGCACGAAGGTCGAGGGAATGAACGATCATATCGTCCTGCCGGTCACCCATACCTTCATGATGCTCAACCCGCTGGTGATCGCGCAGGTGCTCGAATTCCTCGAGCAGGGGCGGTTCGATCATGACCTGACGCTGACCGAGGCGGTGGCGCTGCTATTTACCGCCCCCGAGGAGACATCGGCGGCGCATTGAGCGGTTGGGGCAGGCGGCGGTTCACATGCCCCATCTTGCGACCCGGCCGCGCCTCGGCCTTGCCATAGAGATGGATCGCCGTATCGGCCCGGCCCGCCAGTTCCGGGACACGCGCGACGTCCTCGCCGATCAGGTTCAGCATCTCTATATCGGAATGACGGCTGCCATCGCCCAGGGGCCAGCCCGCGACGGCGCGGATATGCTGTTCAAACTGGTCGATGACGCAGCCGTTCTGCGTCCAGTGGCCCGAATTGTGGACGCGCGGCGCGATCTCGTTCACCACGAGCCCGGCCGGGGTCACGAAGAGTTCCACCCCCATCACACCCACATAGTCGAGTGCGTTGAGGATTCGCCCCGCCAGGATGACGGCATCGGTCTGCTGCGCCATCGACAGCCGGGCCGGAACGGTGGTCGTATGCAGGATACCGTCTCGGTGCACGTTTTCCCCGGGGTCGTAGCAGGCCACCCGCCCGTCGAGACCCCGCGCGGCGATGACCGAAACTTCATGGCTGAAGGTCACGAACCCTTCGAGGATCGCGGGCGCACCGGCCATCGCAGCCAACGCGGCCCCGGCCTGATCTGCGGCGGTGATCCGCGCCTGCCCCTTGCCGTCATAGCCGAGCCGCCGTGTCTTGAGGATTGCGGGCATCCCGATATCGGCCAGCGCCGCGTCCAGATCGGCGGCCCGATCCACGGGCGCGAAGGGCGCTGTCGCAAGGCCAAGGTCGCGCAGGAACGCCTTTTCGCTCAGCCGGTCCTGACTGATGGCGAGCGCGCGGCGGTTCGGGCGGATGGGCACGATCGATTCCAGCAGGTCGAGCGCGGCGGTCGGCACATTCTCGAACTCATAGGTGATGACATCGACGCCCTTGGCAAACTGCGCAAGCGCCTCATGGTCCTCATAGGGGGCGGTGAAGGTGCGGTGCGCGACATCGGCCGCGGGCGGGTTTGCCGCCGGCTCATAGACATGGCAGCGGAACCCGAGGCGGGAAGCCGCAACCGACAGCATCCGTCCCAACTGTCCGCCGCCCAGAATCCCGATGGTCGCGCCCGGGCCGAGCGTGGCGCCACGCTCAGTCATTCCGCGGCTCCTCGGGGATCGACGCAGAGAGGGCCGCGCGCCAGTCGTCGAGCCGTGCGGCAAGCCCGCTGTCCTGCAGGGAAAGGATGCCCGCCGCCATCAGCCCGGCATTTGCCGCCCCTGCCGCACCGATCGCCATGGTCGCAACCGGATAGCCGCGCGGCATCTGAACGATGGAATAGAGGCTGTCCACACCCGACAGGGCCTTGGTCTGCACCGGCACCCCGATCACCGGCAGCCGCGTCTTGGACGCCATCATCCCCGGCAGATGCGCAGCCCCGCCAGCGCCCGCGATGATGACCTGCAGGCCGCGCCCCACGGCATCCCGCCCATAGGCCCAGAGCCGGTCGGGCGTGCGATGAGCCGAAACGATCCGGGCCTCCCATGCGACGCCGAGTTCGTCCAGAATGTCGGCCGCTTCCTTCATGGTGGGCCAGTCGGACTGGCTGCCCATGATGATGCCCACTTTCACCTCTGTCATCCTGCCTCCGCCGGCCCGCCTTCAGAAAGCGCGCACTATAGTCGGAACGATGCGCTAGGCAATGATGTCGGGGGTCAGAAGATCCTCGATCCGGGCGATCCGGTCACGCAGCTGCAGCTTTTTCTTCTTGAGCCGGCGCAGTTGCAGGGCATCGGGGGCGGGGGTGGTTTCCAGCGCCTGAATGGCCGCGTCAAGGTCGCGATGTTCGCTTCGAAAGACCTCAAGCTCGATCCGCAGCACGTCTTCGCTTTTGAGTTCCATGGGCGCGTTCATGTCTGGCCTTCGCTGGAGTCGCAGTCACCGGATCACCTATATACTGAAATGCGGCATTTCGGGAAAGATAATGCCGATGCGCCGCCCCTTGCGGAGGGTTTTTCGGGCGCCCATATTGACCTCAGGTCGCCGCTTCCGGGGCCATTATTGCAACGTCGCTTATCCAAGGGCTTGCCACATGACGAAACTGACCTTTGCCGCCCACCCGTTTCTTTTGGGCTTCGACCAGCTTGAACGGCTGGTGGAACGCACCGCAAAGACCGGAAACGAAGGCTATCCCCCCTTCAACATCGAGCAATGCGGCGAAAACGCTTATCGCATCACGCTCGCGCTGGCGGGGTTCCGCGAAGAGGATCTTTCGATCACGCTGGAAGATCGGCAACTGGTCGTGCGCGGCCGTCAGGCCGAGGAGAGCGGTGACCGGATCTTCCTGCATCGAGGCATAGCGGCCCGGCAGTTCCAGCGCGCTTTTGTGCTGGCCGACGGGGTAGAGGTGCGCGGCGCGATCATGGAAAACGGCCTCTTGCACATTGATCTTGCACGCAGCGAACCCGACAGCGTTGTGCAGACCATTCGTATTTCCAGAGCCTGAAAGGAGCGTGTGATGGACACGAACTTTGAATTTGAGAATGCGGCAGAGGACCGGATCGTCTATGTCCGTCCCATCGCCGTAAGCGAGCTGCCGCAGGAAATCCGCGATCAAGCCGAAGGGATCGAGACGCTTTATTCGGTCAATGGTCCGAACGGCGAACGGCTGGCGCTGGTGCGCGACCGCCAGATGGCCTTTGCCCTGGCCCGTCAAAATGATCTTGCCCCGGTCAACGCACACTGAGGCTTGTGCTGTCGGGGCTGTGACACCTGGGTCCACGGGGGCCGGGACAGGACCGACGCCCCGCGCCACCGACGGCAGACGCTCCCGCTTGACCCCACGAACAAGGCCGCCGTTTCCGGCGGCCTTTTCCTTCTATGTGTTTCTGCGCCCGTAGGCAGCTCAGGCCTTGATGAGGCCCATGCCTTCGAGCTTGAGCAGCACCTGATGGGCGCAGTGATCGACCTCGATGCCGGTGGTGTCGAGGCGAAGCTCGGGGTTCGCGGGTTCCTCGTAAGGGTCCGAAATCCCGGTGAACTCCTTGATCTTGCCTTCGCGGGCCAGCTTGTAGAGCCCCTTGCGGTCGCGACGTTCGCATTCCTCGAGCGGGGTTGCCACATGCACCTCGACAAAGGCGCCGCCTGCCTCGACCATCTCGCGCACGGCGCGGCGGGTCGCGGTGTAGGGTGCGATCGGGGCGCAGATGGCGATGCCACCGTTCTTGGTGATCTCGGATGCGACATAGCCGATGCGGCGGATGTTGATGTCGCGATGCTCTTTCGAGAAGCCGAGCTCGGACGAGAGGTGTTTGCGCACGACATCGCCATCGAGCAGCGTGACCGGGCGGCCGCCCATCTCCATCAGCTTGACCATCAGCGCGTTCGCGATGGTGGATTTGCCCGAGCCCGAGAGCCCCGTCAGGAACACGGTAAAGCCCTGCTTGGCGCGCGGCGGCGAGGTGCGGCGCAGTTCGGTCACCACCTCGGGGAAGGAGAACCAGTCGGGGATCTCCAGCCCTTCGCGCAGACGGCGCCGCAGCTCGGTGCCGGAGATGTCGAGCACGGTCGAGTTCTCGGGCACCTCATCCACCGGGTAATATTGTGCCTTTTCCTGCACAAAGACCATCTGCTTGAAGTCGACCATCTCGATCCCGACTTCCTCCTGGTGCTGACGCACCAGTTCCTGCGCAGCATAGGGGTCGTAGAAGTCCTTGCCCGCGCTGTTCTTGCCGGGGCCCGCATGGTCGCGGCCGACGATGAAATGCGTCAGGCCGTGGTTCTTGCGGATGATCGCGTGCCACAGTGCCTCACGCGGGCCGGCCATGCGCATCGCCAGGTTCAGAAGCGACAGATGCGTGGTGGCCGCCGGGTATTTGTCCAGCACCGCCTCATAGCAGCGGACGCGGGTGAAATGGTCCACGTCGCCCGGCTTGGTCATGCCCACGACCGGGTGGATCAGCAGGTTGGCCTGCGCCTCGCGCGCGGCGCGGAAGGTCAGTTCCTGATGCGCCCGGTGCAGCGGGTTGCGGGTCTGGAAGGCGACCACGCGGCGCCAGCCCATCTTGCGGAAATAGGCGCGCAACTCGTTCGGCGTGTCGCGGCGGGCCTTGAAATCGTAATGGATCGGCTGCTGGATGCCGGTGACGGGGCCGCCCAGATAGATCTTGCCTGCCGAGTGATGCAGGTAGTTCACCGCCGGATGCGCCAGATCGTCGGCCCCGAAGACCTTTTCCGCCTCGCGGGCCTTGTTCGGCTCCCATTTGTCGGTGACCGAAAGGATCGCGAGGATCACGCCTTCCTGGTCGCGCAGCGCGATGTCCTGTCCAGTCTCGATCTTGCCGGCGAAATCCTCGCTCACGTCCAGCGTGATCGGCATCGGCCAGAGCGTCCCGTCGGTCAGGCGCATGTTTTCGACAACGCCATCATAATCGGCCTCGCTCAGGAAGCCCTTGAGCGGGTGGAAACCCCCGTTCATCAGAAGCTCCAGATCGCAGATCTGCCGCGGCGTCAGATCCCAGGACGGCAGATCCCCCGCCTCGACCTTCAGCTTCTGCGCGGAATCATAGGAAACGTAAAGCTCCGGAATCGGGGCTAGATTGGATGATGGCATTGAAGGCTGTCCCTCGTTAATGCGGCATTGGCGTAAACCTGCTTTACCCCCAGCAGCAACGGCGCATCAAGACAAAGGATTGGCCTGGCGCCCAAAATGCGGGGAAAACTGCCGATTTTGGGACAAAAGTCGCCATTATGTCATCAAACCTGCAAGAAACCGTTCCGCGTCCAGCGCGGCCATGCAGCCCATACCCGCGCTCGTGACCGCCTGCCGGTAGACATGGTCGGTCAGGTCGCCGGCGGCAAAGACGCCGGGGATCGAGGTCTCTGTCGTTCCGGGCTTCACCTTCACATAGCCGCCGTGATGCGTCTCCAGCTGGCCCTGCACGAGCTCGGAGGCCGGCGCGTGGCCGATCGCGACAAAGAAGCCCGCGCAGGGGATGTCGGTCGCAACGCCGGTTTCCACATGGCGCGCGCGGACGGCGGTCACGCCCAGGGGCGTGTCGTCGCCCAGAACCTCGTCCACCGTGTGGTTCCACAGAACCTCGACCTTCGGATGGGCGAAGAGGCGTTCCTGCATGATCCGTTCTGCGCGCAGCGAATCGCGCCGGTGGATCAGCGTCACCTTGCTCGCGAAATTGGTGAGGAACAGCGCCTCTTCGACCGCCGTATTGCCGCCGCCGATCACCACGACCTCTTTGCCGCGATAGAAAAAGCCGTCGCAGGTCGCGCAGGCCGAGACGCCGAAGCCCTTGAACCGCTCCTCGGACGGAAGGCCAAGCCATTTCGCCTGCGCCCCGGTCGCCAGGATCACCGCATCCGCCGTGTAGGTCGTGCCGCTGTCGGCGCGGGCGACAAAGGGGCGCTGCGACAGGTCCAGCGCGGAAATGTAGTCCGAGATGATCTCGGCCCCCATCTCTCGCGCGTGGGCTTCCATCCGGATCATCAGGTCGGGGCCCTGAACGCTGGTGTCGCCGGGCCAGTTTTCGACATCCGTCGTGATCGTCAGCTGGCCGCCCGGCTGTATGCCCTGGATCAGGATCGGCTTCAGCATCGCCCTTGCCGCGTAGACCGCCGCGGTATATCCCGCCGGACCTGATCCGATGATGAGAACCTTCGTATGTCGCGCGTCAGTCATGGCAGCCCCCTTATTGCCGGGCGGATATATTCGCTCCGGCCGCTTTTCGGAAGGGGCGATGCGGAGCGGCGCGAAGAAGGACATGCACGGTAGAATTGGTGAAATAATATTGCGCGAAACCGGCGCTGGCCGTAAGTTCCGCGCAGCAATAAAGGAGCAGACATGGCGGGTTCAAAGCTCGATCCGATCGACCGGATGATCCTTGCGGAGCTTCAGGGCGACGGGCGCATGACCAATGTGGAACTGGCCAAGCGGGTGGGCATTTCCGCGCCCCCCTGTCTGCGTCGCGTCCGCACATTGGAGGAAGCCGGCTATATCCGTGGATATCACGCGGATATCAATGCGCGAGAGCTTGGCTTCGAGGTGCAGGTTTTCGCGATGGTGCGGCTTCACAGCCAGGCGGAACCGGACCTGAGCGCCTTCGAGGACCGCTGCCGGGCCTGGCCCCTTGTGCGTGAATGTCACATGCTGAACGGCGAGATCGACTTCATCCTGAAATGCGTGGCGCCCGATCTCTCGACCTTCCAGTCCTTCCTGACCCAGCAGCTCACCGCCGCCGAGAATGTGGCAAGCGTCAAGACATCGCTGGTGATCCGCTGCGCCAAGGACGAACCGGGCCTGCCCTTTGACGTGCTTGAGGACCGGCTGAGCCGCAGCGCCTGAAGAGGCGCCTGACGCCTGAAACTTGACGCCTAAAGCCGGATCGCCGAGATCAGGCGGCCATAATCGGCCTCGCCGGCATGGGTCGCGCGGCGGTAAGAGAAAAACCGTTCCGCATCCCCATAGGTGCAATGGCCGGTCCAGGCGGCCTCGGCCACGCCGGCGGTCCGCAACTGCGCAAGACCGAAGGACGGCAGGTCAAAGAGATAACGGTCGCCGGCGCCATTGGTAAAAAAGCGACTGTTGGCGGGGTCATCGGCCATGAAATCCTCAAGCAGCTCCGGCCCGACCTCATAATTCCGCTGGCTGATGGTGGGGCCGATCACCGCCTTGATCCGCGCGCGCGTGGCGCCCAGCCCGACCATTGCATCGACGGTCGCACCCAGCACCCCGTCGCGCGCGCCGCGCCATCCGGCATGGGCGGCGCCGATAACGCCCGCCGCGACGTCGGCCAGCAGAACGGGCTGGCAGTCGGCCGTAAGCACCGCAATCGCAACCCCGGGTGTTTTTGTGACCAGCGCATCGGCGCGCGGCACGGGGTCGAGCACCCCCTCGACCACGACCACAGCGGGCGAATGAACCTGATGCACGGTGACAAGGTGATCGCCCGGAACCTCCATCGCCGCCGCGACCCGCTGACGGTTGATCGCCACCGCCTCGGCCATGTCCGAGGACCCGAGGCCGCAGTTCAGCCCGTGAAACACCCCCGATGACGCGCCGCCGCGACGGGTAAAGAAACCGTGGCGCAGCGGACCGAGCAGGGGGGAGGTAATGATCTCGAGACTCATGTGCCAAATCCGGGCGGTTGGGGCCGGCCCCGTGGGCTGATGGCGATGGCTTTGAACAGGTTTCCCATTTCCTGCGGATGGGTCAAGCGCCGATGGGCGGCCAGATGCTGCGCCAGCGCGTCACCCTGCAGGCGGGCGGCGAGCGCCTCGGCCCGCCCGGCGATGCCGAGCCGTTGCAGCAACACCCCCTGCGGCACCGGGCCTGACACGGCGACGGCGGGCCTGGCGGCCTGCGCCAGCGCCTCGAAATCGACATGGGCGGTCAGATCGGCCTCTCCGGGATGGGCGAGCGGATCGTCCGGCGCATGGTCACGCAGCGCCTGCAGCGTATCGCCCCGCGCGCGCCAGTCGCCATAATCGATGACGATCGCCACGCCGCCCCTGGCCTGAATACGAGAGGCGATATCCTGCATGATCGGCGGGCCTGCCGGACAAAGCTCCACCATCTCGCCCTCGGCGCTGTCGCCCAGCCGATGTGCAAGGGCCGGAACAGGCGCCGGGGGCGCAAGGCCAAAGGCGAGCCGGCCGGACTCATCGAGACCCACCAGCCGTTCCGACCATCCCGGACCGTTGCGCAGGAACTGGCGGATGGGCAGCGCGTCGAAAAATTCGTTCGCGACCAGAAACAGCGGGCGGTCCAGCGGCAGGTCGCCCGTCGTGTCGTGCCAGGTCACATCGGCACCCGGCAAGGCCTGCCGCTGCCGCTTGCGAAGGGTGGGCGAAGCCTCGACCAGATGCACGGAAAGCGCCGTGTGAAAGCCGGGCACGCCCCGGGTCGCGCGCAGGATATCCGCCATAAGCGTGCCGCGGCCGGGGCCAAGCTCGGCAAGCACGATCCGGTCCGGAGCCCCCTGATCAAGCCAGCTTTGCGCAAGGGATAGCCCTAGAAGCTCTCCGAACATCTGGCTGATTTCGGGGGCGGTGGTGAAATCGCCCCCCCGGCCAAAGGGATCGCGCGTGGTGTAGTAGCCGTGCTGCGGATGCAGCAGGCATTCGGCCATGTAATCGGCCACCGTCATCGGCCCCCCGGCCCGGACCCGCCCGACCAGTATCCCGGTCAGCGGCGTCATGCAGGCGCGGTGGCGCGACGCCGCGCCCAGAGGATCAGGGCGATCCCCGCGAGGATCATCGGCAGCGACAGGATCTGCCCCATCGTCAGCCCGGCCTGGCCGAACTGAACCGCATGGCCCAGCGGGTTGCCGGGGCCGACGAACTGCGCGTCAGGCTGGCGAAAGAACTCGACCACAAAGCGCGCGACGCCATAGCCCGCAAGGAAGGCGCCGGTCACCTGACCGGGGCGCCGCAGCCAGCCGAGGCCCCAGACCAGAACCGCAAGCAGCAGAAACAGCAGGAGCCCTTCGCCCGCCGCCTGATAAAGCTGCGAGGGATGGCGCGCGCAGGGACCGATCCAGTCCCACGGGCAGGTCTGCGCGGCCTCACCCGGAAAGATCACGCCCCAGGGGAGGGTAGTGGGCCGGCCCCACAGTTCGCCATTCACGAAATTTGCAAGCCGGCCGAGCATCAGCCCGATGGGCGTCGCGACCGCCATCGCGTCGGCGACCTGCAGCGGCGGCAGGCCGTTCCGGCGGCAATAGATCAGCGCCGCGACCACGACGCCGAGAAAGCCGCCGTGAAACGCCATCCCGCCTTCCCAGACATGGAAAATCTCGACCGGATTGGAGAGGTAATAGGCCGGCTGGTAAAAGAGCACGAAACCCAGCCGCCCGCCGAGGATGACGCCGACGATCACCCAGGTCAGAAGCTGTTCGACCTGCACCGGTTCCATCGGCGCCCGCGACCCGGGCCACAGGCCAGGCCGGCGCATGAGGCCAACGACGATCCGCCAGCCGATCAGCAGACCCGCGATATAGGCCAGCGCATACCAGCGCAGCGCGAACTCGAACCCGCCAAGGCGGATCGTGAAGATCTCGGGGCTGAGGTCGGGAAAGGGGATCGCGGCAAGCATTCGGTTTCTCCCTGGGCTGCCGCGGTCCGGCGCGCCTCCTGATGGTCGCGCCTTGTGTGGACGGGGGCAGAGGGGCAAGTCAACCTTGTGATTTGCCTCCGCCCGTCACATATAGGTTGAAACCGATGAGGAGCCCGCCATGCAGAGCCGCAACAAGTTTCTCGACGACATGTCCCAGCTCATGACCAATGCGATGGGCGTGGCGCAAGGCGCCCGGGCCGAGGCGGAAACCGCGGTCAAGGGGCTGGTGGACCGCTGGCTTGCCGACCGCGATCTGGTCACGCGCGAGGAATTCGATGCCGTGCGCGCGATGGCGCAGAAGGCCCGGGAAGAGAACGAGGCCCTGCGCGCCCGGCTCGATGCGCTGGAGGCCACTGTGACAGAGTCCGCTGCGAAAGAGGCCGCCAAGGCCCCGGCGGCCAAGGCGAGCGCCAAGTCCAAGGACTGATCCCGAAGAATCCGGGTTTGAATCGGAACCTGCCCCCCGGGGGCCGGGGTCAGCTGCGAGACGTTTCGCTGTCGCAGCATTTTTCCACAGCTAAATGCAAACGCCGCTCTTTACAGAAGCGCGCTTTGCGCACACCATATCTTGTAAGGGGAGGCCGGATGACCGCCGCCCCTTGGCAGAGGCCCGGTTTATGGTGGTGGGGACCACCGCCCAGCCGCATATGAAGGAGTGGACCATGGCTAACTCCGAGCTTTTCCTGAGTGGCGAAGACCTTCATCCCATCGATATCGTCGAAACGCTTGCCGAACACCATGACTGGGATTTCGACCGCGTCGGCGACGATCAGATCGCGATGGCGGTCGAGGGACAGTGGCGCACCTATTCCCTCACGCTCGCCTGGTCGGGCCATGACGAGACGCTGCGGCTCGTCTGCACCTTCGATATGGAGCCGCCCGAGGATCGCCACGCCGCGCTTTACGAGGTTCTGAACGGCGCGAACGAGCTCTGCTGGACCGGGGCCTTCAGCTTCTGGGCCGAGCAGCGGCTGATGGTCTGGCGCTACGGGCTTGTGCTGTCGGGCGGACAGGTCGCCGGGGCCGAACAGATCGACCGCATGATCGGCGGCGCGGTTGCGGCCTGCGAACGGTTCTACCCAGCGTTCCAGCTTGCGGCCTGGTCGGATCAGAGCCCGGCCTCGGCGCTCAAGGTCGCCATTGCAGAGGCCTACGGTCGCGCATAGGCTTGGCCCCCGGAAAAGGACGGGGGCAAGATGACATTCGACGATCTGGCGGAACGGGGCCTTGTGCTTCTGGGCTGCGGCAAGATGGGGTCGGCCATGCTGCAGGGCTGGCTGAAACAGGGTCTGCCGCCGCAGTCGGTCTGGGTTCAGGAGCCGCGCCCGTCGGACTGGCTGCAGGCGCAGGGCGTTCATTTGAACGAGGGCCTGCCAGCCTCGCCCGCTGTCGTGCTGATCGCCGTGAAACCGCAGATGATGCAGGATGCGTTGCCGGCGCTTTCGGCGCTTGGGGGCGGCGGTACGGTGTTTCTCTCGGTCGCGGCGGGGATCTCGATCGCCCGGTATGAAGCCCTGCTGGGGTCGGGAACGCCGGTCATCCGCGCAATGCCCAACACGCCCGCCGCCGTCGGGCGCGGGATCACCGCGCTGATCGGCAATGCCCATGCGGATAACGCGGCCCTGACCCTTGCCGAGGCGCTGTTGTCGGCGGTGGGGCAGGTTGTCCGGCTTGAACACGAAGGCCAGATGGACGCGGTTACGGCGGTTTCGGGCTCGGGCCCGGCCTATGTGTTCCACTTGATCGAGACGCTGGCGGCCGCGGGTGAGGCAGAGGGCCTGCCGCCCGATCTTTCGTTGCACCTTGCCCGCGCCACGGTGGCCGGCGCCGGCGTCCTTGCCGAGGAAGCCGGCGCCGGCCCGGCACAACTGCGTGAAAACGTCACCAGCCCGGCGGGCACGACCGCCGCGGCGCTGGCGGTCCTGATGGATGAGGCGCAGGGTTTCCCGGCCCTCTTGCGTCGCGCGGTGCAGGCCGCCGCCGCCCGCAGCCGGGAGTTGGGACAATGATCACCTATTCCGATTTCGAGAAGGTCGATATCCGCGTGGGCCGCATCACCCGGGCCGAACCCTTCCCCGAGGCGCGCAAACCGGCCTATCGGCTCTGGGTCGATTTCGGGCCGGAGATTGGCGAGAAGCGGTCTTCGGCGCAGATCACCGTTCATTACACGCCCGAGGACCTGATCGGGCGGCAGGTGATCGCGGTCGTCAACTTTCCGCCGCGCCAGATCGGGCCGGTGATGTCCGAGGTTCTGGTGCTCGGCGTGCCGGATGCAGATGGCGAGGTGGTGCTGCTCTCGCCGGATCAGGCGGTGCCGCTGGGCGGGCGGATGTTCTGATGGCGCGGCTGCTGATCACACGGCGGATGCCGCCCCGGACGCTCGATGCTGCGCGCGCCGCATTTGACGTCACCCTTCGCGACGACACGCAGCCGCTGCCGCTTGATGCCGCGGTGGCGGCGCTGGCGGAGCATGACGCCGTGCTCTGTTCGCTGGGCGACGCCTTTACCGCCGAGGCGTTCGGCTGCGCGGCCGGGCTCCGCTGCCGGATCATCGCGAATTTCGGCGTGGGCTATAATCATATCGACACCGAGGCCGCGGCGGCCGCCGGCATCGTCGTGACCAACACGCCCGGCGCGGTGACCGATGCGACCGCCGATATCGCGCTGACGCTTCTTCTGATGACCGCCCGCCGGGCAGGTGAGGGCGAAAGGCTGGTACGGTCGGGGCAGTGGCAGGGCTGGCATCCCACGCAGATGCTGGGCGCCCATGTGACGGGCAAGCGCGTAGGTATCGTCGGGATGGGCCGGATCGGCAAGGCCATTGCGCGGCGCTGTCACCACGGCTTCGGGATGGAGGTTCTGTTCTTCAATCGGTCCGAGGTTGCCGAGCCCGGGGTGCCGGCGCGGCAGGTCGCGACGCTGGCCGGGTTGATGAGCGCGGTGGATTTTGTCGTGGTCGCCGTTCCGGGCGGGCCCGCGACCCGGCATCTGCTTGGGCACGATGCGCTATCGGCGATGCAGCCCCATGCGATCCTCATCAACATCGCGCGGGGCGATATCGTGGAGGAAGCGGCGCTGATCCATGCGCTGCAATCGGGCCGGATCGCGGGGGCGGGGCTCGACGTCTACGAACACGAACCCCGGGTGCCCGAGGCGCTGCGGCGGCTGGATCGGGTGACGCTCTTGCCGCATCTCGGCACTGCCGCGCTGGAGGTGCGCGAGGCGATGGGCGCGATGGCGGTCGGGAACCTGACGGCCTTCTTCGCCGGAAACGAGCCACCCAACCGCGTCTAGAGCGCGGGGTCCGTCCCGGCCCTTGCCAGCCGCGTCAGGTCCGACAGGCGCTCTACCTGCCGGTCCTCCACATCGAAATTCGCGGGACGCAGCCAGATTTCATGCGCCTCGCGCAGCGCGGGCCATTCGGCATCGGTAATCGCAAACCAGGCGGTGTCGCGGTTGCGCCCCTTCACCACCATATGGGCGCGGAACGTCCCCTCATAGGCAAAGCCCAGCCGCTGCGCCGCCCGGCGAGAGGGCAGGTTCCGCGCGTCGCATTTCCATTCCACCCGGCGGTATCCGGCCGCAAAAGCCCAGCCGATCAGGAGAGAGAGCGCCTCGGTCGCGGCGGGGGTCTGCTGCATCGCCGGGGCCAAGGTGATCGACCCGATCTCGATCACGCCGTTGCTCGCGTCAATCCGCATCAGCGCCGCCACGCCCCCAGGGTGGCCCGAGGCATGATCGCGCAGCGCGAAATAGACCATGTCCTCGCGCGCCGTGGCCTCTTTGACCCAGCGGTGAAAGGTTGCGGCAGAGTGGAACGGCCCGTGATGCATGAATTCCCACAGGCTGTCATCCGCGGCGGAAAAGGCCTGAAAGAGATCGCCCGCATGAGTTTCCGCCTCCAGCGGTTCGAGCGTCACGAGCCGCCCCTCGATCATCATCGCGCCGGGGCGCGGCGGAGGCATCCATCCCGCCAGTTCACCGTTCACCGTCGCATCCGTCATCCTGACTCTCCCCGCGATGCGGCAACGGGCGCCGCCATTCCCTGACGCGCGCCCGCTCGATAAGTTCCCTTTGCGTTTCGCCCCCCGGATTACTCCTTGGGGATGACCCGCAGGCCCAGTTCGCGCAGCTGCTCGTTCATCGGCAGGCTGGGCGCGCCCATCATGAGGTCTTCGGCGCGCTGGTTCATCGGGAACATGATGACCTCGCGGATATTCGCCTCATCCGCCAACAGCATCACGATCCGGTCGATGCCCGCCGCACAGCCGCCGTGGGGCGGCGCGCCATAGCGGAAGGCCTTGACCATGCCGCCAAACCGCTTTTCGACCTCTTCCCTGGGATAGCCCGCCAGTTCGAACGCCTTGAACATGATCTCGGGCTTGTGGTTCCGGATCGCGCCGGAAATCAACTCGTATCCGTTGCAGGCAAGGTCATACTGGTAGCCGAGCACCTTCAGCGGGTCGCCGCTCAGCGCCTCAAGTCCGCCCTGCGGCATCGAGAACGGGTTGTGGCTGAAATCGATCTTGCCGTCATCGGTCTTCTCATACATCGGGAAATCGACGATCCAGGCAAAGCGGAAGGTATCCGTCTCGGCCAGCCCCAACTCGCGCCCGATCTCGTTGCGGGCACGGCCCGCGACGGCCTCGAATTGTTCGGGCTTGCCACCAAGGAAGAAGGCCGCGTCGCCCACGCCAAGGCCAAGCTGCTGGCGGATCGCCTCGGTGCGCTCCGGGCCGATGTTCTTGGCCAGCGGTCCGGCGGCCTCCATCTGGCCGCCTTCCTCGCGCCAGAAGATATAGCCCATGCCGGGCAGGCCCTGCGCCTGCGCGAAGGCGTTCATCCGGTCGCAGAACTTGCGGCTGCCGCCCGTCGGGGCGGGAATGGCGCGGATCTCGGTGCCCTCGTTCTCCAGCAGTTTCGCGAAGATCGCGAAGCCGGAGCCGCGGAAATGCTCGCTCACCACCTGCATCTTGATCGGGTTGCGCAGGTCGGGCTTGTCGGACCCATACCACAGCAGCGCGTCCTTGTAGGCGATCCGCTCCCAGTTCGTATCGACCTTCCGGCCGCCTCCGAATTCCTCGAAGATGCCCTGGATCACCGGCTGGATGGCGGTAAAGACGTCCTCCTGCTCGACAAAGGACATCTCCAGGTCAAGCTGGTAGAAGTCGGTGGGCGAGCGGTCGGCGCGGGGGTCTTCGTCCCGGAAGCAGGGCGCGATCTGGAAATAACGGTCAAAGCCCGCGACCATGATCAGCTGCTTGAACTGCTGCGGCGCCTGCGGCAGCGCATAGAACTTGCCCGGGTGCAGCCGCGAGGGCACGAGGAAGTCGCGCGCGCCTTCAGGGCTGGACGCCGTGATGATCGGGGTCTGGAATTCGTTGAAGCCCGCGTCCCACATCCGGTTGCGCAAGCTGCGCACGACGTTCGACCGCAGCATCATGTTGCGATGCAGCTTTTCCCGCCGCAGGTCAAGGAAACGGTAGGTGAGGCGCGTTTCCTCGGGATAGTCCTGTTCGCCGAAAACCGGCAGCGGCAGATCCTCGGCCGGACCAAGGACTTCAACCGCGCGGGCATAGACCTCGATCTCACCCGTCGGGATCTTGGGGTTCACAAGGCTTTCGTCGCGCGCCTTGACGGTGCCGTCGATCCGGATCACCCATTCTGCCCGCACCTTTTCCAGCGCGGCAAAGGCCGGGCTGTCGCTGTCGGCCAGAACCTGGGTGATGCCGTAATGGTCGCGCAGGTCGATGAACAGAACGCCCCCGTGGTCGCGCACCCGGTGCACCCAGCCCGAAAGCCGCACGTCATCGCCCACATGGGCCTTGTTCAGTTCCGCGCAGGTATGGCTGCGATAAGCGTGCATGAGGCGCCCCCTTGGGTGTTCCGGTATCCGCGCCGATACACCCTTTAGCGCCACAGGAGTCAAGGGACAGGGGCTAGAACGGCCGCTGGATGTTCCCGGTGTAAAAGAACATCCCCAGCCCCACGGCAAAGACGATCACGCCCGAAACCGCGTGCAGAACCACCGCCATGGGGAAATTCCGCCGCACCTCATAGGCCCAGGCAAAAGCGAGGCCGCCGAAAAAGGTCATGATCGTCACCACCCAGTTCCAGTAGAGCATATGCGCCAGCGAAAAGAGCGCCGCATTCGCAAGGATGGCAAGCTGCGTCCCCGGCAAAAGCTCGGCATAGCGACGGAAAAAGAGCGGGCGAAAGACGATTTCCTGCGGCAGGGCCGAAACGAACGGATAAAGAAGCGCAATCGTCAGCATCAGTTCGGGCCGGTTCTGCACCATCCAGAAATAGCCCTGCGGATTGAACGTCATCATGACGGCTGTGCCCGCCAGAAATGTCACGACCGACAGGCCCAGAACGGCCCCCCAGCCGATCCGGTGCCAGCCGCGCAATAGCTCGACCCATTCGAAGTCGCGGGTCACATGCAAGAGAACCAGCCCCAGCGCCGTCACCGCGAACAGAACCGGGAACATCCAGTTCGCCGGAAAGAACACGGCCAGGGCGACCGGGGCCAGAACGTAAAGCAGCGCCATTTCCGCCCAAAGCCGCAGCCTGCGCAGATCGGTCCCGTTGGCATGGGTACGGGGCAGGGTGGTGCGGGCAGACGCATCGCTCATGCGGGGCTCCTCGGGCGGGCAGGTGGGGGCGGAAGGTCGGTCAGGGCGGGGCTGTGGTGCAGCATCAAGAGAAAGGGCTTTCTTGGCATATAGGCGCGCCCGCGGGACGTGCCATCACGGCTGCGCGAGCGTGCTGCACCGCAAGGTGACCATATGGGGTTGCGCCGGAATTGCGCATGGCTATAACCCGCGAGGATTTGCGCAATGGGGGCCGTCATGCCGAAGAGAACCGATATCAAGTCGATCATGATCATCGGCGCGGGGCCCATCGTCATCGGGCAGGCCTGCGAGTTCGACTATTCCGGCGCGCAAGCCTGCAAGGCGCTGCGCGAAGAGGGGTACCGGGTCATCCTGGTGAACTCCAACCCCGCCACGATCATGACCGACCCGGAACTGGCGGACGCCACCTATATCGAGCCGATCACCCCCGAGGTCGTCGCCAAGATCATCGAGGCCGAACGCCCCGACGCGCTGCTGCCCACCATGGGCGGACAGACGGGGCTGAACACCAGCCTCGCCCTCGCCGACATGGGCGTGCTGGACAAATTCGGCGTGGAGCTGATCGGCGCCAACCGTGAGGCCATCGAGATGGCCGAGGACCGCAAGCTTTTCCGCGAGGCGATGGACCGGATCGGGCTGGAAAACCCCAAGGCCACCATCGTCGCCGCGCCCAAGCTGCCCAATGGCAAATACGACATCAATGCCGGCGTGTCGCAGGCGATGGCCGCGCTGGAGGATATCGGCCTGCCCGCGATCATCCGCCCCGCCTTTACGCTGGGCGGAACGGGGGGTGGCGTCGCCTATAACCGGGACGACTATGAACGCATCTGCCGTTCGGGCCTCGATGCCTCGCCCATGGCGCAGATCCTGGTCGATGAATCGCTGCTGGGCTGGAAGGAATATGAGATGGAAGTGGTCCGCGACCGCGCGGACAATGCGATCATCGTCTGTTCCATCGAGAACGTCGATCCGATGGGCGTGCATACGGGCGATTCCATCACCGTCGCGCCTGCGCTGACCCTGACGGACAAGGAATACCAGATCATGCGCAACGGCTCGATCGCCGTCCTGCGCGAGATCGGCGTGGAAACCGGCGGGTCTAACGTGCAATGGGCGATCAACCCGGTCGACGGGCGGATGGTCGTGATCGAGATGAACCCACGCGTCAGCCGCTCCTCCGCGCTCGCCTCCAAGGCCACCGGCTTTCCCATCGCCAAGATCGCGGCAAAACTCGCCGTGGGCTATACGCTCGATGAACTGGACAACGACATCACCAAGGTCACGCCGGCCAGCTTTGAGCCGACCATCGACTATGTCGTGACCAAGATCCCCCGCTTCGCCTTCGAGAAGTTCCCCGGCTCCAAGCCCGAACTCACCACCGCGATGAAATCGGTGGGCGAGGCGATGGCGATCGGCCGCACCTTCCACGAATCCGTGCAGAAGGCGCTGGCGAGCATGGAAACCGGCCTGACCGGCTTTGACGAGATCGCCATCGAGGGTGCCCCCGAGAAATCGGCCATCGTCAAGGCGATCAGCGCCCAGACCCCGGACCGGCTGCGCCTGATCGCGCAGGCCATGCGCCACGGGTTGAGCGACGACGAAATTCAGGCGGCGACCAGTTTCGATCCGTGGTTCCTTGCGCGTATCCGCGAGATCATCGACCTTGAGTCCGAGATCCGGAAATCCGGGCTGCCCGCGACCGAGGCGGGTCTGCGGCGGCTCAAGATGTATGGCTTTACCGACGCCCGCCTTGCGAAACTGACCGGCCGGGAAGAGGCGCAGGTCCGCCGCGCCCGTCGCAACCTGGGCGTCACGGCGGTCTTCAAGCGCATCGACACCTGCGCGGCCGAGTTCGAGGCCCAGACGCCCTACATGTATTCGACCTACGAACATCCCGTGATGGGCGAGGTGGAATGCGAGGCGCGCCCATCGGACCGCAAGAAGGTGGTCATCCTGGGGGGCGGCCCGAACCGGATCGGGCAGGGGATCGAGTTCGACTATTGCTGCTGCCATGCCTGTTTCGCGCTGACCGATGCCGGCTATGAGACCATCATGGTCAACTGCAACCCGGAAACGGTTTCGACCGACTATGACACCTCGGACCGGCTCTATTTCGAGCCGCTGACGCTGGAGCATGTGCTGGAGATCCTGCGGGTCGAACAGGAGAACGGCACGCTGCACGGCGTGATCGTGCAGTTTGGCGGCCAGACGCCGCTGAAACTCGCAAACGCGCTGGAGGAAGAGGGTATCCCGATCCTCGGCACCAGCCCCGACGCCATCGACCTTGCCGAGGACCGCGAGCGGTTCCAGAAACTTCTGAACGATCTGAACCTCCGGCAGCCGGTGAACGGCATCGCCTCGTCCGATGCGCAGGCCATCGAGATCGCCGAACGCGTGGGTTTCCCGCTGGTCATCCGCCCGTCCTACGTGCTGGGCGGCCGCGCGATGGAGATCGTGCGCGACATGGACCAGTTGAAACGCTACATCACCAATGCGGTGGATGTCTCGGGCAAGAACCCTGTGCTGCTCGACAGCTATCTGGCCGGTGCGATCGAGGTCGATGTCGATGCGCTCTGCGATGGCAAGGACGTGCATGTCGCGGGCATCATGGAACATATCGAAGAGGCGGGCGTCCATTCGGGCGACTCGGCCTGCTGCCTGCCGCCCCATTCGCTCTCGCCCGAGATCGTGGAGGAACTGAAGGTTCAGACTCGCGCGATGGCGCTGGGGCTGAACGTCGTCGGCCTGATGAACGTGCAGTTCGCGATCAAGGATGGCACGATCTATGTGCTGGAGGTGAACCCGCGCGCCAGCCGGACCGTGCCCTTCGTCGCCAAGGCCACCGACAGCGCCATCGCATCGATCGCCGCGCGGCTCATGGCAGGTGAGCCGCTGTCGAACTTCCCGATGCGCGCGCCCTATCCGGCGGGCGTGGGTCCGGACGACCCGCTGCCGCTCGCCGATCCGCTGACCCTTGCCGACCCGATCACGCCCTGGTTCTCGGTCAAGGAGGCGGTGCTGCCCTTTGCCCGCTTCCCCGGTGTCGACACGCTGCTTGGCCCCGAAATGCGCTCGACCGGCGAGGTCATGGGCTGGGACCGCAACTTTGCGCTGGCCTTCCTCAAGGCGCAGATGGGCGCAGGGACACATCTGCCCGAGGGCGGGCGCGTGTTCCTTTCGATCAAGGATGCCGACAAGACCACGGCCATGGCCGGGGCCGCGCGCGACCTGGGCGCGCTCGGCTTTACCATCGTGGCGACGCGCGGCACGGCGGCCTTCCTGAAAGAGGCGGGCATCGCCTGCGAAGTCGTGAACAAGGTCTATGAGGGGCGCCCGAACATCGTCGACCGGATGAAGAACGGGGATATCACGCTGGTCCTGAACACGACCGAGGGAACGCAGGCAGTCGAGGACAGCCGCGAGATCCGCTCGGTCGCGCTTTATGACAAGATCCCTTACTTTACCACCGCCGCCGGCAGCATCGCCGCCGTCGCCGCGATGAGCGCGCGGCAGGACGGAGAGATCGGGGTGCGCACGCTGCAAGGCTGATACCCGCGCGCCGCGCCGCGCGCGGGGTTGCACCCGCCGGGGCGCGGGTCTAGCAGTTTGCCCGTGGAACAGCGGGGGACACGATGGTCAGCGTGGCGATCAACGGATTCGGGCGGATCGGGCGCACGGTTCTGCGGGCATGGCTGGGCGGTCACGCACCGGGTGTGGATATCGTCGCGATCAACGACATCGCCGCGCCCGAGATGTGCGCCTATCTTTTCCAGTATGACAGCGTGTTCGGCCCATGGCCGGGCCGCGTCGCGCTGGAAAACGGCGCGCTGGTGATCGACGGTCGCGCCATTCCGCTGACGCGGGAACCCGATCTGTCGCGACTCGATCTTTCGGGGGTCGATCTGGTGATGGAATGCACGGGCCGGGCCGACACGGCGGAAATCGCCGGGCGCGGGTTGCAGGCGGGGGCGCGGCGGGTGCTGGTCTCGGGCCCGTCCAAGGCGGCAGAATTCACCGTGGTCCTCGGGGCGAACGATCATCTGCTGGGCCGGCAGCGCATCGTCTCAAACGCGTCCTGCACGACGAACGCGCTCGCGCCGCTGGTGCGGCTGCTCGACGGGGCGTTCGGTCTGGAAACCGGGCATATGACGACGATCCACTGCTATACCGGCAGCCAGCCCACGGTGGACGCGCCCGCTGCCGATTACGCGCGGTCACGGGCGGCGGCGCTGTCGATGGTGCCGACGACCACCAGCGCGCAGCGGCTGCTGGATATCGTGCTGCCGGACCTCGCGGGCCGGATCGAGGGGGGCGCCGTGCGGGTGCCCACGGCGAGCGTTTCTGCCGTTGATCTGACGCTGATGCTGCAAAAGGTTCCGGATGTAGCGCAGGTCAACGACCTCATGCGCGATGCGGGCGGCGTGATCGGCTGGACCGATGGGCCGCTTGTGTCCTCGGACCTGCGGGCGCGGCCGGAAAGCATCGTCATGGCCCTGCCGGAAACCCGGGTGACGCGCGGCGGGATGTTGCGGGTCTTTGGCTGGTATGACAACGAATGGGGCTTTTCCTGCCGGATGCTCGACATGGCGCTACGGATGTAGAACCACCTCCCACGGGTCCTCGTACCAATGTTCCTGCAGGTTCGGCGTTGCACCGATCCGGTCCACGACGGCAAAGAGGCCGGGTGCGGATAGCGGCGTAAGAACCCCGTGCCAGGTGCCGCGATGCAGGTTCACCCCCTGCCCGGGGGTGGTGACGAAGGCCAGCGGGTTGCCCGGCTGCCCGCCGTGATCCTGCGCGACGATCACCAGAAACGGCGCCTCATACATGGGGATGAAGGCCTGCGAGCCTTCGGGGTGACGCTCGACCATCTCCAGCCGGTAGGGCAGGGTGCGGGGCGCGGCCCGGAACAGGCTGATGCCCGCCCGCCCGCCGGGGCCGAAATCCAGCCGCGCCCGGTCATGATAACGCCCGCAGAGCCCCTGATTGATGATGCGGTCGGCCTCGCCCCCGGCGTCCAGCACATCGCCGAAGGGCGCGAAATCCGCCTGAGTCAGGGGCCGCGCAATGATCTGACGCGCCGTCACGCGCCGCGCCCTTCCCATGCGCCGCCGAGTTTCACATGCCGGTTCACATCCTTGTAGAGCAGATAGCGGAACCGGCCCGGCCCGCCCGCATAGCACGCCTGCGGGCAAAAGGCGCGGAGCCACATGAAATCGCCCGCCTCGACCTCGACCCAGTCACGGTTGAGCCGATAGACCGCCTTGCCCTCCAGCACGAAAAGGCCGTGTTCCATCACATGGGTTTCCTCGAAGGGGATCACGCCGCCGGGCTGGAAGGTGACGATGTTCACATGCATGTCATGGCGCAGATCCTCGGGGTCGACGAAACGGGTGGTGGCCCAGCGACCCTCGGTTCCCGGCATGGCGATTGGCGCGATCTCGGCGTCGTTCGTGACGAAGGGGGTTGGCGCGGGTATGCCTGGCGCGGGTTCATAGCGTTTGCGCACCCAGTGGAACCGCGCGGGATGGTCGCTGCCGTTCCGCAGCCGCCATGCCGTTCCGGCCGGGATATAGGCATAGCCACCGGGCCCCAGTTCATGTTCCTGCCCGTCGAGCGACAGCCAGACCTCTCCGCCCGTGACAAAGATCACGCCCTGCGCCAGCGGGTCGGGCTCGGGTGCAGATGACCCGCCATGGGGCGCGACCTCCATCACATACTGGCTGAAGGTCTCGGAAAAGCCAGACATCGGGCGCGCGATGATCCAGGCGCGCGTCTTGTCCCAGCCGGGGAGAGAGCTTGTGACGATGTCGGAAAAGACCCCGCGCGGGATGACCGCATAGGCGTCGGTAAAGACCGCGCGCCCGGTATGGATCGCGGTCTGGGGCGGAAGGCCGCCGGGGGGAAAATGATAGGGGCTCATGGCATGTCCTTCAGGCGCAGTTCGGCGATGCGTTCGACCTGTTTGCAGGCGGTCTCGAACTCGGTGGCGGTGTCGTTGGCAAGACGGGCGCGAAAGGCGTCGAGGATGGAGGCCTTGGTGTTGTCGCGCACGGCGATGATGAAGGGGAACCCGTGTTTCGCCACATAGTCCTGGTTGAGCTGCTGGAAGGTCTCGCGCTCGGCATCCGTCAGCGCATCCAGACCGGCGCTCGCCTGTTCGGCGGTCGAATCAGGCGTCAGGCGTTTCGCGGCAGCGAGCTTGCCCGCAAGGTCGGGATGCGCGCGCAGGACGCCCAGCCGTTCCTCACGGCTCGCGCTGCGGAAGATGCGGGAGAGCGCGCTGTGGACGCCAATGGCGGTGTCATGCGCGGGGCCAAGCTCCAGCCCCCACGCCCGTTCGGCGATCCAGGGCGAGTGTTCGAATATGCCCCCGAACCGCGCGACGAAGGTCTCACGCGGCATCCGGCTGGGCCGTTCGCGGCGTTGATGCGGGTGCGTGGCGGCCCAGTGCCGGGCGATGTCGATGCGGCGCGGGAACCAGACCCCCTCATGCCCCTGCGCGTAGTCGAGGAAGCGTTTCAGCCCCGCGATCTTGCCCGGACGCCCGATCAGGCGGCAGTGCAGCCCGATCGAGAACATGCGCCCGCCCTCCGCATAGAGCGTGTCGAAACTGTCCTTGAGATACTGAAAAAACTGCTCGCCGGTGATGTAGCCGGGCGCGGTGGCAAAGCGCATGTCGTTCGCCTCCAGCGTATAGGGGATCACGAGCTGGTCGCGGTCGCCCACTTCCAGCCAATAGGGCAGGTCGTCGTCATAGGTGTCGGACAGCCAGTCGAACCCGCCCTCCTGGGCCACAAGGCGCACGGTGTTGATTGAACAGCGCCCCGTATACCAGCCGCGCGGACGCTCGCCCACGACCTCGGTATGCAGGCGGATCGCCTCGGCGATCTGGGCGCGTTCCTCCTCCTCGGGCATGTCGCGGTGTTCGACCCATTTCAGCCCGTGGGAGGCGATTTCCCACCCGGCCTCCTTCATCGCGGCGACCTGTTCGGGGCTGCGGGCAAGGGCGGTCGCAACACCGTAGATCGTGACGGGGATATCCATTCCCGTGAACAGCCGGTGCAGCCGCCAAAAGCCCGCCCGCGCCCCGTATTCATAGATCGATTCCATGTTCCAGTGCCGTTGCCCGGGCCAGGGCGCGGCGCCCGCGATGTCGGACAGGAACGCCTCTGACCCCGCGTCGCCATGCAGGACGCAGTTTTCCCCGCCTTCTTCGTAGTTCAGCACGACCGAGACCGCGATCCGTGCCCCGCCGGGCCAGTCTGCCTGCGGCGGGTTCGGGCCATGGCCGGACATGTTGCGGGGGTAGCGGTTCATTTCGTCTTCCTCTTGATACGGCGCATGGGAAAGGAAGCACTATCGCGCGAAAGCTGAAAGGGGTTTTCGGTTCGCGATGGCGCTTTTGCCCCGGTGGGCGCTATGATGCCGTCGACACAGCCAAGGGGTAGGAAAAGATGGCCGGATATCTGACGACGCATGTTCTGGACACGGCACGCGGCTGCCCCGCCGAGGGACTACGCATCATTCTTTTCCGGCTGGACGGCGGACGCGAACGGCTTGCCGAACGGGTGACAAATGCCGATGGCCGCACCGATGGTCCGATCCTGCCCGAGGCGGATTTTGCCACCGGGCAATACGAACTGCTGTTCCATGCGGGCGATTACCTGCGCATGACGGGACAGGCGGGCGGGGCACCCCTGTTCCTTGATGAAGTGCCGATCCGCTTTGGCATGGCGACCGGTCATTATCACGTGCCGCTTTTGCTGTCGCCCTATGGCTATTCCACCTATCGCGGAAGCTGATCGTGGCCCGGAGGGCCGGGGCGACATCCGGCGATTGCATCGCACCGCGATAAGGGATCATCCTGTGCGTCGGTGACAAAAGAATGACTCCGGGCCGGCAAACCGGCACCGGGCGACAAAGGTGCCGGTGTGGCGGCGCCGGGCGACAAAGGGACAGGATATGTACGATCTCGCGGTGATGGGCGAATGGCTGGAATTCGCGGTGCGCTGGCTGCATGTGATCACGGCCGTGGCGTGGATCGGGTCGTCGTTCTACTTCATCGCGCTCGATCTGGGGCTGCGGAAATCCCCCGATCTGCCGCCCGGCGCCTATGGCGAGGAATGGCAGGTTCATGGCGGCGGCTTCTATCACATCCAGAAATATCTGGTCGCGCCGGAACGGCTGCCTGACCACCTGATCTGGTTCAAATGGGAAAGCTATGCGACCTGGCTTTCGGGCTTTGCGCTCCTGGTGCTGGTCTATTACCTCGGGGCCGAATTCTACCTTGTCGATCCGAACGTCCTCGACATCCCGGTCTGGCAGGCGGTGGGCATCTCGCTCGCCTCGCTCGGCTTTGGCTGGGTGGCCTATGATGCGATCTGCAAAAGCCGCTTCGGGGATGACAACACGCGGCTGATGATCCTGCTCTATGTCATCCTGGTGGCGATGGCCTGGGGCTATACGCAGGTCTTTTCCGGCCGCGCGGCCCTGCTGCACCTGGGCGCGTTCACCGCGACGATCATGTCGGCCAACGTCTTTCTGATCATCATCCCGAACCAGAAGATCGTGGTAGCCGACCTGCGGGCGGGCCGGGTGCCGGACGCCAAATACGGGCGGATTGCCAAGCAACGCAGCACGCATAACAACTATCTGACGCTGCCGGTCCTGTTCCTGATGCTGTCGAACCACTATCCGCTGGCCTTCGCGAGCGAGTATAACTGGCTGATCGCGGCCTTGGTCTTTCTGATGGGCGTGACGATCCGGCACTGGTTCAACACGCGCCACGCAGGCCGGGGCAACCCCTACTGGACATGGGGCGCGACGACGATCCTCTTCCTGATCATCATGTGGCTTTCGACCGCGCCGATGTTCCATCAGCGTGACGCGGCGGCGACGCCCGAGGGCGCGGCGCAGCGTTTCGCCGCGGCCGAGGGTTTTGACGAGGTTCATCAGATCGTCACGGGCCGCTGTTCGATGTGTCACGCGGCCGAGCCTGTGTGGCAGGGCCTCCACTGGGCGCCAAAGGGCGTGGTGCTGGAAACCGAGGCCGATATCGCCCGTGCCGCGCGCGACATCTACATGCAGGCCGGGCTGACCCATGCGATGCCACCTGCGAACCTGTCCTGGATGGAGCCTGCCGAACGCGCGGCGATCGTGCGCTGGTATCGGGCGGCAACGAATCCGGGCTGAGGCCGCTCAGGCGATCCGGCCATGTGCGGCGACCAACCCCGCAAGGCTCAGCACCTCCGGATCGGCGGTCGCGGGTGCGACGCCCTGCGCGTTCAGCGCCGCCTCATAAAGCGCCGTCAGGGGCGCGGGCCCTGCAAGCGTCACCGGCTGTCCCAGCCACCAGGCGCGCGCCGCGGCAAGCTCCGCGCCGATCCATAGCCCCGCGCGACGGTCGTCGGCCTCGGCGCGGTCCATCAGTCCCAGCGTGCCGGCGGCCTCGATCTGGGCCAGCCGCGCGGCAAGGCGTTCCGGTCTGCCGCGCCCTTCTTCAAGGCTCTCGGTGAACGACTCGGACGGGGTTGCACCCGCGTTCCCCACCGCCAGCAAAAGCCTGGGCGTGAGGAAGGACTGAAGGCTGATGACCTCGCCCGCGCTCAGATGCGCCCAGACGGTCTGCGCGGGACCGGGCAGGCACAGGATGCCGTCGCGATCGGGATGCAGGGCGGCAAAGCCCGCCATCCGCAGCTCGGCGCCCTTCGTCAGGTCGGTCGCGGGCCGGTCCTGCCGCAGACCGGGGATCAGGTAAAGCCGCATCCGCGGATCGGGGGCATCCGTTGCAAAGGGTGGGGCAAGGGGCGGGCAGGGCAGCGGGACCGCCGCTGTCGCCCCGGCAAGACCGGCGGCGATCACCGGAACCGGCCGGTCGCCAAGCCACGGAGCCACGAGACGCAACAGCGCCTGCGGCGCGGCTTCACCGGCGGTCAGGTCTATCGCGGCCTCGGCTTTGGCGCGCTTGCCCTCCATTGCCCAGGCCCGGGGTTCCGCCCCCCATTCGACGCCGATCCAGTCCATCGCGAAGCTCCCTCATCGTTCCGGCATTCTGCTAGCACGAAGACGGCAGGTGCGCGATGGGGGTGCGGTTCACTCCGTCACGCAATCCGCGATGGTGGTCGCCAGCGACAGAAGCAGCGCCTCGTAAAGCCCGGGGCCGTAGTCGAGCGTCGTGCCCTCGGGGTCGAGCGCCCCGCCCAGCCGGATTTCATCGGACGCGGCAAGCTGGGTGATCTGCGCGTCGGAATGCTGCGCCTCGGGGAAGATGCAGACACCGCTGCCGCCGGCGATGTCGTCCCGCAGGCCCGAGAGCCGCGCCGCCCCCGGTGTCGCCGCATCGCCAAGCGCGACCGTCCCCGCGATGTTCAGGCCGAAATGCCCGGCGAAATAGCCATAGGCGTCGTGGAACACATAGATCGGCGCATCGCCCACCGGCGAAAGAACGCTTTGCACCTCGGCCTCGGCGGCATCGACGCGGGCCTTGGCGGCCTCGGCATTCGCAAGATAGATGTCCGCGTTTTCGGGGTCATGTCCGGCCAGTTCGGCGGCGATCAGGTCGAGCCAGACACGGGCATTGGCGGGGTCGAGCCAGGCATGCGGGTCGAGGCCGTCATGGGAGTGGTCATGGTGTTCGTGGTCATGGCCGTGATGGCTGTGCCCGTGGTCATCACGCGCGTGGTCGTGGCCATGGTCGTCGGCGTGGTCATGGTCGTGACCCGCCGAATGATCGTGGTCCTCATCATGCCCATGGTCGTCATGCCCGTGCCCATGGTCGCCATGGTCATGCCCGTGATCGTCGCCATAATCCTGCCGATGCACGCCCTCGGCGTGGAGCAGGGCAATCGCCTCGCCCCGCAGGCCCACGCCCTCGACGGCGCGGTCGAGCCATGGGGTCAGTTCCGGACCGATCCAGAAGAGGATATCCGCCCGCGACAGCGCCGCCGCCTGCGAGGGGCGCAGTTGAAAGCTGTGCGGATCGCCGCCCTGATCCAGAAGGATATCGGGCGTGCCAAGGTCGCCCATGACCTGCGCGACAAGCGAATGGACCGGCGGAACATCGGTGATGACCTGCGGAACCTCGGCCTGGGCCGTGCCCGCGAACAGGGCGGCGCTGGCGGTGGCGGCAGTAATGGTATAACGCATCGTGAACACTCCTTGCGGCTTGGCCAACCTATCCTATGTTATATCGTAACATGTCAAGAGAGCGGCGATGACTGATCCGTCCGATTCCCATACGGCCCCGCCCGGTCTCGCTTTCGCGGACCATGACCACGACCATTGCAGCCACGACGTTTTGGCGCGGGCCGAGGCATTGGCGCGCGAGCGGGGTGCCCGTCTGACGCCCGTCCGCCGGCGGACACTGGAAATCCTGCTGGAATCGCATCAGGCGCTCGGGGCCTATGAGGTGCTGGAACGGCTCGCCGCCGACGGGTTCGGGAACCAGCCCCCGGTCGCCTATCGCGCGCTGGAATTCCTGGTGGATCTGGGCCTTGCCCACCGGGTGCGGCGGCTGAACGCCTTTGCCGCCTGCATGCATCCCGGCGAGGCGCATCAGCCGATGTTCCTCATTTGCCGCAGCTGCAAGACCGTGGCCGAGGCTCCCGGCGCCCGTGTCCGCAGCGCGCTGGAGGCCGCTGCCGCCGAAGCGGGTTTTGCGGTGGAGCGCACGAATATCGAGGCGCTCGGCCTCTGCCCCGCCTGCCGGAGCGCCGCATGACCCTGATCGAGGCGCGTGATCTTACGGTGCGGCATGGAGGGGCGCCGGTCCTTGCGCAGGTGAACTTCGCCCTGTCTCAAGGCGAGATCGTGACGGTCGTCGGGCCGAACGGGTCGGGCAAATCCACCCTTCTGCGCGCGCTTCTGGGGATTCAGGCGGCCTCGGAAGGGCGGGTCGCGCGCAAGCCGGGGCTGCGCGTCGGCTATGTGCCGCAGCGGCTGCATATCGACCCGGCCCTTCCGATGACGGTGCGGCGCTTTCTGTCGCTGCCCCGCCCGGTCACGGACGACAGGGCCGAGGCGGCACTCACGCGGACGGGCGTCGCGGGACTGGGCGGGCGGCAGATGACAGGGCTTTCCGGCGGGCAGTTCCAGCGGGTGCTGCTGGCGCGCGCGCTGCTGTCCGAGCCCGAGGTTCTGGTTCTGGATGAGCCGACCCAGGGGCTCGACCAGCCCGGCATTGCCGCCTTTTACCGCCTGATCGAAGAGGTGCGGCAGGAAATCGGCTGCGCCGTCCTTCTGGTCAGTCACGATCTGCACGTGGTGATGAGCGCATCGGACCGGGTGATCTGCCTCAACGGACATATCTGTTGCGAGGGGACGCCGCAGGTCGTCTCGAACGCGCCGGAATATCGCCAGCTCTTCGGCCTCGGGACAGGCGGGGCGCTGGCGCTTTACCGGCACTTCCACGACCATGACCACAGCCACGGTCACGGGCACGATCACCCCCATGATCACGCGCATGATCACGGGCATGACCACGCACATGACCACGGGCACGAACATTCCCATGGATCGCATTGATGCTTGACGATTTCCTGATCCGTGCAGCCCTTGCAGGGCTTGCGGTAGCCTGTGCGACCGGTCCGCTCGGCTGTTTCGTGGTCTGGCGCCGGATGGCCTATTTCGGCGATGCCACGGCGCATGCGGCGATCCTGGGGGTCGCGCTGGCGCTTGCCTTTTCGACGTCGATCTACGCCGGAACGCTGGTCGTCGCGCTGCTGATGGCGCTGACGGTCGCGACACTTGCGGGCCGGGGTTGGGCGATGGACACGACGCTGGGGGTTCTGGCACATTCGGCGCTGGCCTTCGGCCTTGTGGCGGTGTCGTTTCTGCCAAGGGTGCGGGTTGACCTCTCGGCCTATCTTTTCGGCGATATCCTTGCGGTATCGCGCGGCGACCTGACCGTGATCGCGCTTGGCGCGGCCGCCGTCGTCCTGCTGCTGGTCTGGCGTTGGCGCGGGCTCTTGACCGCGACGCTGAGCGAGGATCTGGCCCATGCCTCGGGCATCAACCCGGGGCGCGAACGGCTTGTGCTGACGATCGCGCTGGCGCTGGTCGTGGCGGTGGCAATCAAGGTGGTCGGCGCGCTTTTGATCGCGGCGATGCTGATCGTGCCCGCCGCGACCGCCCGCAGCATCGCCCGCACGCCTGAAGGGATGGCCCGCCTTGCCGCCCTGATCGGCGGGGTTGCCGTTCTTGGGGGGTTGCAGGCCTCGTTGCAATGGGACACGCCGGCCGGGCCCAGCATCGTCGCATTGGCGGCCTGCCTTTTCGCGTTGTCAGTGGTGGTGACGGGGCGCCTGCGCCGATAGGCGTCAGGGGCTGGTGGCCATCACGCACAAAAGCTCGAACATCACCGAGACGCCCAGAAACGCCGTTCCGCCCGAGGGGTCGAAGGGGGGCGAGACCTCGACCAGATCGGCGCCCACGATCCGCACGCCGTCGAGCCCCCGCACGACCTGCAACGCCTGATAGCTGTTCGGCCCGCCCACCTCGGGCGTGCCGGTGCCGGGGGCAAAGGCGGGGTCGATGAAGTCGATGTCATAGCTCACATAAGTCTCGCCGTCGCCCGCGATGCTGCGCGCCTCGGCCATCACATCCTCGGGGCCGCGGGCGTGGAATTCCTCGACCGGGATCACACGGATGCCGACCGCATCGGCAAAGTCGCGATCCTCGGTGTCATAGGTCGTGCCCCGGATGCCGATCATGCAGACCCGCGCGGGATCGAGCAGCCCTTCCTCCATCGCGCGGCGGAAGGGCGTGCCGTGGGTATACATCGTGCCGCCGAAATAGCTGTGGAAAAGGTCGGTGTGGCTGTCGAAATGGATCATGCCAAGCGGACGATCCGCCGCCAGCGCCCGCAGGATCGGCAGGGTGCAGAGATGATCGCCCCCCGCCGTCAGCGGCCGGATACCCGCCGCCCGGACGCGGTTGTAGAAGGTCGTCATGCGCTGAAGGCTGTCCATCACATCGGCGGGGTTTGGGGGCACGTCGCCCAGATCGGCGCAATTCACCCGCTCGAACGGACGCACGCCGGTCGCGCCGTTCTGCGCCCGGATCATGGTCGAAAGGTCCCGCAACTGGCGCGGCCCATGACGCGGACCGGGGCGGTTCGTCGTGCCGCCATCCCAGGGCGCGCCGATCAGCCCGATCTGCACCTCGGCCAGCCGGGGATCATCGAGCGTCACATGAGGCAGCCGCATGAAGGTCGGAACGCCCGCAAAGCGCGGCAGGTCGAAGCCCGAGACGGGGGTGAAAAAGTCGCTCATGTCACACCTGATAATAGTTGCGATACCATTGCACGAAGGCCACCACCCCGTCGCGGATATCCGTGCGCGGAAGCGGCCCGACCAGACGTTCCAGAAGCGCCGTATCCGCCCAGGTGGCCGGCACGTCGCCCGGTTGCATCGGCAGCAGGTTCCGTTCGGCGGGGCGTCCGGTTGCCGCCTCGATCGCCTCGACGAAATCGAGCAGGCGCACGGGCGTCCCATTGCCGATATTGACCACGCGGAACGGGGCCACCGGCGACAGGCTGTCTCCCTCGGGCACCGGCCCTTCGGGACGTTCCGGCGCGACCTCGATCAGGCGGCGGATGCCCTCGACCAGATCGTCGACATAGGTAAAGTCGCGCTGCATGTCGCCATGGTTGTAGATGTCGATGGGGGACCCTTGCAGAATGTTGCGGGTGAACTTGAACAGCGCCATGTCGGGCCGGCCCCACGGTCCATAGACCGTGAAGAACCGGAACATCGTCATAGGGAGAGCATAGAGATGGGCATAGCTGTGCGCCATCGCCTCGGTCGCCTTTTTGGTGGCGGCATAGAACGACATCTGCGTGTCGGCCTTGTCGGTTTCCGCATAGGGCATCGCGGTATTCGCGCCATAGGCCGATGAGGTCGAGGCAAGCAGCATATGCGCCGGCGGATGGGCGCGGGCGGCCTCCAGCAACTCGAATGTGCCGATCAGGTTCGCGTTCACATAGTCGCGCGGCGCGTCGATGGAATGGCGCACGCCTGCCTGCGCGGCAAGGTGGATAACGATATCGGGGGACGCCTCGGCGAAGAGCGCGGCGAGGCGGCCGGGTTCCTCGACCGCAGCCTCGACGGCAGTGAAGCCCGGTGACTGCAGCAGCATCTGGTGACGCCGTTCCTTCAGCCGCACATCGTAATAGGCGTTCAGGCTGTCGATGCCGATCACCCGGAACCCGTCCCGCAACAGCCGCTGGCAGAGGTGAAAACCGATGAACCCGGCCGAGCCGGTGACGAGGGCAGTACGGGTTTCTGGGGGCAAGGAACTCTCCGGCGAAAACGGGGGCAGGGTAGCGGCTGGCCCGGCCCTGTCAACGCCCGAACCGCGCCGGCAGGCAGGGGGCCATCGCGGGGCCGGGATCGCGGCCGGCGATCAGATCCGCCACGAACCGCGCGGTCAGCGGCGCCAGCGTCAGGCCGATATGCCCATGCCCATAGGCATGGAGGATCTCGGGCCCGCCACGGGAAGGCCCGATCACCGGCAGGCTGTCGGGCATCGAGGGGCGAAAGCCCATCCAGCTCCGGTCCGGGGGGCCGAGATCCGGGAAGATGCTCCGCGCCCCATCCTCCAGCCGCGCCAGCCGGTGGGGCGAGGGCGGCGCCATCAGCCCGCCAAGTTCCACCGTACCGGCGACGCGCAGCCGCCCCGCCATCGGGCACAGATAAAGACCCCGCGCCGTGGGCGAGGAGGGGCGAGAGAGGCGCGGCGACTCCATATCCCATTCAAGGTGATAGCCGCGTTCGGTATCGAGCGGAACATCATCCCCCGCCATCCGCGCCAGCGCACGGGAATGGGCGCCCGCGGCGATCACCGCCTGACGGGCCCTGAGGTGCAGTTGCGGGCCGGTCAGGTCAACCCCGCGCGCGGTGCGGGCGATCGCTTCGACCCGGGCGGGCAGGTGGATCGCACCGGCCCCACGCGCGGCCTGCGCCAGCCGGTCCACCATCAGCCCCGGATCGGACATGAAGAGCGCCTTGGGGAAGAACGCCGCCCCCGCCATCGCCGGCAGCCCCGGTTCCAGCGCCGAAAGCGCATCGGCATCGAGCATCTCGACCGCGATCCCGAAATCCCGCCGCCGCGCCATGTCGGCCTTGCCCGCCGCCACGGCCCCTGGGCTGTCATAGAGGTAAAGACAGCCGTTCGCCCGAAGGATATCGGCCCCGCCGATCTCTGACGCGAGGGCGCGCCAGTCGTCGGACGCGCCGGCCAGCAGACCGGCAATCGCGAGGCTGTTGCGCCGCGCCGCTTTGGGGAGCGACTGGCGCGCAAACCGCAAGAGCCAGGGCGCCAGCGTCGGCAGGGCCGCATGGCGGATCGCAAGAGGCGAGTTCCGGTCGAAAAGCAGCGACGGAAGATTCCGAAGCACATCCGGCGTCCCCACCGGCAGCACCGCGTAATCGGCCACCGTGCCCGCATTTCCGTAAGATGCGCCGCTGCCGGGCGCGTTCGGGTCGATCAGCGCGACCTCTCGCCCCTCTTGCGCGAGCCTGAGCGCAATTGCGAGCCCGATGACACCCGCGCCCACGACCGCGATCTCGACCGACATCTCTCGCATCGCCCATCCCTTTTCGCCCGACCCTGCCGCGCGGCGGACGCGCTTGCAAGGGGCTCAGTAGCCCCGTTCACGATCCACGAGATGCAGAAGCGGCTTGCCCGCCAGCGATCGGGCGATGTTCTCGATCACGACGACGCTTGCGGTGTCCGGGGGCGTTGCCGCCGCGATATGGGGCGTGACGGTCACGCGGGGATGCGCCCAATAGGGATGCGCCGCGGGCAGGGGTTCCTGCCGGAAGACGTCGAGCGTCGCATGGCCAACCTTGCCCGTATCGAGCGCGGCCAGCAGGGCGTCATCGTCGACAAGAGGCCCGCGCCCCGGGTTCACGATCATCGCGCCATCGGGCAGCCAGCCGAGCCTGCGGGCGTCGAGCAGGTTTTCGGTGTCCCGCGTCAGCGGCAGCAGCGTGACGACGATCTGCGCCTGCCGCAACACCGTCTCCAACCCCTCTTCGCCGGAATGGCAATCGATGCCCGGAACCTCGCGCGGGCTGCGCCCCCAGCCGAGCACGGGAAAGCCGAGCCCGGCCAGCGCCTGACCGCAGGCCCGCCCGAGCTCCCCGAGCCCAAGCATCGCGACGGGACGAAGCCGCGCGGGTGGGGCCGCGACGCCTTCGCGCCAGATGCCATCCTGATTGAGGATGAACTGGTCGATCCCCAGATGATAGCGCAGCACATGCCCCGTGACCCATTCGACCATGCCCTGTGTCAGCGCGGGATCGACCATCCGGCACAGCGGTTGCGTCAGGGTGGGGTTCGTCACGATCCGTTCCACCCCGGCCCAGAGGTTCAGGACCGCCCGTGCATTGGGGTAAAGGCTGAAATCGGTGATGTCGCCGCCGGGGGCAAAGATGATGAAATCGACCTTTTCCGGGTCCGGCGCGGTGGTGATGAGGTCCAGATCCAGCCCCGTTTCGGCGATCGCCCGTTCCAGATGCGGCTTGTAATCCGGCCAGAGCCGGGCACCGGCGGCGAAATAGGCTGTCGTGGTCATGAACGTCCTCTTGGGCGGTGGATATGCGCGCTCTGCACCAGCCCGTAGGCGAGCAGAAGGACAAGCATCGCAGACCCGCCATAGGACACAAGGGGCAGCGGAACGCCCACGACCGGCGCCAGACCCATCACCATGCCCATATTCACGGCAACATAGAAAAAGAGCGTCGCCGCCACCCCCAGCGTCAGGAGCGACGAAAACCGGTCCCGGTTGCTGAGCGCCGCGCCGACGGTAAAGACGATCAGCGCGACATAAAGCGCAAGCAGCGACATCGCCCCGATAAAGCCGAATTCCTCGGCCAGCGTGGTAAAGATGAAGTCGGTGTGCTTTTCCGGCAGAAAGTTCAGCCGGCTTTGCGTGCCCTGCATGAAACCGCGCCCCGACCAGCCGCCGGACCCCAGCGCGATCTTGGCCTGGCTGATGTGATATCCCGCGCCCAAGGGATCGGTGGAGGGGTCGAGAAACGTGTCGATCCGGCGGAACTGATAGTCCTTGAGCAACTGCCATTCGGTCCCGCGCGACATGAAGACGAGCGCCACGAGCCCAACCCCCGCCGCGATCACCACGACGAAATAGAGGATATGCACCCCGGCGAGGAACATCATCACCCCACCGCCGAACATCAGCAGCACCGCCGTTCCAAGGTCCGGCTGCGTCAGCACAAGCCCGACCGGCAGCAGGATCAGCAGCACAGGGATCAGCACCCAGAGAGGCCGGGACGTGCGGTTGATGTCGAGCCAGTCGTAATAGGCCGCCAGCACCATCACGAGCGCGATCTTCATCAGTTCGGACGGTTGCAGACGGATCACCCCCAGGTCGATCCAGCGTTGCGCGCCCATGCCGACCGACCCCACGAATTCGACCGCGAGCAGCAGGAGAAACGAGACGAGATAGGCCACCCCGGCCACGTTTCGCCAGAACCAGATCGGGACGAAGGCGACGACGAACATCGCGGCCATGCCGAAGGCGAAGCGTTCCATCTGCGGTTCGGACCAGACATGAAGCCTGCCGCCCGCGACGGAATAGAGCATCAGGAACCCGACCGAGGCGATGGCGGTCAGCAGGATCACCAGCGCCCAGTTGACATAGAGCACCTTGCGGATGCCCGTGGGGATCGTCTTGACGTTATAGGCAAGATAGCTCATCGGGCCGGTCTCACGCGCGGCTCTGGGCGGTCTGGCCGATGGGGGCCGGGTCGGGGAGGCGGAGGTTCAGCATCTGAAGCTCGCTCTCGATCCGGCCGCGCTGCGAGGAGGGATAGGCCGAGAGCGGCGGCAGCCCGCCATTCAGGGCAGCAAGGACCACATCCCGCCCGATGGGCGCGGCGGCGCTGCTGCCGCCCATGCCGTGTTCCACCACGACGGAAACGGCGATCCTGGGCGCCTCGGCCGGGGCATAGGCGACGAAAAGCGCATGGTCGCGCCGGTTCCACGGCAACTGATCGTTCCGCACCACCCCGCGCGCCCGTTCGGCCGCCGTGATGTTGCGCACCTGGCTGGTCCCGGTCTTGCCCGCCATGCGCATCGAGGCTTCCTCGATCCGGCTGCCATAGGCGGTCCCGCGCTGGCTGTTGACGGTGGCAATCATCCCGCGCTGGACCTCGCGCAGGAATTCGGGGCGCAGGCCCAGGGCCTCGCCATGGTGGACAGGCTCCTCCACCCCGTTGATCGACTTGATGAGCCGGGGCGAAATGGTCGTGCCCGCGGCCAGCCGCGCCGACATCACCGCAAGCTGGAGCGGGGTCGACAGCACATAGCCCTGTCCGATCGAGGCGTTGACCGTGTCGCCCACCCGCCATTCCTGCCCGTGGCGTTCCCGCTTCCATTGGCGGTTGGGGTTCAGCCCCTCGGAGATGGCGGACATCGGCAGATCGTGGCGCTGCCCAAGCCCCAGCCGCACCGACATTTCGGCGATGCGGTCGATGCCGCAGCGCTGCGCGACGTCGTAGAAATAGCAGTCACAGCTTTCGGCCAGCGCCGCGACCAGTGCCACGCGCCCGTGCCCGCCCCGTTTCCAGCAATGGAACCGGCGGCCCGCGACGTCCATGTAACCGGGGCAATAGACCGTGTCGTTCAGGCCGACTACGCCCGCTTCCAGCGCCGCAAGGGCCGTCACCATCTTGAAGGTCGAGCCGGGCGGATAGGCGCCCTGCACCGTCTTGTTCGCAAGCGGCCGGTGATCGTTTTCCATCAGGGCGCGGTAATCGGCGACCCCGATCCCCCGGACGAACAGGTTCGGATCAAACGAAGGGGCCGAGGCGATGGCCAGAAGGTCGCCGTTATGCACATCCATGACGACGCAGGCCGCGCTTTCCTCGCCCAGACGGGCCTGGGTAAAGTTCTGGAGGCGGTCGTCGATGGTCAGCTGAACGCTCGCCCCCGGCTCACCTTCCTGCCGGTCGAGCTCGCGCATGACGCGGCCCACGGCATTGACCTCGATCCGGCGCGACCCGGCCTTGCCGCGCAGCGCATCCTCAAGCCGGGTTTCGACGCCGACCTTGCCGATCTGGAACCGCGGGATCTGGAGCACCGGGTCCGGGTTCTGCAACTGGGCGAGGTCGTTCTCGCTCACCGGGCCGACATAGCCCACGACATGCGCATAATCCCCGCCGAACGGATAGTGACGCGACAGCCCGACCTCGGGCGTGATGCCGGGCAGGGCCGGCGCGTTGGCCGCGACACGCGCCACATCCTCCCAGGCAAGGCGCTCGGCCACGGTGATGGGGACAAAGGCGCTGCGGCGGCTGACCTCGCGCAGGGTCCGTTCGATATCCTCATCGGTCAGGGTCATGACGCGGCGCAGCTGAGCCAGCGCCTCGGGCACGTCGCCCGCATCCTCGCGCACGATCACGACGCGGTAGTTCTGTTCGTTGCCGGCCACCACCACGCCATTCCGGTCATGGATCAGACCCCGCGCGGGTGGGATCAGGCGGATGTTGATGCGGTTTTCCTCGGCCAGCATCCGGTACTGGTCGGCTTCCTCGACCTGCATGTGGCGCAGCCGGATTCCGAGCGCCGCGACGATCGCCGCCTGGCCGACGCCCAGCAACAACGCGCGGCGGGTGATGCGGCGGCTGCTTTCGGCCGTGTCCTTCTGGGTTCGTTTCACAGGCGCGCCCCCATGCTGTCGATCGTCCCGGATACCGGCCGCCGCACCCCCAATAGCCGCGTCGATGCGGCCACGACCAGCGGATAGGCCAGCGCTGTCAGCACCACCTGCGCCACCGCCGGACCAAGGCCCACCTGCGGCACCACGGCTATGGCAAGCACCGTCCTGTTCAGGACCAGCATACCGATCAGGACCAGGGCGACCAGCGCCCATTCCATCAGAAAGCTCATTTCCCGCATCAGGATGACCCGCCCGCGCAGGAATTCGCAGGCCAGCAGGACGATCACCGCCCAAAGCCCCGGCGGGCGCAGGAACAAGAGGTCTTCCAGCAGGTAGACCGCCGCGATGAAGAGCGCCGGCAGGAAATCCGGACGCCGCAGCACCCAGACGAAGGTGAGGCAGAGCATCAGGTCTGGGCCTGGAACCCCGCGCGGCATGGGCGTCACCGGCAAGAGCTTGAAGAAAAAGACCGTCAGCGCAAGCAGGAGATAAAGCCCCCGATAGGACCAGCGGCGCGCAACAAGCGGATCAACCATCGGCGATGTCCCCGCTGCCGGCGGCGCTGTTGTTCGCGTCCGGGAAGGGAAAGGGAAGCGTGCCGAGAAGGGGCGGCGCGACCAGCGTTCCCGGGTCCTCGATCCGCTCGATCCCCGGGCTGCGGAGAACGCGCAGGAATTCGAGCCGTTCGTAATCCGCCGCAAGACGCGCCCGCAGCCGCCGGTCTGTGCCCTGCGCGACCTGGCCCACCAACAGCCCCGACGGGAACATCCCGCCATCGCCCGAGGATACGATCCGGTCGCCGGGCCGGACCAGTTCCGGTTTCTCGAGGAATTCGAGCACCGGCGCCGCGCTGTTATCGCCCGAAAGCAGCGCCCGCTGCCCCGAGGGCTGGATCGTCACCGGGATACGGCTTGCGGAATCGGTCAGCAGCACCACCCGGGACGAGGTATTCCCGACCCCGGAAATCCGCCCGACCAGACCCAGCCCGTCCATCGTGGCCCAGCCGTCGCGGATGCCGTCGCGCGCCCCCACGTTCAGCAGGACCGACTGCCGGAAGGGCGATCCGCTGTCGGCCAGCACCACCCCGGTTACATGGGTCAGGCGCGGGTCGAGCCGGACATTGTTCAGATCGAGCAGCTTGGCGTTCTTCTGTTCCAGTTGCAGCGCGGCTTCGCGCCAGGCGCGCATCTGCTGCAGTTCGCGCCGCAGTTCCTGGTTCTGTTCGTGGATGCGGGCATAGGCGCGCAGATTCTCGACCAGCCCATAGGCGCGGGTGACGGGCGCCATCGCCCATTCCATGTTGGGCACGATCCGGTCGACAAGGGCCGCGCGGAAACTCTCGACCCGCGGATTGTCGATCCGCCAGATCAGGAAGAGCGCCAGCAGCGCAAGCGCGAGCGCCCCGATCAGGATACGCCTGACGGGACGGACATATTGATCATGCGCTATACGGTCGCTTGCCACAGCAGCCCCTCATCGCGTGGCGCGCTTGCAGCCACGGGTCGTCAACTGTCGTAGTCTATCACATGCCGCAGTTGTTTTTCGTATTCCAGCGCCTTGCCGGTGCCGAGCGCAACACAATTCAGTGTCTCGTCGGCGACCGAGATCGCGAGGCCGGTCTGTTCGCGCAACGCAAGGTCCAGATCGCCCAGAAGCGCGCCGCCCCCGGTCAGCATCACGCCACGGTCCACGATATCGGCGGCAAGGTCGGGTGGCGTCGCCTCCAGCGCCATCATCACCGCCTCGCAGATCTGCTGCACGGGTTCGGCCAGCGCCTCGGCCACCTGGGCCTGACTGATCTCGATTTCCTTGGGAACCCCGTTGATCAGGTCGCGACCGCGGATCACAAGGCTAGCGCCGCGCCCGTCATCGGGCATCCGTGCCGTGCCGATCGAGGTCTTGATGCGTTCCGCCGTCGCCTCACCGATCAGGAGGTTCTGCTGGCGGCGCAGGTAGCTGATGATGCCCTCGTCCATCCGGTCGCCGCCCACGCGGACCGACCGCGCATAGACGATATCCCCGAGCGAGAGCACCGCGACCTCGGTCGTGCCGCCGCCGATATCCACAACCATGTTCCCCGTAGGGTCGGTGATGGGCATCCCCGCGCCGATGGCCGCGGCAATCGGTTCGGCGATCAGCCCGGCGCGGCGTGCGCCCGCCGACAGCACCGACTGACGGATCGCGCGCTTTTCCACGGGCGTCGCCCCATGCGGCACGCAGACGATGATCTTGGGTTTCGAAAAGGTCGTGCGCCGGTGCACCTTGCGGATGAAATGCTTGATCATTTCCTCGGCCACGTCGAAATCGGCGATCACGCCGTCGCGCATGGGCCGGATCGCCTGAATGCTGCCCGGCGTCCGCCCGAGCATGAGCTTGGCATCCTCACCCACCGCGAGCACCTGCTTGCGGCCGTCCTTGACGTGATAGGCGACGACCGAAGGCTCGTTCAGGATGATGCCCCTGCCTTTTACATAGACGAGCGTATTCGCCGTTCCCAGGTCGATCGCCATGTCAGACGAAAACAGACCACCAAACCCTACCATCCTGCCGACTTTCCGATTGTGCCTCTAACTGGATGGCCCGCGACTCTCGGACGCGGGCCTCCGGCTCTTATAGGGAAAAGGTTGCGGGCCGCAAAGGCCCGCATCATTTCCATTCAGCGCATTTCTGCCGCAGCCTGCCCGGCAGGCGTGCGCCAGGGGAGTTGCGGCCTCAGGCGCTGCGCGTTTCCGCCGCCGGTTTGGTCTTTTGCCGCCGCGTCAGCAGCTTGTTGAGCGCGTTGACATAGGCCTTGACGCTGGCGACCACCGTATCGGTATCCGCCGACTGGCCCGTGACGATCTTGCCGTCCTCTTCCATCCGGACGGAAACCGTGGCCTGCGCATCCGTGCCTTCGGTCACCGCGTGAACCTGATAAAGCTGCAGCCGCGCCTTGTGCGGGAAGAGCATCTTGACCGCGTTGAATGCCGCGTCGATGGGGCCGTCGCCGGTCGCGTCGATGGATTTCTCCTCGCCGTCGATGCTCAGCGTCAGCTCGGCCTCTTGCGGGCCGTCGGTACCGCAGATCACCCGCAGGCGACGCACCTGGATGAAATCGTGCTCGGCATGGGTCGTGCTGTCCTGCATCAGCGCGATCAGGTCGTCGTCATAGACCTCTTTCTTGCGGTCGGCGAGCGCCTTGAACCGCACGAACACGTCGTTGAGCTGATTGTCCGCCAGTTCATAGCCCAGGTCGCGCAGCTTGGTGCGCAGCGCCGCCCGGCCGGAATGCTTGCCCATGACGATGTTCGTCTCATTGAGCCCGATATCCGCCGGGCGCATGATCTCGAACGTCTCGGCGTTTTTCAGCACGCCGTCCTGATGGATGCCGCTTTCGTGCAGAAAGGCGTTCTTGCCCACGATCGCCTTGTTGAACTGGACCGGAAAGCCGGAAACGGTCGCGACCTTGCGGCTGATGTTCATGATGCGTGTGGTGTCGATGCCGGTGCGGTAGGGCATGATGTCGTTGCGCACCTTGAGCGCCATCACCACCTCTTCCAGCGCGGTGTTGCCGGCGCGTTCCCCAAGGCCGTTGATCGTGCATTCGATCTGCCGCGCCCCGGCCTCGACCGCCGCCAGCGAGTTGGCCGTCGCCATGCCCAGGTCGTTATGGCAATGGGTCGCAAAGACGATGCTGTCGGCGCCCGGCACACGTTCCAGCAGCATCCGGATCAGATCGGCGCTTTCGCGCGGGGCGGTGTAGCCGACCGTATCGGGAATGTTGATCGTGCTCGCCCCGGCCTTGATCGCGATTTCGACCACGCGGCACAGGTAGTCGTGTTCCGTCCGTGTCGCGTCCATCGGCGACCATTGCACATCGGCGCAGAGGTTGCGGGCATGGCTGACGGTCGCGTGGATCTTTTCGGCCATGTCGTCCTGCGACAGCTTGGTGATGTCGCGATGCAGGGGCGAGGTGCCGATGAAGGTGTGGATGCGGGGGCGGCGTGCGTGTTTCACCGCTTCCCACGCGCGGTCGATATCACCGAAGGACGCACGCGCCAGCCCGCAGATCGAGGCGCGCTGCGTCTGCTGCGCAATCGCGGAAACGGCGGCGAAATCCCCTTCGGAGGCGATGGGAAAGCCCGCCTCGATGATATCGACGCCCATTTCATCCAGAAGCGCCGCGATCTCCAGCTTTTCCTGATGGGTCATCGTGGCACCGGGCGATTGTTCGCCGTCGCGCAGGGTGGTGTCGAAGATCAGGACCTGATCCTGTTCGGGGATGGTGTTCGTCATGGTAATTCTCGCTTCTTCCTTGGCTCTGGGTCCGGGCGCTGGTCACCTCCGAGCGGTCGCGCCCAAAGGCACGCTCAGAGGCAGCTAAGGAGAAGGAGGCCACGGCGGTTCAGGGGCAGAATTGCCCCGTTGGATGCGATGATATGCGCGAACCGTGCCATGGCGGGGACTATACGCGCCGGACCTGAAAAGAAAAGACCGAAAATCTCCTTTCGCGCGCATCACCAGATGCTAAGACAGCGGCAGCGCCGCGACCCGGGGGCAGGGGGACGATCCACATGGCCGAAACAATCCGCTACGCCATCATCATGCTGGCCGCAGGAATAGGCATCCCGCTGCTGGCGGCGCTGAACGCGCAGCTCGGCGGGCGCATCGGTGCCCCGGCCGCTGCGGCAAGCCTGCTTTTTGCCGTGGCCTTTCTGGGTGCGACCCTCGTGATGGTGCTGACCGGCAGCACCCGGGCGCTGGCGGCGATCCCCGCGCAGCCCCGGCATCTTTGGTTCGCGGGCCTTTTCGTCGCCTTCTACGTGCTGGCCGTCACATGGATCGCGCCGCGGTTCGGGGTGGGAAACGCGATCTTCTTCGTGCTGATCGGACAGATGATCTCGGCCGCGGTCATCGACCATTTCGGCCTGTTCGGCGCGGTGATGAAGCCGCTCAGCCTGATGCGGGTCGGGGGGCTTGGCCTGATGGCGGCGGGTCTGGCGCTGATCCTGCGCGGCTGATCGCCGATCACCGCTTGCTGATCGGGCCGGACTTGAGGGCGGGCGCCATAGGTTCTATTCAGGCGAAAGCGTCAGGAGGGGATGAATTGCGCGTCTTGCAGCGGGCCGTGGGTTTCTTTTGCGTCGGGCTGTCGGTGCTGATCTCGGCCCCTGCGGTCGCGCATCCGCATATCTATATCGACACCGGCCTTCAGATGCAGTTCGACGATGAGGGCCGCCTGGCCGCCATCCGGGTGGTCTGGGTCTATGATGCGTTCTACTCGATGCTGCTGCTGGAAGAGATGGGGCTTGATCCCGACTTCACCGGCACCGTGACCGAGGAAGAGCGTGCGACGCTGGCAGGTTTCGACATGGACTGGATCGAGGGGTATGAGGGCGACCTCTACCTGCTCCAGGGGGAACGTGCGCTGGCCCTGTCCGGCCCGATGGACTGGACGGCGGATGTGCAGGACGGGCGCATCATCTCGACCCATATCCGTGCCCTGCAGGAACGGGTGGAGCCGGGGCCGGAACCGGTGATCCTGCAAGCCTATGACCCGACCTACTACACCGCCTATACCATCGCCATCGACCCGGTGATCGAGGGGCGCACCGATTGCGACGCCCGCATCTTCGAGCCCGATTTCAGCGCCGCGAGCGAGATCCTCGAATCCGCGCTGGCAGAGATGCTCGCCCAGCCCGGCTATGACGAGCTGGAGGATTTTCCCGCCGTCGGCGCCGCCTTTGCCGATGAAATCCGGCTGACATGCGGCGCGTGATCCCGACCCTTGCGCTGGCTCTCGGGCTGGCGGCGGTCCTTTTATGGGCCACGGGGGCGTTCGACCCGCTCGCCTCCCGGGCCGCGGAATGGCAGCGCCAGTTCCAGAATGCGATGGCCGACGGGCTGCGCAGCCTCCGGGCGGGGGAAACCGGGGCGCTGATGGCCCTGATGTCGCTCTGTTTCGCCTACGGATTCTTTCATGCCGTGGGGCCGGGCCATGGCAAGATGCTGATCGGCGGCTACGGGGTGGCGAGCCGCCAGCGGCTGGGTCCGATGCTGATCATCGCGCTGCTGTCGAGCCTTGCACAGGCGACGACGGCGGTGGTTCTGGTCTATGGCGGCGTGGCAATCCTTGGCTGGACGCGCGAACAGCTGGTGGGCACGGCCGAGGGTCCGATGACCGCGCTTGGCTATGCGGCGGTGGCGGCAATCGGGATGTGGCTTGCCTGGCGCGGGGCGCGCGGGCTGGTCCGGCTGCGGTCCGCGACGCCTCTGGCCCATGGCCGCGGTCATTCCCACGCGGGCCACGGCCACCATAGCCACAATCAGGTTCACGGACACGACCACGGCCATCACCACCATGATGACGGCCACTGCGAAACCTGCGGCCATCGCCACGGCCCCACGATGCAAGAGGTCGAGGCCCTGCGCGGCTGGCGCGACGGTGCGGCGCTGATCGCGGGGATCGCGTTGCGGCCCTGCACCGGGGCGCTCTTTCTCCTGATCCTCACCTGGCGGATGGGTCTGGAGGGGGCCGGGATCGCAGGCGCCTATGTCATGGGGCTGGGCACCGCGACGGTGACGCTGGCGGTCGCGGGGCTCGCGGTTCTGGCGCGGGACGGGGCGCTGCAATGGATGGACCGGGCGGGGCGTCTGCGCGCGGCCTTTCCGCTGCTGGAACTTGCCGCCGGGGCCACGGTCGCTGTGGCCGCCGGGGCACTCTTGCTGCGCACGCTCTGATCCCGCGCGTGCCGAGCCTTGCCGCGACAGGCGCGCCCGGCTAAGGCAGCGGCATGATGACGCAGCAGTCCTATTCCTCCCATTTCCGGGCCACGCTCGCACTGGGGCTGCCGCTGATCGGCAGCAACATCGCGCAGTTCGGTCTGCATGTCACCGACACGGTGATGCTTGGCTGGTATTCCGTCCCGGCGCTTGCGGCGGTCGTTCTCGCGGCTTCGACCTTCTTTTCGATCTTCATCCTCGGCTCGGGATTTGCGCTCGCGGTCATGCCGATGGTCGCGGGGGCGATCGGCGCGGGTCAGCCGACCGAGGTCCGCCGCGTCGCCCGGATGGGGCTGTGGTTGTCGGTCCTCTTCGGAATTTGCACCTATCCGGCAATGTGGTGGTCGGGCGGGCTGCTGCGCGCGCTGGGTCAGGCGCCGGACATCGCCGAGCTTGCCCAGGGTTATCTGCGCATCGCGGGGCTGGGAATGATCCCGGCGCTGCTGGTCATGGTGCTCAAAAGCTACCTTGCCGCACTGGAACGTACGCAGGCCGTGCTTTGGACCACGGTGGCGGCGGTGGGGCTGAACATCGTGGTGAACTGGGCGCTGATCTTCGGCAACTGGGGCGCGCCCGAGCTTGGGTTGCAGGGTGCCGCCATCGCATCGGTGGTGGTGCAGATGGCGACGCTGATCGTGCTGGCCAACTATGCGCACCGGCTGCCCGCGCTGCGCCAATACGCGCTGTTCCAGCGGATGTGGCGCCCCGACTGGCCCGCCTTTGGCCGCGTCTTCCGGCTGGGCTGGCCCATTGGCCTGACCGGGCTGGCGGAAAGCGGCCTGTTCACCGCCTCGGCCATCATGATGGGCTGGGTCGGCACGCAGGAGCTTGCCGCACACGGGATCGCGCTCGAAATCTCGGCGCTGACCTTCATGGTGCATCTGGGCCTTTCGAACGCCGCGACGGTGCGCGCCGGCCGCGCCCATGGCGAAGGCGACATGCCGCATCTGCGGCGGGCGGCGGCGGCGGCGATCCTTCTGTCGCTCGCGGTGGGGATCGTGGTGATCGTGATCTACCTTACGCTGCCCGAGTTCATCATCAGCCTGTTCCTGTCGCCGGACGAACCGCAGCGCGCCGCGATTATCGCGATCGGTACGGCGCTTTTGGTGATGTCGGCGCTGTTTCAGTTCGCCGATGCGGGGCAGGTGATGGTGCTGGGCCTTCTGCGCGGCTTGCAGGACACGCGGGTGCCGATGATCATGGCCTCGGTCAGCTACTGGCTGATCGGCATCCCGGCGAGCTATGTCCTCGGCTTCACGCTGGGCTTTGGCGGGGTCGGCATCTGGGGCGGTCTGGTGATCGGACTGGTCGCGGCCGCCGTGATGCTCAGCCTCCGGCTGTGGCACTTCCTGCGGCAGGACCCCGCCCGGACCGGACCGAACGGGGTCGCGTGAAACCCCTTCAGCGCAGGCCGGCGCAGAAGGTCTGGATGCGGCGGCAGGCCTCGGCCAGAACCTCGTCCGAGGTGGCGTAGCTGATGCGGAAGTTGGGCGAGAGGCCGAACGCCGCGCCAAAGACCACCGCCACGCCGGTTTCTTCCAGCAGGGCGGTCGCAAAGGCCTCGTCATCGGAAATCACCGCGCCGGACGCGCTGGTCTTGCCGATGCAGCCGGCGATGTTCGGATAGACGTAGAACGCACCTTCGGGGGTGGGGCAGTCGATGCCCGGCGCCTCGTTCAGCATCGATACGACCAGATCGCGCCGGCGCTGGAACGCCGCACGGCTTTCAGCGATATAATCCTGCGGACCGGTCAGTGCCTCGAGCGCCGCCCATTGGCTTATCGAACAGGGGTTCGACGTCGTCTGCGACTGGACCGTGCCCACCGCCTTGATGAGGGTTTCCGGCCCCGCCGCATAGCCGATCCGCCAGCCCGTCATCGCATAAGCCTTGGAGACGCCGTTGCAGGTGATCGTGCGGTCGTACAGCCCGGGCTCGACCTGCGCGGGGGTGCAGAACTCGAAATCGCCATAGACGAGATGTTCATACATGTCGTCGGTCAGCACCCAGACATGCGGATGACGCATCAGCACATCGGTCAGGCCCTTGAGCTCATCCCAGGTGTAGCCCGCACCGGTCGGGTTCGAGGGCGAGTTGAAGATGAACCATTTGGTCTGTGGCGTGATCGCGGCCTCGAGCTGCGCGGGCGTCAGCTTGAAATTCGTCTCGATGGGGCATTCGACCACCACCGGCTCCCCCCCCGCCAGAAGCACCATGTCCGGATAGGACACCCAGTAGGGCGCCGGAATGATCACCTCGTCCCCGGCATTCAGCGTCGCGACCAGCACGTTATAGAGAACCTGCTTGCCGCCCGTCCCCACCGTGACCTGCGAGGGCTTGTAGCTCAGCCCGTTCTCGCGCCGGAACTTGTCGCAGATCGCCTGTTTCAGCTCGGGGATGCCATCGACGGCGGTGTATTTCGTCTTGCCCTCGTCGATTGCCCGCTTGGCCGCGTCCTTGATGTTCTGCGGCGTGTCGAAATCCGGTTCGCCCGCGCCAAGGCCGATCACGTCCTTCCCGGCGGCCTTAAGCTCGCGCGCCTTGTTGGTGACAGCGATGCTCGGCGAGGGTTTGACCCGGGCCAGCGTGTCGGACAGAAAGGGCATTTGGGGAACTCCGGTTTGAACTTGCCGGACCCATGTCATAGGGTCGGCGCCAGAGGCGTTCAAGGGAATTTGCAGAAGGAACGGCACGTGACAGACGAAAGCCCCGACGACATCACCGAGAACTGGTTCAGCGAAGAGGCCGCGACCTTCGGCGACAGGCTTGCCGCCGCGCGCGAGGCAGCCAACCTCTCGCAGGATGAACTGTCGCGTCGGCTGGGCGTCAAGCTCAAGACCGTGATCGCCTGGGAAGACGACGTCGCCGAACCGCGCGCGAACAAGCTTCAGATGCTGGCCGGGATGCTCAGCGTTTCGGTGATGTGGCTTTTGACCGGGCGCGGCGACGGGGTGGACCCGCCGGGTGCCGAGGCAACGGCGCTGCCCGCGGATGCCGCGCGCCTCATGGCCGAACTGCGGCAGCTGCGGGCCGAGACGAGCGCCCTTGCGGACCGTATCGGACGCATCGAGAAGGGGCTGCGCGGTCTTCTGAAAGGCGCGGGCGCATGATCCCGGCATCCGAGGCGCGGCTGAAGCGGATGCGGATGCGGGCCTGGCGCCGCGGCACCAAGGAGATGGACCTGATCCTCGGCCCCTACGCGGACGCGCGGCTGGCCGGAATGTCGGGCGCCGAGCTCGACCTCTTTGACCTGCTGCTGGAGGAAAACGACCAGGATCTTTACCTTTGGGTCACAGGCGCGCGCCCGGCGCCGGAGGCCCTTGGGCCGCTCTTGTCGCAGATCGGGGATCACGCGCGCGGCCGTCTTTCGCCGGAGGTCGGGGAGGTTCCAGCGGAAACTCGGCGCGATTAACAGAAAATTGGTCTTTTCGCCGCAGATTGAGCCCCGGATCAACGAAACGGAGACCGGGGATGAGCATCCATGCACCGCTGCCGCAGGCAGAGCCCGCCACCTTCATGGCGGAATATCTCGATCTGCTCTCGCTCGTGGAACGGCTGCACCGCCTGCTGCTCGATGTCATCAAGGATGAGTTCGAGCGTCTGGGCCTTCTGGAAATCAACGCGGTGCAGGCGCTGCTCCTCTTCAATATCGCCGAGAATGAGGTCACGGCGGGCGAGCTGAAAAGCCGTGGCTACTATCAGGGCTCCAATGTCTCCTACAACCTGAAGAAGCTGGTGGAACTCGGCTACATGCACCACCAGCGCTGCGCCATCGACCGGCGGTCAGTGCGGGTCAGGCTGACCCCCCGCGGGCAGGAGGTGCGGAAGATCGTCGGCACGCTTTTCGAACGTCATGCCATGGCGCTCCAGAAAAACCTCACTCTGGGGGAAGAGGGACCGGAGGCGATGGCCCGCCGGCTGCGCAAGCTGGAACGCTACTGGGCGGACCAGATCCGGTTCATCTACTGACGGTACGGCGGGGGCGGCACGGCTTGGCGCGGCACGGCGGCCTCGCCGACCATGATCGTCTCAAGCTCCCGCAAGAGCTTCCGGATCATCGCCGTCTCGAAATCCGAGAAGTCGCGGGCGATCTCTACAAACGCATCCGCGCCCTTGATGACATGGTTGGTATAATAATCGACCAGCCGCCCGCCGCTTGGGGTCAGGCGCTCTTCTTCGGCGGAAAGCTCGCTGACGATCGCAAGGCCGTTGATCGTCACCCCCGCCAGATCGGGCCGGTCCCGGCGTTCGCCCGGTGAGGGACCGTCGTTGTTTTCCCCGTCACCCGAGATATCGAGCACCATCCGCGCACAGGCAGGACCTTCGGCGAAAAGACCCGCCGCATAGCCCATCGCCGCCCCGATTGCGGTGGTCCCATGGCCGGGGCTGCGGGGACGTCCGTGCAAAAGCGCCGAAAGCGCGGCCAGATCGTCCTCGCTCTCGATCATCGTCCAGGGCTGCACCGTTTCCTGAAAATTCTGCCCGCTCCATTCGAATATGGCCAGCGCGACCGGTGCCTCGGGCAGGGAAAGAAACGCCTCGGTCACGGCGGGCGCGATCAGGGCCTGCGCCAACCCGTCAGTCTGAAGCCGGTATTCCTGCGCATCGACCGAGGCCGACACGTCAAGGGCGAGGATAAGCGCCTGTCGGCAGGCCGCAGCGGCGGGACTGGCTGAAACCAGCCCTGCCAGAAGGAAAAGGGGGCGCGCGCCTACCAATGCCCCGTGTTGGGCATGCTGGCCCAGGGTTCTGCCGGGGGCAGGGCGTCCCCCATCTGCAGGATCTCGATGGAAACGTTGTCGGGGCTGCGCACGAAGGCCATGCGGCCGTCCCGGGGCGGGCGATTGATCGTCACGCCATTGTCCATGAGGTGCTGGCACATGGCATAGATATCCTCGACCTCATAGGCGAGATGGCCGAAATGGCGGCTGTCCGAGGGCAGGCCATCGTCGCCGTCCCAGTTATAGGTCAGCTCGACCGGGCATTCCTGCTGTTCCGGCGGAGCAAGGAACACGAGCGTAAAGCGCCCCTGTTCATTCTCTATCCGCCGCTTTTCGGTCAGGCCGAGCAGGCGGTAGAAGGCGATGGAGCGGTCGAGGTCCAGCACGCGGACCATTGTGTGGAGATAGCGGATCTTCAAGTCATTCTCCCTTGCGTTGCAGAAAAATCATAGGCGCTTTGGCCCGTCTGACCAGCCCTGCCGGCAAGCAGGGGCGCAAAATTCTTTGCAATGCCCCAGGCGCGGCCAGATGTAGTTGGCTTCCGTCCAAAGATCGCGTAGCCCTTGCGCAGGTTTTCAAAACGCGTTTTCAGCCGTACCGGAGGTTTCATGCCGCTCTCGCCAGACCAGATCGCCGAGATCGAGGCCGCCCGCGCCACTCCCCGCCAGACCCTGCGCGCGGTGAGCGAGGGGATGGAGGCCCATCTTTACAAGGCGCATGAGGTTCTGGACCACGGCTTTATCCGCGTCGTGGATTACATGGGCGACGACGCGGCCATCGTGCAGGCCGCTCGGGTGAGCTATGGGGCAGGCACGCGGGCGGCGCGGGACGATGCGGGGCTGATCCGCTATCTGATGCGGCACTGGCACTCGACCCCTTTCGAGATGTGCGAAATCAAGCTGCATGTGAAGCTGCCGATCTTCGTCGCGCGGCAGTGGATCCGGCATCGCACCGCCAATGTGAACGAGTATTCGGCGCGCTATTCGATCATGGACCGCGAGTTCTACATCCCCGCGCCCGAACATCTGGCGGCACAGAGCCGCGTGAACAATCAGGGCCGGGGCGAGGTTCTGGAAGGCGGTGAGGCCGCGCGTGTGCTCGAGGTGCTGAAAGCCGACGCCGCGCGCAGCTATGATCATTATGAGGAAATGCTGAGCCAGGAGGGGCAAAAGGGCCTTGCGCGGGAACTGGCCCGGATGAACCTGCCGGCGAATATCTACACCCAGTGGTATTGGAAGACCGACCTGCACAACCTGTTTCATTTCCTGCGGTTGCGGGCCGATGCTCATGCGCAATATGAAATCCGGGTCTATGCCGAGGCAATCGCCCGGGTGGTGGCGGACTGGGTTCCCGCCGCCTATGGCGCGTTCGAGGATTACCGCCTGGGCGGCGCGACGGTATCTGCCCGCGGGCTCGACTGCCTGCGCCGGATGATCCGGGGTGAGACGGTGACGCAGGAAAGCTCGGGCATGAGCAAGGGCGAATGGCGGGAGTTCCAGGAGATGCTGGGGGCGCCGGAGTGAGCGGCCTCACGCTGTTCGGAATTGCCACCTGTGACACCTGCCGCAAGGCGCGTCGCGCGCTTGAGGATGCGGGGCAGGATGTCACCTTCCGTGATGTGCGCGCAGAACCCCTGTCGGCGGCGGAAATCTTACGGTTGGAGGCGCAATTCGGCGACCGGATCGTCAATCGTGCCTCGACCACATGGCGCAATCTGCCGGAGGCGGAACGTGCCCGGCCCACGGCCGAGTTGCTGGGCGCACACCCAACGCTCATGAAACGCCCGGTGATCGCGCGCGGCGAGGAGCTGTTTCTCGGTTGGGGAAAGGACGTTCAGGCGGCGCTTCTGGCGTGATGCGGCCCGCAGGCGGCGGGCCGCCAGGCCGCGTCAGAGCAGCTTGAGATCGCCAGCCGATTCGCGGCCATCGCGACCCGACTGAAGCTCATATGCGATCTTCTGGTTGTCGTTCAGGCCCTTCAGTCCGGCACGCTCGACCGCAGAGATGTGCACGAACACATCCTTGCCGCCGGTGTCCGGCGCGATAAAGCCGTAACCCTTTGTCGTGTTGAACCATTTCACGGTGCCGGTCGGCATGTCCGCTCTCCTCTCGATGTTCACCGGTGCGGTATTGCCACCGGGTCGCTCAGCCAGGGTCTTGCACTGCTCCGGCTGCCTGAGAGTCCAGGAGGCGGTCGTCAAGAAAGTCTGTCTTCACGAAAAAAGGATTACCAATCCTTGTAAAAAATCAAGCGACAACTGTGTAACGCAAACGCCTGCCCGGCAAGGCTTGCGGCTTTGCCACGCAGACGATCAGGCCGCCGAAAACGAGGGCAGAGGATGGCCGGAAAGCCCTTATGCGCGCCGGTCGGGGGGCAGTGCCTCGGCACCGAGTTCCGGGACAATTGCGTCCAGCGCGGCCGTCTCGGTGCGATTATCCCCAAGACGACGGACGGAGACCGTCCGCTCCTCGACCTCTTTCATGCCGACCGCAAGCAGGACAGGCACCTTGCCCAGCGAGTGTTCGCGCACCTTGTAGTTGATCTTTTCGTTGCGCAGGTCCGCCTCGGCGCGGACACCGGCCTTTTGCAGGGCGGCAACCACCTCGCGCACATAATCATCCGCATCCGACACGATCGAGGCGACCACGACCTGCCGCGGCGCAAGCCAGAAGGGCAGGCGGCCCGAGAAGTTCTCGATCAGGATGCCGATGAACCGCTCGAACGACCCGAGCACCGCGCGATGCAGCATCACGGGGCGGTGCTTTGCCCCGTCCTCGCCGACATAATTCGCGTTGAGCCGTTCCGGCAGGACGAAGTCCACCTGCAGGGTGCCGCATTGCCAGTCGCGCCCGATGGCGTCGGTCAGCACAAACTCCAGCTTGGGCCCATAGAAGGCGCCCTCGCCCGGGTTGATTTCATAGCTGTAGCCGGCGGCATCGGTCGCGGATTTCAGCGCGCCCTCGGCCTTGTCCCACACATCGTCCGAGCCCGCGCGGGTCTCCGGGCGGTCGGAGAACTTGATGCGGAACTTCTCGAACCCGAGATCGCGATAGATTGCCGAAAGAAAGTCGATGAACCGTTTCGTTTCCGCCTCGATCTGGTCCTCGCGGCAAAAGATATGCGCGTCGTCCTGGGTAAAGCCGCGCACGCGCATGATGCCGTGCAGCGCGCCTGACGGCTCATACCGGTTGCAGGACCCGAATTCCGCCATCCGCAACGGCAGGTCACGATAGGATTTCAGCCCCACGTTGAATATCTGCACATGGCAGGGGCAGTTCATCGGCTTGAGCGCGTTGACTGCCTTTTCCCTTGCATGTTCCTCATCGACCTCGACGATGAACATGTTCTCCTGGTATTTTTCCCAGTGGCCCGACGCCTCCCACAGCTTGCGGTCGACGACCTGCGGGGTGTTGACCTCGACATAGCCGCCCTCGGTCTGGCGACGGCGCATGTAATCCTGCAACGTCGTGTAGATGCGCCAGCCATTCGGATGCCAGAAGACCTGGCCGGGCGCCTCTTCCTGCATGTGGAAAAGGTCCATTTCCCGCCCCAGCCGGCGATGGTCGCGTTTTGCCGCCTCTTCCAGCATCGTCAGATGCGCCTTGAGGTCGTCGCGGTTGCGGAAGGCCACGCCATAGATGCGCTGAAGCTGCTTGTTGCGGCTGTCCCCGCGCCAATAGGCGCCGGCCACGTTCATCAGCTTGAAGCCGTCCGCGGGCACCTGGCCCGTATGCTGCAGATGCGGCCCGCGGCAGAGGTCCTGCCAGGACCCGTGCCAATACATGCGGATCGGCTGGTCGCCGGGAATTGCCTCGATCAACTCGACCTTGAAGGGTTCGCCCGCCGCCTCGTAATGCGCGATGGCCCGCGCGCGGTCCCAGACCTCGGTCCGGACGGGGTCGCGCAGGTTGATGATTTCCTTCATCTTCTTCTCGATGGCGCCGAGATCTTCGGGGGTGAAGGGTTCGACACGGTCGAAATCGTAATACCAGCCGTCCTTGATGACCGGGCCGATGGTTACCTTCACATCCGGCCAAAGCTCCTGCACGGCGCGGGCCATGATATGGGCCAGATCGTGGCGGATGAGTTCCAGCGCCGGGCCTTCGTCCTGCAGGCTGTGAATGGCGATCGTCGCGTCCGTCTCGATCGGCCATTGCAGGTCATGATGGCGGCCGTTCACCGTGGCCGAGATCGCCTTCTTCGCAAGCGATTTGGAGATGCTCTCGGCGACCTCGGCTGCGGTCACGCCGGCATCATAGCTGCGCGAATTGCCATCGGGAAAGGTAAGGGAGATCTGGGCCATATCGGCATCCTCGTCATTTTGGCGCCCACGGAACGCCCGGTTGCGGGTTTGTCGGCCCCTGAATGAGCGCGGCGTGATCCCAAGTCAAGGGCAGGTTGCAGTCGGGCGGCGGGCGTTGCACTCTGCCCGAGATCAAGGAGAGGTTCATGACCGAGAGCAACACCGGAACGCAATACCTGACGACAGCCACCGGACGGCGGATCGCCTATGTCCGCACCGAGGGGCAGGGGCCGGGGGTGGTCTTTCTGGGCGGGTTCCGGTCGGACATGCAGGGCACCAAGGCGCTGCATCTGGAAAACTGGGCGCGCGGGCAGGGGCGGGCGTTCCTGCGTTTCGATTATTCCGGGCATGGGCAGTCCTCCGGCGCGTTTCTGGACGGGGCCATCGGCGACTGGGCCGCAGATGCGCAGGCGGCGGTCGAGGCGCTGACCACGGGGCCGCAGGTTCTGGTCGGGTCGAGCATGGGCGGCTGGATTTCGCTTCTGCTGACGCAACGCATACCGGACCGCGTAGCGGGGGTGGTGGGCATCGCCGCCGCGCCCGATTTCACCGAAGACAGCATGTGGGGAGGGTTCGATGCGGGCCAGCGCAAGGCGCTGCTGGAGGAAGGGCAGGTCGCGCTTCCTTCGGACTACTCCGACGAGCCCTATATCATCACGCGCCGCCTGATCGAGGAAGGGCGCGACAATCTGGTGCTGCGCAGCCAACTGCCGCTGCCGTTTCCTGTGCGTTTCCTTCAGGCGACGGCGGATGTAGACGTCCCGCCCTCGGTCGCGCTGCGGCTGCTGGATCACGCGTCGGGCGACGATATCCGGCTGACGCTGGTCAAGGGGGCGGACCATCGGTTTTCGTCACCCGACTGCCTGCGCCTGATCGAAGCGGCCGTTACCGAAGTTCTCGGCCGCATCTGACCGGCGGCCGCGGCTTCAGTTCGCAGTCTGCGAGGCGGCCAGCGCGATCTTTGCCTTGCGCGGCGCCGGTTCCGTCTCTGCGCTTGCGGCGTTGCGGTCGATGAAGTTCAGCACCAACGGGCGGATGTTGTTGCGCCAGCTGCGCCCCGCGAAAATACCGTAATGGCCCGCGCCCGGCTCCAGATGCGCGGCCTTCTTTTCATCGGGCAGGCCCGTCAGCAGGTCGAGCGCGGCAAGGCACTGACCGGGCGCGCTGATATCGTCTTCGGCGCCCTCGACCACCATCACCGCCGTATCGGTAATGCGCGAGATATCCACATGCGTCCCGGCAATCGTAAAGGCGTTCCGTGCGATTTCGCGGTTCTTGAAGATCCGTTCGACCGTCGAAAGGTAGAACTCGGCGGTCATGTCCATCACGGCAAGGTATTCGTCGTAGAAGCGGTTATGCTTGTCATTATCGCCGGCCTCACCCTTTGCCGTGCGCATGATCTGTTCAAAGAACGCGGTGCCGTGCCGTTCGAGGTTCATCGAGATGAACGAGGCGAGTTGCAGAAGGCCCGGATAGACCAGCCGCCCGACGCCCGCATATTTGAAGCCCACGCGCTGGATCGCCGTCTGTTCCAGCTGGCCCATCGTGACGCGACGGCCGAAATCGGTCACCTCGGTCGCGGCGGCATCGGGGTCGACCGGTCCGCCCATCAGGATCAGGCTGCGCGGCTGCGCACCGGGGCTTTCCGCCGCCAGCCAGGCCGCAGCCGCAAGCACCAGCGGAACGGGCTGGCACACCGCGACCACATGCGTATCCGGCCCCAGACGGCGCATGAACTCGGCCACATAAAGGGTGTAGTCCTCGATATCGAACTTGCCGGCCGAGACCGGGATGTCGCGCGCATTGTGCCAGTCGGTTACATAGATATCGCAGTCGGGCAGAAGGCTCGCGATCGTGGGGCGCAGCAAGGTGGCGTAATGGCCCGACATGGGCGCCACGACCAGAACCTTGCGCGCCAGCGGCCCACGCCCGGTGGCCGAGAAATGCACCAGATTGCCGAAGTCGCGCCGCAACACGGTCTCGCAGGACACGAGATGATCGCGCCCGTCCGCGCCCACGACCGAGTGGATGCCCCAGTCCGGCTTGACCACCATCCGCGCAAAGGCGCGTTCCGTCACCCGCCCCCAGGCATCCATCACGTTGAACGCCGGATGAGGCATCATGCCCCACCAGGGATAGGCCGCATAGGCCCGCGCCGTCGCCCCCAGCCATTCGTTGGTGTTGCGGGCCGTTTCCATGAGGTCGTAGGTGGCCATGTGCTTCATTTTTTCGCGCTCCTGCCGGACGTATCCGGGAAATCGTCGCTTTCCCCCCCAGTGCGGCGACGCTATGTTCTGAAGGAAGGTAGGGGGGAATTCGCGCTGTGACAACAGACGATGATGCAGGTGCGGCAAAGCTTGAGCGGCTGAATGCCAACCTGGTTAAGATCGAGGAACTGTCGCAACGTCTGGTTGCGGCGCTTGGCCGGCGCAAGGCCGGCGATCCGGGGCTGCAGGGGCCGTCGCAGGACATCTTCATGAAGGCCGCCATGGCCTATGTGACCGAGATGATGCACAACCCCGCCAAGATATTCGAGCATCAGATCTCTTACTGGGGCAAATCGCTCAAGCACTATATCGAGGCGCAGCAGGCGCTGGCCACGGGCAAGCTCGCCGCCCCCGAAGACCGCACGCCCGCCGATCCTCGCTTTGCCGATCCGACCTGGCAGACGCATCCCTATTTCAACTATCTCAAGCAACAGTATCTGCTCTCGGCCGAGGCGATGCAGAACGCCGTCTCGGATCTCGATCATGTGGACCCGCGGGAAAAGCGCCGGATCGACTATTTCACGCGGCAGATCATCGACATGTTCTCGCCCACGAATTTCCTTGGCACCAACCCCGAGGCGCTGGCCCGCGCGGTCGAGACGGACGGAGAGTCGCTTGTGCGGGGCATGGAGAACCTTGTGCGGGATATCGAGGCGAATGAGGGCGACCTTCTGGTCACGCTTGCCGACCGCAAGGCGTTTCATCTGGGCGAGAACATCGCCTGCACCGAAGGCAGCGTCGTCTTCCGCAACCGGATGTTCGAGCTGATCCAGTATGCGCCCACGACGGACAAGGTACGCCGCACGCCGCTCATCATCTTTCCGCCCTGGATCAACAAGTTCTATGTGCTCGATCTCAGCCCCCGCAACAGCCTGATCCGCTGGATGGTCGATCAGGGCTTCACGCTCTTTGTCGTGAGCTGGGTGAACCCCGATGCCTCGTATCGCGATGTGGGACTCGATACCTATATCGAAGAGGGGTATCTGGAGGCCATCGCCCAGGCCAAGGCCATCACGGGCGAAGACCGGGTGAATGTCACGGGCTATTGCATCGGCGGCACGACGCTTGCCCTGACGCTTGCCCTGCTTGAAAAGCGGCGCGACAAATCCGTCCGCTCGGCCACGTTCTTTACCACGCTCACGGATTTTTCCGATCAGGGAGAAATGGCGGTCTTTCTGGAAGAGGACTTTCTGGCGGGGATCGAGCGGGAATGCGGCAACAAAGGTTTCCTGCACTCTCTTTATATGTCGCGGACCTTTTCCTATTTGCGGTCCAACGATCTGATCTACAAGCCCGCGATCCGCAGCTACATGATGGGCGATGCGCCCCCGGCCTTCGATCTGCTCTACTGGAACGGGGACGGGACGAACCTGCCCGGCCGGATGGCGGTGGAATACCTGCGCGGGCTCTGCCAGCACGACGCCTTTGCACGCGATGGCTATGATATCTGCGGCGAGACGCTGCGCCTGCGCGATGTGCGGGTGCCGCTCTGTGCGATTGCCTGCGAGACGGATCACATCGCCAACTGGAAATCGAGCTATACCGGCATCGCCGCGATGGGCGCCAGGGACAAGACCTTCATCCTGTCTCAGTCGGGCCATATCGCGGGCATCGTGAACCCGCCGGAAAAGAAGAAATACGGCCACTATGTGAACCCCGACCTGAGCCTTGACCCCGATGCCTGGCGGGACGGGGCAGAGTTCACGCCCGGGTCCTGGTGGCCCCGCTGGGCCGATTGGCTGTCGAAGAGGGCAGGGGCCATGGTGCCCGCACGAAAGCCGGGGGATTCGGGGCGCCCGCTTCTGGGTTCCGCACCCGGAAGCTATGTCCGATCTGCCCCAAACGCTTGATGAAGCTGCGCAATCACCCAAAGGTGAATTTCCCGCAAACGTTTATGCTGCACTGCAGCATCAGGGGTTGATTTTCTGCACTGCAGCATGTATATGTCGTTCACCATAACCGCTGCCCCCAAGCGAGGAGAGACTCCATGGCGATGACCCAAGACTACAGCAAGATGATGCAGGACATGATGTCGGCCTTCCCGATGGACGCGACCGCCATGCAACAAGCATTCAAGACCTCGGCCAGCTTTGGCGAAAAGATGACCCGCGTGGCCCTGGAAGCCGCCGAGAAATCGACCGAGATTTCCGGCAAATGGACCAAGGACATGCTCGGCCGCGTCGGCGAGATGGCCAAGGCCAAGGATGAGCCCTCGGAATACACCAAGGCGATCAGCGATTTCGCCGCCGCCTCGGCCGAAATGTCCGCCGAACACATGGCCGCCTTTGCCGAAGTGGCGAAGAAGGTTCAGATGGAAACGGTCGAGCTGATGCTCGCCGCCGGCAAGGACATGTCCGAGGACGCCGCCGCAGCCGCGAAAAAGGCGACCGAAAGCGCGACCGCAGTCGCCAAGAAACCAGCGAGCGGCGCCGCCCCGGTCTGATATCGACCCGGGGGGACCGGGCACTTCAGCTTTGAGACCCTGACAGGGCGGGCAGCCGATGCCCGCTCTTCCTTTTTGTAAACACCTGCCCTAAGCTTTGCTGCACCGCATAAAAGGGGAGGTGGGTCGAATGACCGAGAGCGCAAAGCCACTGCTGATCAAGCGGTATGCCAGCCGGCGTCTTTATAACACCGAGACGAGCGATTACGTCACGTTGGACGATATCGCCGCCTTCATCCGTGCGGGGCGCGAGGTGCAGATCGTCGACCTCAAGAGCGGTGACGACCTGACCCGCCAGTATCTTCTCCAGATCGTGGCCGAACATGAAAGCCGGGGCGAAAGCGTCCTGCCGCTGGACGTTCTGACCGATCTTGTCCGCAGCTATACCTCGCAGGCCCAAAGCGTCGTTCCGCAGTTCCTGGCGGCGTCGTTCCAGATGCTGCGTGAGAGCCAGTCCAAGATGATGGAGAACCTGACCAAGGTGCCGAACCCGATGGCCGGCGTCCCCGGCTTCGAGGCGATGCAGCGCCAGCAGCAGGCCTTCCTCAAGACGATGATGGGCGGAATGGGCACATGGCCCACACCAGAGGCGCAGGACGACGAGTCCCGCGATGAGACGACGCCCGCGCGTGAGCTTGCCGAGATCAAGAAACAGCTTGCCGCGCTTCAGTCCAAGCTCTCGAAACTAGGGGATTAAAGGGCCGACCAGCCGGCTGCATCGGGATCCGGGAAGCCCGTAGCATCTTTTTACTTTGATACAGGCGAAGCCCACGGTGTCAGGAACGTGGCACCGCGATCCACGTCAGTCGCACAACCCGGCGCCCTGCACGCGGTCAGGGCGGCGGGAAACTTGCAAATCCGGCCTTTGCGGGTTCTCTGGTTCTATCGGCCGCGGGCGAGCGGCATCCGATTTCGGAGAACCGCCTTCGCTGTTGCAGCTTGGCCCATCTGCGTGGGTCCGGTGCCTCAGCGCACTATCGGCACAGCGGTTGCGGGTCATGTGAGCTTCCGCCACCCCCCGACCTTGACCGTCGGTCAGTTGTGCCGGGTTTCCTGCTGCCCCCAGATCGTCGAAGGAAGGGCCTGACGTGACGAACTGAACCTCTTGCCGATTTTCCACCTCGTCGGTGGGGGGCGAATTTCCGAGAAGCGGCGGACTGGCTTGGGTTCAGCCGGTCCGCCGTCAGCCAGGGCATCTGGCCGGTTCTACCTCTATTTTCCGCAACGACGAAACATGCCGGCAAAGCTGTGCGCCATGATCGACCATCTGCGCCGCTGACAACAGCAGCGCAAATAGCCGGGGCGCTCAGAGCAGCTTGTCCGGCGTCAGGGGCAGGTCACGCACCCGTTTTCCCGTCGCGTTGAAGACCGCGTTTGCGATGGCCGCGCCCACGCCGGTGATGCTGATCTCGCCGATGCCCCTTGCGCCGAGGGGGGTGCGCGGATCGGGGATGCCGTTCCAGATCACGTCGATATCGGGCACGTCCAGATGCGCCGGAACGTGATAATCGGCCAGTGTCGCGTTCATGATCCTGCCGCTGCGCTGGTCGAACAGCGTCTCTTCGCTGAGCGCGAGCCCGATGCCCATGATCATCCCGCCGCGGAACTGCCCCGAGGCCGTGCGGGGGTTGAGGATGGTGCCGCAATCAAACGAGCCGAGCAGCCGGTCCAGCCGGACCTCTCCGGTCACGCTGCTCACACGAAGCTCGCAGAAGATGGCCGAGGTGCTGATCATCGCGAACTTGAACATCTCGAGCGGCGCCGCGCCCGCGGCCGTGACCGAAACCGAGGGGCGACCCGACCGGGACAGGATCGAGACGTAGCTCTCCCGCCGCGACGGGTCCTCGATCCCGACCAGCGCGCCGTCGATCATCCGCACCTCGCCCGCGCGCAGACCGGCAAGGGGGCTGTCATTGCCCGCAAGGCGCAGCAATTCGCCGACCAGCTTTTCCGCCGCCGCCGCCACCGCGGCAATCAGCGAGACCGTCTGCGCCGAACCGCCGGCAACCGGCCCCACCGGCAGATCGGAATCGCCCAGCTCAAAGGTGATTGCGTCGAGGGGCAGGCCAAGACGGTCCGCCGCGTGCTGGCTCTGCACCGTCGATGTGCCCATGCCCATGTCCTGCGCGGCCGACGCAATGGTCGCCCGCCCGTCCTGCGACAGGGTGATCCGCGCCGAGCCCATCGGCATCCGCACATAGGGAAAGCTGCCCGTCGCGCAACCCATCCCGATCAGCCATTCGCCCTCGCGCCGCGCGCCGGGCTCGGGGTTGCGGCGATCCCAGCCGAAACGTTCCGCGCCGCGCCGGTAGGCCTCGGTCAGCGCCCGCTGGGAGAACGGCGTCCCCGACAGCGGGTGAACCTCGGGTTCATTCCGCCGCCGAAGCTCGATCGGGTCGATCCCCATCTGATGGGCCAGCTCATCCACCGCGCTTTCGAGGGCAAAGCTGCCCACCGCCTCGCCGGGCGCGCGCATATAGGTGTTCGGCACGACGTCGAGGTCGAGATGCTGCTGGAGAAAGCGACAGGTCTTCGATTTGTAGAGCGAGCGGCTGCCAAGCGTATATTGCTCCGGCGCGACCGCATAGGGCGGCATGACTGAATAGCCCGTGTGAACAAGCGCGGTGAACCGCCCCTCGGCATCGGCGGCAATCGCGACGCGCTGTTCAGTCGGGGACCGCCCGCCGATCATGCGATAGACGGCCTCGCGGCTCAGCATCAGCCGGACGGGGCGGCCGGCCAACCGCGCGGCCGCTACCGCCACGACCTGATGATCCCAGAACGCCTTGACGCCGAACCCGCCGCCGACAAAGGGCGACAGAACGCGCACGTCTTCGCGCTTGATCCCGAAAAGCTTTGCAAGTGTGTTGGCCGTCGGTCCGATGGCCTGGGTCGCGTCATGGACCGTGAGCTTGTTCCCCTCCCAGATCACGGTCAGGCCGTGCAACTCGATCGCATTATGATTGTGGCCGGGGGTGTGATAGACGTTGTCCACCCGATAGGCCGCCTGCCGCAGTTCCTGTTCCGCATTCCCGACCGAGACGTCGTTTTTCTCGACCAGGATCGAGGCGGGGGTGCGGGCCGTGGGTTTCGCGTCGTCGAACCGGGTGCGGGCCGGCAGCTCCTCATAGTCGATCTCGATCAGCGTGGCGGCGTGGTCGGCCTCTTGCTGCGTTTGGGCCACGACAAAGGCGATCACCTGCCCGTTATAGCGGACCTGGTCGTCCTGCATGATGGGCAGGCCGCTGTTCCCCGCCGCGCCGATATTGGTCACGCTCATCAGGGGGACGGGGTCCATCCGGGGCATGTTCCGGTGCGTCAGCACCGCGACGACGCCCGGCGCCGCCTCGGCCGCGCGGGTATCCAGCCGGGCGATCCGCCCGCGCGTGATCGTGCTGTTCACAAGGGCACCATAACACAGCCCCTCGACCGCGACCTCGGCCGCGAATTTCGCCTCTCCCCGGACCTTGAGCGGTCCGTCGAGTTGCGCGGTCTGGCGCCCGACAGCCCCGTGCCGGCCGATCAGCGGATCGGGGCTGCCGCCCGGCAACCAGCGTTCGGGCACCCATCCGATGACGGTGCGCACGGACCCGATGACGACGTTCTGAACCCTGCTCATCCCGGCAATCCTGTCAGTTCGGCAAGAACGGCCGCAGCGGTCCGCCCTGCAAGTTCCAGTTTGAAGCCGTTGCCCGACAGGGGCTCCGCCTCGCTGAACTCCAACGCGACCGCCGCGCGGACACGTTCAGTCGAAAAGGGCGCCCCGATCAGGGCCCCTTCGGCCCGCAGCGCGCGCCACGGACGCGGCGCGACCCCGCCAAAGGCAAGGCGCAGGTCCGTGATCACGTCGCCCTCCGCCCGCACACAGGCCGCGACCGAGACCAGCGCAAAGGCATAGCTCGCCCGCTCGCGCACCTTGCGGTAGCCGGATCGCGCGGCCACGGGGACAGGGGGAATTTCGACCGCGGTGATGACCTCACCCGGCGCAAGGACCGTCTCAACATGGGGTGTATCGCCGGGTAGCAGATGAAAATCGGACAGCGCCACGATACGGCCCCCCTCGGGCCCCTGCAGGTGAACCCGCGCATCGAGCGCCACCAGCGCCACGCACATGTCCGAGGGATGTGTGGCGACGCAGGCGGATGAGCCGCCGATGATCGCATGATAGCGGTTGAAGCCGTCCCTTGCATCGCAGCCGCTGCCGGGCGCACGCCTGTTGCAGCGCGATGCCGCAGCGTCGTTGAAATAGGCGCAGCGGGTCCGTTGCATGATATTGCCGGCGACTGTCGCCATGTTCCGGATCTGGGCCGACGCGCCCGCCAGAATGGCCCGCGACAGGACCGGAAACCGATCCCGCACCAGCGGATGCGCAGCAAGCGCCGTGTTGCGCACCGCGGCGCCGATCATCAGCCCGCCGCCGTCCGTCCCGGTGATCTCATCCGAAAGCCGCGTCACATCCACCAGCGTCACGGGGTGTTCCACCCCCTTGCGCATCAGATCGACAAGGTTGGTGCCGCCCCCCAGCAGGCGATACCCTTCGTTAGCGGCAAGGGCCGTAGCCTCTTGCACCGTCGCGACGCGGGTGTAGGAAAACGGGTTCATGCCACCGTCTCCCGCGCGGTCCGGTCCTGCGTGACCCTGCTCTCGGCGACCGAGACGATGGCCGCGACGATCCCGTTATGCGCGCCGCAGCGGCAGAGATTGCCGCTCATCCGCTCGCGGATTTCTTCGGCCGTGAGGGGGGCCGTGCTGTTCAGGTCGCCCGAGACGTAGCTGGGGATGCCGCGCTCGATCTCCTCCAGCATCGCGACGGCGGAACAGATCTGGCCCGGCGTGCAGTAGCCGCATTGAAAGCCGTCATGTTCGATGAACGCCTCCTGCATGGGGTGCATCGCCGCGTCCCCCGCCGGCCCTTCGGCCAGCCCCTCGCCCAGTCCCTCGCCCAGTCCCTCAATCGTAGTCACGCGGCACCCGTCCGCCTGCACGGCGAGCGTCAGGCAGGACAGCACACGCTCGCCGTCGAGGATAACCGTGCAGGCCCCGCAGGCGCCCTGATTGCAGCCGACCTTGGTTCCGGTCAGGTGCAGCCCTTCCCGCAGCAGATCCGCAAGCGAGACGCGCGGGTCCTCCGGCACAGGAACATTTCTTCCGTTGATGGATATGGCCATGTCTTCATCCCCTTGCGGCGAGTGTTGTCGTGCTGGGTCGTGAATGTCGTGGCAGTCATATTGATACGAAACTCGGAATATTCAAGTTTCGTATTTGTGAATCTTCTCCATCATCGCCACAAGCGATGTTCTTTCCTGCGGCGTGAGACGGTCGAGCATGGCGCGGAACATGGCCGTATAGGCCTCGGTCTGCGCCGCGACAAAGGCCGCGCCCGCATCGCTGAGCCGGAGCGCGACCGCGCGGCGATCTTCCGCCGGGCGCAGGCGCAGCAGCAGGCCACGCTTGGCCAGCCGGTCGGTCGCCGAGGAAATGGTCGTCATCGGCATGGCAAAATGCCGGGCAAGTTCCGTGGGTCCACAATCGGGGTTGGCCGCCACATGATGCAGGATCTGCCGGTCGATCTCGGCAAGGGGCTTGCCCGCACCTGCGGCAGCGAGCTTGAACCGCCGGGCGAAACCGTCGAGCGCCGCTGCAAGCCGTATCGCCTGATCATCCGGAGACGTTTTCATGATCCGAGATTAGCCCGACCGCGGCCTCAAGACCAGCGCGATGAAGCGCTCAGTCCCTGATCCGCGAAAGATGTGCGGCACAGCCCTGAAGCGCTGCATAATCATCCTCGACCAGCCAGACGGGGAAGGCGCGCAGAAAATCGGAAAACCGCCCCTTGTCGTGGAACGCGGCCTCAAATCCGAAGGCGTCGAACCAGGGAGCAAGCGCGCGCGCCACCCCGCCGATCAGGTAGATGCCGCCAAAGGGCAGGTGGATCAGCGCAAGATCCCCCATCACCCGGCCGAGAAGCCCCGTAAAGATGCGGCCCGTTTCCTTGGCCAGGGGTTCACCCGCACCAATGGCCGTCATCACATCCGCAGGGGAAAGTCCGTGCTGCCCGCTGTGCCAGGCATGAAGACCGGCCAGCCCGCGCCCCGACAGGACATCCTCGACGGCGGCGAATTCATGCTCTTCCTCGATATGGCGGGCCAGCCGCAACTCTTCTGCCGAACGCGCGGGCAGCGTCACATGCCCGCATTCCGACGGCGCAACGATCCGCCCGCCCGGGGCGTCGTGCACGGGGGCGGCGTTGAACCCGGTGCCGAGGCCTACGACAAGCCGCGCGGCGCCGTCCGGGGCGGGTTGGCCCGGAAGCACCGCCCGCAGGTTTTCGGCGGCGATACGACCGAGCGCATGACCCTGCGCCTGCAGATCGTTGAGCAGGGACACCCGGTTCGCGCCCGTCGCCGCAGCAAGCCCGTCCTCACTGATTTCCCAGTCGAGGTTTGTCATCCGTCCCACGCCATCGCGCACGGGACCGGCCAGCGCGACACAGGCGCCGCCGCAGCGGTCCATCCCCATATCCGACAGGAACTGGCGCAGAACCGTTTCCAGATCGGCGTGGTCGGCGTTGCGATAGCGGCGGATCGTCTCGATCTGCAGCGCGTCACCATGGGCAAGGGCGACGCGGGTATTCGTTCCGCCGATATCGGCGACCACAGAGAGGGAAGCGGCGTCGAGGGAGGCGGCGTCGGTCATGGGGCGCTCCGGCACTGGGACCGGCGCGCGCCGGCGTGACTGCCCTTGCTGATAGGCGCAGGCGGCGGATGCTGCAAGTGTTAAGCCGCGCGGCGGCGGCCTTGGGCGAATGGTCAGGCTCGGCAAGCGCTTGCGGGACAGGCGGGCCACCCGTCGGCGCGGGAAGACCCGCATGAAAAAGGGGCGCCACCCGGGCGCCCCAACCGTCACTACCGGCGCTCAGGCCGCGCGACGCTCGTGCCGGCCCTCCCCGATCTCCTCCACGACCTTTGCGCAGAAGGCGGGCAGATCGTCGGGTTTGCGGCTGGTCACGAGGCCCTGGTCGGTGACGACCTCGCTGTCTTCCCATTTGCCCCCGGCATTCACCACGTCGGTCTTGATCGAGTGGTAGGACGTCACCTTGCGCCCCTCGATGATTCCGGCCTCGACCAGGAGCCAAGGCGCGTGGCAGATGGCGCCGATGACCTTCTTGTCGGCCCAGAACGCCTTGATGAAGTCGATTGCGGCAGGCTCTGCCCGCAGGATGTCCGGGTTGATCTGCCCGCCCGGCAGCACCAACGCGTCGTAATCGTCCGCGCTGACATCCGAGAGGACGCGATCGACCGGGACAGTCCGGCCCCAGTCCTTCAGGTCCCAGCCCTTGATCTCGCCGGACTCGAGCGAAATCACATGTACCTCTGCGCCGGCTTCACGCAGCTTGTCCCGGGGGACTTCCAGTTCCGATTGTTCAAACCCGTTGGTCGCAAGGATCGCGACGCGCTTTCCACCGATATCGGCCATGATAGCCTCCATTCTCTGGTTTCGTTCGCGGCCTCAACCCGTGCCCCAGGGCGATGTTCCGTGCGCTGGTTCACAGACGCTTGCGCATCCTGATCCCCTTGCGGTGGCTCGACAGCACGCTTTCCGATGCCTAGGTCTGTGCGTGAACCGCGAAAAGGCAGGGGGCGTCATGGAATTCGGGCTTTATACTTTCGGCGATGTCGGGACCGACCCCGCCACGGGGGCAAAGGTCGATGCGGCCCTGCGCCTGCGCCAACTGGTCGAGGAGATCACCTTCGCCGACGAGGCGGGACTGGATGTCTTTGGCCTTGGGGAACATCACCGGCCGGATTATGCGGTCTCGGCCCCTGCGGTTGCCCTTGCGGCGGCGGCGCTTCAGACCCGCCGCATCCGTCTGTCTAGTGCGGTGAGCGTTCTGAGCTCCGACGACCCGATCCGCGTCTGGCAGCAATTCGCGACGCTCGACAACCTGACCGGCGGGCGGGCCGAGATCATGGCGGGGCGGGGCTCGTTCATCGAGTCCTTCCCGCTCTTCGGTCACGCGCTCGACGACTACGATACGCTTTTCGCCGAAAAGCTCGCCATGCTGCTGCAACTGAACGAGGCAGAGCATCTGACATGGCCGGGCGGCCAGCATACCCCCGCGGTGGACGGGCGCGGCGTCTATCCGCGGCCCGTCAACGGGACGCTGCCGGTCTGGATCGCGGTCGGCGGCACGCCCCAGTCGGTGGCACGGGCGGGCGCGCTCGGCCTGCCGATGGCGCTGGCGATCATCGGTGGGGAGCCGGCACGCTTTGCGCCGCTCTTCGATCTGTACCGGCAGGCGGCCGACCGGGCCGGGCAGGATGCAGCGCAGCTGCGGACCTCGATCAACGTGCATGGCTTCGTGGGTGAGACGAGCCAGCAGGCCGACGAGATCTTTTATGCCCCCCAGGCGGCCGTGATGGACCGGATCGGGCGGGAACGCGGCTGGTCACCGACCAGCCCCGCCCATTATCAGGCGGCGCGCAGCCCCCGGGGCGCGATCTTTGCCGGCAGTCCGGCCGAGGTCACGGACAAGATCCTTGCCGCGCATGAAAAGATGCGGTTCGACCGGTTCCTGATCCAGATGGCGATCGGAGTCTATGACCACAAACACCTGCTGCGGAGTATCGAGCTTTTTGCGACCAAGGTCGCGCCAGAGGTTCGCAAGGCGATCGGCTAGGCACCAGGCAGGCGAGCGGGCGGGGGCGGGTTTCGTTGACGCCCCCGGCCCCTTAACCCCGGCGGCGACGCCCCTCGCGGCCCGACCGGCCTCCCGCGCGGCTCGCGCCCACTTCGGCGCTCGCCTCGGCAAAGCCCTTGCCCTCTTTCACCGCGTCGAGCACGCGGGAGAACCTGATCCACTCGCCGCCATTCGCGTCGTTGTTCATCAGAAGGTTCGCAGCCCGGATCGCCTCCATCTCGACGGCGCGCACGGGGTTCATGATCGCGCTGGTCATGCCAGCCCCGATCGCCATCGGCAAAAAGGCCGCGTTCACGCCATGCCGGTTGGGCAGACCGAACGAGATGTTCGAGGCGCCGCAGGTCGTGTTCACCCCCAACTCCTCGCGCAGGCGGCGGACCAGTGCAAAGACCTGCTGGCCCGCGCTCGCCATCGCGCCCACCGGCATCACCAGCGGATCGACCACGATGTCATGCGCGGGAATGCCAAAATCGGCGGCGCGTTCCACGATCTTTTTTGCGACGGAGAACCGCACATCCGGATCTTCCGAGATGCCGGTGTCGTCGTTCGAGATCGCGACGACCGGCACGTTGTACTTCTTGACCAGCGGCAGGATCGCCTCCAGCCGTTCTTCCTCGCCGGTGACAGAGTTCAGAAGCGGCCGCCCCTCGCAGATCGCAAGCCCGGCCTCCAGCGCCCCCGGCACCGAACTGTCGATGCAAAGCGGCACATCCACCAGCCCCTGCACCAGCTCGATCATGCGGCGCATCAGCGGCGGCTCGGTCTCGTTCGGGTTGGGGTTGGAGTTGTAGACCACGCCCGCGTTCACATCGAGCACCATCGCCCCGCAGGCGACCTGTTCCAGCGCGTCGCGTTCAACGGTGGAAAAATCGCCGGCCTCCAGCTCGGCCGCGAGCTTTTTGCGACCCGTGGGGTTGATCCGTTCCCCGATCACGCAGAACGGTTCGTCAAAGCCGATGACGACAGTTTTCGTTTTTGATTCCAATACAGTGCGCGTCATCGTCAATCCTTTTCATGAAGTGCGGGGGCGACATCGCTGCCGCCATGTTCGATGATCCAGTCCGCCGTGGCCCCGATGCCGCCCAACGGAAAGAAATGTGCGGCCTCGATGCCGAAGCCGGGATGTGCCTGCTTGTGGGCCGCAAGCCCGTTCAGGAACTCGGTCGGCTCGAACGGCAACAGAAGCTTGGTCACGTCCCTTGCGCGTTTCTGCAGCACGGAAAGCGAGGGGCCGACGCCGCAGGCAATCGCGAATTTCAACAGGGTCTGCAGCTTGGCCGGGCCCGCCACGCCGATATGGATCGGCAGGCGGATGCCCTCGGCAGCCAGCCGGTCAGCCCAGGCGATGACGGGCTGCGCCTCGAAACAGAACTGGGTCGCAATGGCCATGCGGGCGTCGCTGCGGTCTGCAAAGGCCTGCTTCCACCGCAATGCCTCGGCCACCATCCGGTCCGATCCGTCCGGGTCGATGTCGCGATTGCCCTCGGGGTGGCCCGCCACATGAAGCCGCTCGAACCCGTCGAAGAGCCCGGTTTCCATCAACTGCATCGACGAATGAAACTCACCCGCCGGGCTCGGCACACCCCCTGCCAGAAGCAACGCGCCGCGCACATCGGCCTCGCCGCGATAGCGCGCGATCCAGTCGGCCAGCGCCGCCCGGTCGGGGATGATCCGGGCCGGGAAATGGGGCATCGGGTCATATCCCTCGCGGCGCAGGCGCGCGGCCGTCGCCACCATTTCTTCGATCGGGGTACCGTCCAGATGCGCGATGTAGACGCGCGTTCCCGCCGGCAAAAGCTTGCGGAAATCCTCGACCTTGGCGGCGGTGCGCGGCATCACCTCGATGGAATAGCCCTTCAGGAAATCCCGAAGGGGGGCAGAGTCCGCGACCGCCTCTGCGCGCCGGAAACCGAATAGCGCCATCATGCCTCCCCAGATGCGGGCGGGCGTCATGCCCGGCCGTCGTTGTCGATCAGGGCGCGCAACCGCGCCGTGTCATATTCGGCCTCCAGCCGGTCGGCGATGGCACGGGCGACCGCCATGTCCTCGCCCTCCTGCTCCGGCTGCGGCTCTTTGCGCCATTCGGCCAGATAGGCGTCGCTGTCGCGCGCCCCGGTCTTCATCGCGCAACGGTCGATGGCCTGCTCGAACCGTTCCGACAACTGGACCTTGGCCGCGCGCCGGCCAGCGCCCACGATGACCTGCGCCGGGATATCGCGCCAGAAAACGATGGTGACTGCGGGCATGGCGTGATTCCTCTGTTTCTTCCTGAATAGGGGCAGGCCCCTGCGACGGAGGGCGGGATTTCGACACAAGGCGAGGCACAAGCGACCTTGGGCACCATAGTCGGACCCGGCACGCCGGCCCATCCCCGCCGGGGCGCCGCGCCGTGAAAACTTTGCAACTTGATTATGAACGGCTTTGTGAACGGCTCGCCGACAATGCTTGCGTCAGGGCAATGCGCCAGCTAGGCTTGGGATAACTTTGAATGGAGGGCGACACGATGACGCCCAGGCGTCCCCGGGGTGCGGGCGCGTTCCCGAAACCGGTAGAGCCTTCCGCCACCCCCAAACCCGACCCGGCAGAGCTTTACGCCGCGCTGGACCTCGGGACGAACAGCTGCCGCATGTTGATTGCCCAGCCAAAGGGCAGCCAGTTTCACGTCGTCGACAGCTTTTCCAAGACCGTCCACCTGGGCGCGGGCCTCGAGGCGACCGGCCGGCTTTCGCGTGCCTCGATGTCGCGAACGATCCAGGCGTTGCGGATCTGCCAGCGCAAGATCGAGCAGCATGACGTGCGCCGGATGCGGCTGGTCGCGACCGAAGCCTGTCGCCGTGCGCGGAATGCACGCGACTTCATCCGCCATGTGCAGCGGGAAACCGGCCTGCCGCTGGAAATCATCCAGCCCGAGGAGGAGGCGCGCCTTGCCGTCGTATCCTGCGCGCCGCTGGTTTCGACCCGGACGGAACAGTTGCTGGTGGTCGATATCGGCGGCGGCTCGACCGAGCTAGTGTGGATCGACCTTTCGTCGGTTCCCCGGCACGACCGTCCGCGCGCGATCATGCGGCTTCACGCCGGGTTCCACCCGCCCGAAAGCCCCTTTCCGGCCGCAAAGGTGGTGGACTGGATCAGCGTGCCGCTTGGTGTCGCCACCCTCAAGGATCAGTTCCAAGACGTCGAGGATGACGCCGCGCGCTTTGCCCTCATGAGCTGGTTCTTCGAGGAAAACCTCGCGAATTTCTCGCCCTACAGTCATCAGCAGCCGCGCGAGGGGTTCCAGATCATCGGGACCTCGGGCACGGTCACGACGGTCGCGGCCTCATTCCTGAACCTCAAGCGTTATGACCGCAACAAGGTCGACGGGCTCCGGATGACGAGCGATCAGATCGACAAGGTGATCCGCGAATACCTGCTGCTGGGCCCCGAAGGGCGCCGCAGCGACCCTCGCATCGGCTGGGACAGGCATACCCTTATCATGTCGGGGGCGGCGATATTGCAGGCCCTGATGCGGATCTGGCCCACCGACCGGCTCTCGGTGGCCGACCGGGGCTTGCGCGAGGGGCTGCTTTACGCGCAGATGTGCGCCGATGGCGTGCTTGAGGACGGACCTTTCTGAATGACCAAAAGCGGTGGAAAATCTGGCGGAACGGGGAATACCTCGGGCCGCGGACAGCGGGACTTGCGCGTGCGGGTCAAGACGGCGCGCGGGCGCAAGCTTTCGTCCACGCGCTGGCTCGAACGGCAGTTGAACGACCCCTATGTCCAGCGCGCGCGGCGTGAAGGGTATCGGGGCCGTGCGGCGTTCAAGATCCTCGAACTCGACGACCGGTTCGGGTTTCTCGTGCCCGGCGCGCGGGTGGTCGATCTGGGCTGTGCGCCCGGCGGCTGGTGCCAGGTGGCCGTCACCAGGGTCAACGCGTTGGGCGAAAAGGGCGGCAAGAAGGTGGGCCGCGTGCTGGGCGTCGACCTGCAAGAGGTCGAGCCGATTGCCGGGGCCGAGGTGCATCAGCTCGACTTCCTTTCCGATGGTGCAGATGAGCAGGTGAAGGAATGGCTGGGCGGCAAGGCGGATGTGGTGATGTCCGACATGGCCGCCGCGTCGAGCGGCCACAAGCAGACCGATCACCTGCGGATCGTGGCGCTATGCGAGGCTGCAGCGGAATTCGCCTTCGACGTGCTGGAGGAGGGCGGGACATTCGTCGCGAAGGTGCTGGCGGGCGGTGCGGAAAACAGCCTTCAGGCGATCCTGAAGCAGAATTTCCAGAAGGTCGCGAATGTGAAACCGCCCGCGAGCCGGTCCGACAGTTCGGAAAAGTTCGTCGTCGCGACCGGGTTCCGGGGCCGCCGCAATACCGGCGCTGACGACGAGACGGGCGCTGACGATCAGGAATGAAAAAGCCCCGCCGGGAAGGCGGGGCAGGCGGTGCGTTGCCGCACAAAGATCAGGCCGAAGGCCTTTATTGAAACCGGTTGGGGCTCGGGCGCCCCTCAGGCACCCCAGGTGCGGATCGGGCCGCAATCCATATGCACGAAGTTCGAGCGGGAATAGCGCCCCACGCCGCCCGCATTGCAGGCCGCCGCTGCACGGTACATCTGCGCGACACTGCGTGAGCGGAGCCGCAGGTCCGCAGCCTTTGCCTGCATGTGAAGCGAGTTCTGGGCGACGCCGCTCGACTGAGAGCGCAACATCGCGTTCGTCTGCGGCGACCGGTAGCCCGACAGCATCATGTAGGGTTCGTTCACATCGAGCATCCGATGCGCCGCGGCCATGATGTCGATGGCCCGCGGATCGTAGGAACGGGCGGCATTGGATCGCCAGTCGCGCATGAAATGGCTGATCTCGTTCATCGCCTCGGGGATATAGTTCCCGTCGATCCAGTAGATCGTGTCGATGCTCTCGCCCGTCCGGCCCGAATACATCCGGATCCGGCGAAAATCGCCCGCACTGCGCAAAAGCCCGAAGGCGTGCGAATATGTTGGTGCCGCTGCGACGGTCGTTGCCGCAAAAATACCAAGAAGGGCGCGCCGTGTGAGGCCCTTGTCCGTCGTCTCTGTCATGCCTGAACGCCTGTCCCGTAGTTCCTGCCCTGTTTCAGGGCCTTTTGGTTATCGCGTTGAGAGGGTTTATGACACAAACCGTCATTTTCCCAAAGACGGAACTGGATCGGTTCCGCCGCGCCCCGGACCATCGGCAAAATCTTGCCTAAACTTTACGCGGCGGGTGTGGTATTCCTGCCGGGGCGCGGAAAGGCCGCAGTCGGCAGGCGGGGTCAGCAAAAAGGCCACGCTCTGGCAGTCTTCTGAAAGCTCTGGCAGAATTGTGAATGGACGTATCAGCCCCCGCCGCCGGATGATGGGGCAGAAAAAGAATGAGGGGCAAGAGCATGTCAGGCACAATCCGGGTGCGCCCGTGGATCGCGGCGCTTTGCGTGGGAACGGCCATGGTCGCCGCAGCGCCCCTGGCGGCGCTTGAACCGACGCCATCCTACCGGGCCGCGCTGGCAGAGGCGGTGGGCGATTCTCCGGCGCTGCGGGCGTTTTATGAGGCGCGCAATCACGCCCCTCTCTGGACGGCACCGGACGCGGCAGAGCTTCGGCGCGCCTTTCTCGCGGCGCTGGCACAGGCGCCGGCACATGGGCTGCCCGCGAGCCGCTATGATCTGGCCGGGATAAACGCGGCGCTTGCCGCCATGCAGTCGGACCGCGATCTCGGCGCGCTCGAAGTGCGGATGAGCAGGGCCTATCTGCAATGGGCGCGCGACATCTCCTCGGGCGTCCTGACGCCATCGGACATAGACAGCGGCATCGTGCGCGAGATCAGGCGCCCCGATCCGCAGGCGCTCTTGCAGGGGTTGGAGCGTGATCCGCTCACCTTCCTTCGCAGCCTCGCGCCGCAATCTACTGAATATTCGGCACTTCTGCATGAAAAGCTTCGACTGGAACATCATGTTATGGGGCACGGCTGGGGGGCGCCCGTACCGCAGGACGCGACGCTGCGCCCCGGCGACAGTGGCGGCGCAGTCATCGCGCTGCGGGACCGTCTGATGGCGATGGGCTATCTGCCGCGCAGCGCGTCGCCGATCTATGACGCTGCGCTGACCGACGCGGTGATCGCCTTTCAGGCCGCCCATGGGCTGGCCGAGGATGGGGTCGCCGGCCCCGCCACCCTGTCGCAGGTCAACCAAAGCCCGGAGGAACGCCTTCAGTCGGTCATCGTCGCGATGGAGCGGGAACGCTGGCTGGGTGACCGCGGCGCGCGCCATGTCTGGGTCAACATTGCCGACTTTACCACGCAGATCGTCGAGAACGGGCGCGTCACCTTTTCAACGCGGTCGGTGGTCGGGCGTGATGTGGCGGTCCAGCGGACGCCCGAATTTTCCGACACGATGACCTATATGGTGATCAACCCGAGCTGGAGCATCCCGCGCTCGATCATCGGGCGGGAATATCTGCCGGCGCTGCAGGCAAACCCCCATTCGGTCGCGCATCTGCAGGTCGTGGATTCGCAGGGGCGCGTGGTGCCCCGTGATGCCGTCGACTGGCGGCAATTCACCCCCCGCAATTTTCCGTTCCACATGCGGCAGGCTCCGGGGCCGGAAAACGCCCTGGGCAGCGTAAAGTTCATGTTTCCGAACAAGTACGCGATCTATCTGCATGATACACCACAGAAAAGCCTGTTCGGGCGTGACCTGCGGGCATTTTCCAACGGCTGCATTCGTCTGGCCGACCCCCACGCCTTTGCCTTCGCGCTTCTTGAGGGGCAAGAGGCCGACCCGCAGGGGTTTTTCCAGCGTATCCTGTCCACCGGGCGCGAAACGAACGTGACGCTCCAGCGTCCCATCACCATCCATCTCGATTATCGGACCGCGTTTGCCAATCCGCGGGGCGAGGTTGTCTATCGCCGCGATGTCTATGGCCGCGACGCCCGCATCTTTGAGGCGCTGACCGGGGCTGGGGTGGTCTTGGGCGGGGTTCAGGGTTAAGTCTGGCCCATCCTGACAGGGAGGGCCTGATGCAACGCAGCTTTACCATCGCCGAAATCGCCCGCGCGCTTGACGCCCGGAGCGAGGGGGACGCAAGCATCGAGATCCTGCGCGCGGCCGAACCTGCGGCCGCGGGGCGCGGGGCGCTCGCGCTGGCAATGGACCCGAAATACGCCGCCGACATGGCCCAGGGGACCGAGGCCGCCATCCTCTGGGACGGGGCCGACTGGCATGCGATGGGGCTGCGCGCCGCGATCTTCGTCCCGCGCCCGCGTTATGCCATGTCAGGGCTGACGCGGCTCATGGACCCGGGTCCCGCCATCGCTCCGGGCATCCACCCCATGGCCATCGTCGATCCCACCGCAGAGATCGGCGAGGGCGCCGCCATCGGCCCCTTTGTCACCATCGGTCCCGGCGCGGTGATCGGCCCCCGCGCCCGCATCGCCAGCCATACGAGCGTGGCCGAAGGTGCGGTGATCGGCGCGGATCTTCTGCTGATGCAGGGCGTCCGGATCGGGGCGAGGGTGCGGATCGGCGACCGTTTCATCGCGCAGCCCGGCGCGGCGATCGGCGGCGACGGCTTTTCGTTCGTCACGCCGGAAAAATCGGGGGTCGAGGAGATCCGGGCGACGCTGGGCGCCCGCGCCGCCGCACAGGCGCAAAGCTGGACCCGCATTCACAGCCTCGGCTCGGTCCGGATCGGCGACGATGTGGAGGTTGGTGCGAACGCCACCATCGACCGGGGCACGATCCGCGACACCGAGGTCGGGTCGGGGACCAAGATCGACAGCCTCGTGCAGATCGGCCATAACACCCGGATCGGCGAAAACTGCCTGCTCTGCGGGCTTGTGGGCGTCGCGGGGTCCGCCCGGATCGGCAATCGCGTGGTGTTGGGCGGGCAGGTGGGCGTCAGCGACAACATCTTCATCGGCGATGACGTGATCGCGGGTGGGGCCACCAAGATATTCACCAACGCGCCGGCGGGGCGGGTTCTTCTGGGTTCTCCGGCGGTGAAGATGGAAACGCAGATCGAGATCAACAAGGCCGTCCGCCGGCTGCCACGGCTTTTCTCGCAGGTGGCCGAGTTGCAGAAAGCGGTTTTCAAGCGCGGCGACGCCGACTAAACCGGACAGGCACACGGGGCAGGAGAGCAGCATGACGCAGAGCGTACAGGACCGGGTCATCGCGATCATCGCGGAACAGGCGGTGCTGGACCCGGCGGATGTCAGGATGGAGTCGACGCTGGAGGATCTGGGCATCGACAGCCTCGGCCTGGTCGAGAGCATCTTTGCCATCGAGGAAGCCTTTGACATCAGCGTCCCGTTCAACGCGAACGAGCCCAGCCAGAGCGATTTCGACATTTCTTCGGTGGCAGCCATCGTGCGCGCCGTCGAGGGGCTGCTGGAGGATCAGAAGAAGTGAGGCGTGTCGTCATCACCGGCGCGGGAACGATCAACGCGCTGGCCCATGACGTGCCCGGAACGCTCGCCGCGTTCCGCGAGGGGCGTTCCGGCATCACCGAGCTGAATTTCCGCGATGTGGAACGGCTTCAGGTGCGGATCGGCGCGCAGGTCCACGACTGGGACCCCGAGGTTCACTTCAACCGCCAGCAGATTGCGCTTTACGACAAGTTCACGCAATTCGTCCTCCTGTCCGCGAAAGAGGCCGTCGCCCAGTCGGGGCTGAGCTTTGACGATCCGCTGTCGTTCGAGAGCGGCGTGATCCTGGGTACGGCGGGGGGCGGGGTCAACACCTGGGACGAGAATTACCGCACGGTCTATGAGGAAGGGAAGAACCGCGTTCACCCCTTCGTCGTGCCAAAGCTGATGAACAACGCGGCCGCCAGCCATATCAGCATGGAATTCAACCTCAAGGGCCCGAGCTTTACGGTCGCCACTGCCTGCGCCTCGTCGAACCACGCAATGGGGCAGGCGTTCCACATGATCCGGGGCGGGATGTGCAAGGCGATGCTGACCGGCGGGTCCGAGGCGATGCTCTGTTTCGGCGGGGTCAAGGCGTGGGAAGGGCTGCGCGTCATGTCGCGGGATGCCTGCCGGCCGTTCAGCGCGAACCGCAACGGAATGGTGCAGGGCGAGGGCGCGGCGATCTTCGTCTTTGAGGAATATGAACATGCCCGCGCCCGGGGCGCCGAGATCCTTGCCGAAGTGGTGGGGTTCGCCATGACGGCAGATGCGGGCGATATCGTGATGCCCTCGGCCCAGGGTGCGGAACGGGCGATTACCGGCGCCCTCGCCGATGCGCGCATGAACCCCGAGGAGGTCGGCTATATCAACGCCCATGGCACCGGCACGGCCGCCAACGACAAGACCGAGTGCGCCGCAGTGGCCCATGCGTTTGGCCACCATGCCGATGCGTTGATGATCTCTTCGACCAAGTCGATGCACGGGCATCTGATCGGGGGCACGGGCGCGGTCGAACTGCTCGCCTGTATCATGGCGCTGCGGGACGGGGTGATCGCCCCAACCATCGGGTATGAGGAACCGGACCCGGAATGTGCGCTCGACGTGGTGCCGAATACCGCGCGGGACGCCAAGGTGACGGCTGTGCTGTCGAACGCCTTTGCCTTTGGCGGGCTGAACGCGGTGCTGGCCCTGCGCCGCATATGAAAACGCCGCCCGTCATGGGCGGCGCTGGATCCGGGTCACGCCCTGATCATTCTTCCGGCAGTTCGTCGTTATGCGCGGCCACGGCGTCATAGCCGGCGGTGAACCCCTGCAACGAGATATCGAGCGCCACCTGCTGGTCGGGCGCCACCACGGGAACGATGGTCATGGTCGCGCGGTTGCCCCGCTTGAATGCATCGACCTCGGCCTGGGTAAAGCCCACGCGGGCCACGCAACCGGCCATGCTGCACCAGGTGAACGGATAGCGTTTCGCGGTCGCACCATCGACCTGAAGGGTGATCTGTTGGGTAAGCAGCGTTTCCAGCGGCGTCACGATCGTTGCCCCGGCGGCGGCCTGCTGACCGTCGGGCAGGGAAAAGAGGCTGATCTCTGCCACCGAGTTCCCTTCGGCATCGTCGAGCAGCTGATAGAGCTGGCAGGGGTCCTGACCTTCCGGGGCGCGGATGCAGCGCATTTCCCAGTCGCCGAAGGTTTCGGCCACATAGGCATCGCCGATCTCATCCCCGCCGATTTCCTCGCCCAGCGACAGATCGCCCGGAACGGGGGCGGGGGCGGCCGGAGCCTCGGTCGTTTCGGCCGGGGTGGCGGGTTCGGCCGGCGCGTCCTGCGCGGCGAGCGGCAGGGCCATCGCGCAGAGAATCGCTGCGGCCAGTCCGCTGATCTTCCTCACTTGGGCGGTGTCGTTTTGCATTCTGTCATTCCACGCTTTGTTGTGGGTTTTGGTGTGGTATTGCCTCACATCCGTCTAGCACGGCGCGAAACGGGTGTCAGGTCAAAAGCCTGAAACACAAGCCGCGGCGCGCAACTCTCTGTGACGGATGATCTCTGTGACGGATGAGGGACTTTGGAAAAGGTCGCGCGAAATAAAAAGGGCCTTGGAAAGGCCCTTTTCAAATTGCGCTCCCCGTCGGACGGGCCGACTTGCTCATTAATGAAAAGCTACGAAGTTATGACAGGGGCGTCAACGCATTTCTTGGCGGCTTTTCGCCGGTTCCTGACGGGCGCTGCGTCCCGCTGACGCATGGTGCCCGGCTGCGAAAAAGGCCGCACCCGAAGGTGCGGCCGAGACAAGAGGGAGGAAGCGCAGGCCTGCCATGACCCGACAGGCCGATCATGGACGCATCCCCTTGCCAGTTGGTTAATCGCGCGCGGCCTCGGGGCGGGTTTTCGCCTCGGGGCGGACCTTGAGCATGGTGAGCCGGTTTTCCTGCCGCGCCGCGACCTCGAACCGGAAGCCGTGGAAGGAAAAGACCTGGCCCTCGCTCGGGATCATCTGCGCCTCATGGATGACGAGGCCGGCCACCGTGTTCGCCTCTTCGTCGGGAAGATGCCAGTCCATCGCCCGGTTCAGGTCACGGATGGTCATCGCCCCGTCCACAAGGTAATCGCCCGCCTCCGATCGCTTGAGCGGCGCGCCCTCATCCTGGTCGAATTCATCCGCGATCTCGCCGACGATCTCTTCCAGAATGTCCTCAAGCGTGATCAGGCCGCGCAGCGCGCCATATTCATCGACGACCAGCGCGAAATGCGCCTTGCGCCGCAGAAACTGCCGCATCTGTTCATCGAGCGGCGTCGTTTCCGGCACGAAATACGGCTTGCGCGCGATGTTCATCACCTTGAGATCGCCAATCGCCCGCAGACGGCCGTTCGCGCCGCGCAGCAGGCGGTCCACCTCTCGCAGCAGATCCTTGGCATGGATCACGCCGACGATGTTTTCCCGCTCACCCTTGTAGGCGGGCAGGCGGGTATGGGGCGAGGCAAGGCATTGGGTGATGATCGCCTCGGGTGGATTGTCGATATCGACCATCTCGATCTGGCTGCGGTGGCGCATGATCTCTTCAACCGTGCGATCCCCCAGGTCGAGTGCACCCAGCAGGCGGTCTCGATCCTCTTTCTGCACCGCGCCTTCGGAATGGCCAAGCGCGATGGCGCCGGCGATTTCCTCGCGCACGGACAGGATCTGGCTGTTCGGGTCGGTCCGCACGCCGAAGACCCAGAGGATTCCACGCACGAGAAGGCGCACCGCCGAGACTACGGGGGCAAAGATGAAGATCAGGACGCGGATCACCGGCGCCACGCGCGAGGCGGCGGATTCGGGGTTGGTGATCGCATAGGTCTTGGGCAGAACCTCGGCAAAGATCAGCACCAAAAGCGTCATTACAAGCGTCGCAAGCGCGACGCCGCCTTCGCCCAGCAAGCGCGTGAACAGCGCTGTGGTGAGCGAGGTCGCAAGGATGTTGACGAGGTTGTTGCCCAGAAGGACCGAGCCGATCAGCCGTTCGCTGTCCTCGGTGATCCGCAGCGCGGTGGCGGCCCCGCCCGACCCGCGGTCGGCCTGCGCCCGAAGCTTGCCCCGGGACGAGGCGGTGAGGGCTGTTTCTGATCCGGAGAAAAAGGCGGAAAGCACAAGAAGTGCTAGAATGGCTGCCGACGTCACCCAGAAGGCGGCATCAAGCAGACTGGAACTTTCGTCCATCGGGGCGACTATCCTTTAGATATCCGGTCATATTAGGGCACGACCCTATCCCGATCAAGTCGCTTGGTCATTGCGCGCCAGCGGATGATGCGTCAGCACCAGATCTCGCAGCCGGTCTTCCAGCACATGGGTGTAGATTTCGGTGGTCGAAAGATCCGCATGGCCCAGCAAGGTCTGGATCACCCGCAGATCGGCGCCATTCGCCAGAAGATGCGTCGCGAAGGCGTGGCGCAGCGTGTGGGGCGTGACGCGGGCAGGCGAGATACCGGCCTCCACGCAAAGCTCCTTGATGAGAACATAGAAGCGGTGGCGGGTCAGGTGGCCCTCGGCGCCCCGCGACGGAAACAGGAACCGCGAGACGGGCTTGCCCTTGGCGCGCGCCGCATCCTCGGCCTCATCCCGGGCGCCGAGCCATGCGCGCAACGCCGTCCGGGCTGGGGGCGATAGCGGCACCATCCGTTCCTTGCCTCCCTTGCCCCGCACCAGAAGCATCCGCGGATCGCCCCGCGCGGCGGCGACAGGCAGGCTCACAAGCTCCGAGACGCGCATCCCGGTGGCGTAGAGCAGTTCCAGGAGGCAGGTGTTGCGCAGCCGGTCCTCGATGGTGCGGCCCCGTTGGCGGGCGGCCTGCAACAGGCGCTCGACCTCTTCGACGCTGAGCGTTTTCGGCAGGCTGCGGGTCTTGCCGGGCCCCCGGATCTGCAGGGTCGGGTTATCGCTGCGCCATCCTTCGTCATAGGCGAAACGGTAAAGCTGCCGGATCGACGAAAGGCGCCGCGCGCGCGTCGCCTGCGACAGGCCCTGCGCGTCGCAATGAATCAGATAGGCCTCCACGTCGCCGCGCCCCAGGGTCGCGAAATCCAGCCCCTGACGGGCGGCCCAACCGGCGAAGTCCTTGAGGTCACGGCCGTAGGCCAGACGGGTGTTGCGCGCCGCGTCGAGCTCGGCCGCCTGCGCTTCGAGAAAGGCCGATATCCAGCGCTCCACCCTAGCCCCGCCGTTCCAGGATCATCAGTTGCAGCGCGCTGCGCCGGGCGACATCCTCAAGCCCCAGCGCCCGCAGACCGGCCAGCCCGTCGGTTACCGCGCGAGGATCGCCGCCCGCGGCGTCCTCAAGCCGTCCGATGACGGTCAGCAGCGCCTCGCCCATCCGGTTCTCATCGACCAGCGCTGCGATTTCATCCGGCGCGGCGCTGGCCGCCAGACCTTCGCGGATGGCGGCGGCCATCGAACCCGGCGCGGCGGCGGCCGAGACGTTGCCTTGGGCGATCGCGGCAAGGAACCCGTCCTCACCCGCCGCCGGACCCCGTTGCGCCGCAGCGGTCTCATAGGCGGGGGACAAAAGGGCCAGCCGAAAGGCGAGCGGCGCGGCCGGGCCTGTCAGCTCCATCTCCAGCAGCGCCTCGCCGAAAAGCTGCCCCAGAACCGTCTCCAGCTCAGCGGTCCCCATCGCCTCCCATGCGGGGGGGAGGGCTGCGGCAACCGCAGCCGTATCGCCCTCGCGCATCGCGCGGTCCAGTCGCTGAAGCGTGCGCACCCGGTCCCAAACCCCGCCCGAGGCCGCAGCGACACGTTCCATGTATAGGCCCAGCAGCCGGTTCGGGGCGATCGCGCCGAGCCGCGCGAGCCTTTCGCCCGCCTCAAGCTGCGCCTTCCAGCCGGTGTTGGACCGCAGGTCGGCCTGCGCATAGGCGACCGGCAAGGTCTGCGTCGGAATGGGTTCGCCGATCGCCTCGAACATCCGCCAGACCAGAGGCGAGGGGCGGGACGGGGGCGGCAACAGCGGCTCGCCCTCGAAAAGCTCGGGGTCGAGAAAGCGCGCCAGCAGGTCTTCCTCGGCGGTGCTGATATGGCCAAGGGCGTGGCCGGTGCGCAGGCTCAGCGCGGCCGCGTTCCAGTCGCCGCCCCGCGCCAGACAGAATATCCGCGCGGGGAAGGTGGGGGCGATATCGGGCGTCACCCGCAGCTTGTCGCAGGCCCGATCCTCATCCCCGGTCAACAGCGCCACATCGAAGAAGCGCCGGAACGACTCGGGCTGTTCATAACCCGCCTGTTCCAGCAGGGTCATCGCGGGGTCGAGCGCGCCGAATTCCAGCAGCTTGTCCACCCGCGCCAGGAAAAGCCGCCCGTCCGAGGCACGCGGCGGGTCGAGTTCCGCCAGCAGCAGGGTGTAGATCAGGTCCTGGATCGCCGGCAGCCCCGCCGGGCGCAGCGCCGCGATCCGTCCGACGATCACCTCGCTTTCCGTCTCGCCCCACAGGTCGCGGGGCAAACCGGTGGTCGATGAGGAAAGAATACCCGTCGCATCCGGGTTTGGCCCGTCGATCGGGGCGATGGTGATTTCCTCGGGCATCCCGCCCGAGGTGATGGCGGGCTCTTCCGGCGGCACGGGCGGCGGAACCGGGGCCGCCACGGATTCGGACAGCCAGTCGATGGCCGAAAGCGGCGCCTCGGCCCGCGCCTCATCGGCGAGCGCCAGAAGCGAGAGGCTGAGCGCCCCGTGCAAGAGGCCCAGCTTCAAGAGGGTCGAACGTCTATTCGACATTGAGTCCCACCGGCAGCGTGATCTCGCGCTGCTCCGGGCTCAGATCGCCCAGATAGGCATATCCCACCAGCCCGACAAAACCGAGCACCAGCAGGAAAAGCACGAGTTTCAGCAGCCGCCCCATATCTTGCCCCTTATCCGTTCCGTCTTTTGTTTATCGCATCCCCGCGTCCGGCGGTGCTGCGTTTATGTGGTTTATATATGTCATTTGTTTTCGTATGACGCCATTCAGGGTGGCAACAAATTGACGAAAGACGGGGCAAAGTCGGGGCGTGGCGCGGAAACTGAGGAAAACCGTCGTGCTCGTCGGCATGATGGGCGCGGGGAAGACGGCTGTCGGGACGCAACTTGCCCGGCTCCTCGGCGCCCCGTTCCTTGATTCGGACGAAGAGATCGAGAAAGCCGCCAACATGAAGGTGGCCGAGATCTTTGCCCGGGACGGTGAGCCGTTTTTCCGCGCCCGCGAAAGCGAGGTGCTGTTGCGGCTGCTTGGCGGCAGGCCCTGCGTCCTGTCCACCGGGGGCGGGGCCTATCTTTCGCCGGCCAACCGCGCGGCGATTTCGGAACAGGGGCTGGCGGTCTGGCTGCGGGCCGATCTGGACCTCTTGTGGCAGCGGGTCCGGCACAAGACGACCCGGCCGCTGCTGCGCACCGCCAATCCGCGTGCGACGCTGGCCGAACTGCTTGCCGGGCGCGAACCGGCCTATTCCAAGGCCGACCTGATCGTGGACGCGCGGCCCGAATATACCGTGGAGGCGATGGCGCGGCAGGTTCTCGCCGCGCTGGAAACCCGCCCCGACGTGCTGGAGACGAGGTGATGATGGATACGGTGCAGGTCGCGCTTGGGACGCGAAGCTACGAGGTGCGGATCGGCCCCGGACTGACCGCCGGGGCAGCGGAGGCGATCCGGCCCCTGTTGCGCCGTCCCCGCGTGGCAATCGTGACGGATGCCAATGTGGCCGCACTGCATCTGCAAGCGTTCCGCGCGGGGCTTGAAGAGGGCGGCATCGCCTCGGTCGCGCTGACGCTTCCCGCGGGTGAGGGCACGAAAAGCTGGGCGCATCTTGCGCAGGTGGTGGACTGGCTCCTGTCGGAAAAGGTCGAGCGCAAGGACATGGTCATCGCTCTTGGGGGCGGGGTGATCGGCGATCTTGTGGGGTTTGCCGCCGCGATCCTGCGGCGCGGGGTGCGCTTCGTGCAGGTGCCGACAACGCTGCTGGCGCAGGTGGACAGTTCCGTGGGCGGCAAGACGGGGATCAACACCGCCCATGGCAAGAACCTTGTGGGGGCATTCCACCAGCCGGCGCTGGTGCTCGCGGATACCGGGTTGCTCGCGACCCTCGGCCGGCGGGAGTTTCTGTCGGGCTACGGCGAGGTGGTGAAGTACGGCCTTTTGGGGGACGCGGGCTTTTTCGCATGGCTCGAACAGAACGGGCCGGCGCTGCGGGACGGGGATGAGGCGCTGCGCCGCCATGCCGTGCGGCGGTCGGTCGAGATGAAGGCCGAGATCGTCGCCCGGGACGAGACCGAGGAAGGCGACCGCGCGCTTCTGAACCTTGGTCATACCTTCTGCCACGCGCTGGAGGCCGCGACCGGCTATTCCGACCGGCTGCTGCACGGCGAGGGCGTTGCGATCGGCTGTGCGCTCGCCTTCGAGCTTTCGCAGCGGCTGGGTCTTTGTTCGCAGGAGACCCCCGGGCGGGTCCGGGCGCATCTTGCCGCGATGGGGATGAAGGTGTCACTGGCCGATATTCCCGGCGACCTGCCGGATGCCGAGGCGCTGCTGGCCCTGATGGCGCAGGACAAGAAGGTGCAGGATGGCCGGCTGCGCTTCATCCTTGCCCGCGATATCGGCGCGGCCTTCGTCGCCGATGATGTGGATGCGGGCGTCGTGCGCGCGGTGCTGGCCGAGGCGCTGGCGGCGCGCGGCTGACCCATGGCTCAACCCTGGGGCCGAGACCGTGCCTGCCGGATCACCATCAGCTCACCGATATTCTCGGTTGTGATATAGCCAAGCAAGCCGCCCGAAGGCGAATTCACCGCAACTGCCGGCGCGCCCGTCTGGATCGCCTGCAGGACATCCTCCAGCGGGGCGGCAAGCGAAACCTGCGGCACATCGCGCTGGATGATCGGCGCGATGGGGTCGGTCCGCCTGTCCTCGGCCAGCGCACGGAACAGCGCCTGCCGCGTGAGGAAACCCGACAACGCCCCCTGCGCATCCAGCACGGGAAATTCGTGCTGGGTTGTCCGGATCAGCGCCTGCGCCGCAGCCTCGATCGTATCGTCTTCGCCCAGCGTCTCGAATGTGGTGATCATCGCGTCACGGGCCTGCATCTGCCGCGCCACGGCCCGGGCTGCGACGTCGGAGCTTTCCGCCGAAGCCGCGATAAACACGAAGATCGCGATCAGGATCAAAAGCGGGTTTCCGGTGCTCAGCCCCAGAAAGCCAAAGACGAAGGCCAGCGCCTGTCCACCCCAGGCGGCGATCCGCGTGGCGCGCACCCGGTCCATCCGATAGCTGAGCAACGCCCGCAGCACCCGCCCGCCATCCATGGGAAAGGCCGGTAGCATGTTGAAGAGCACGAGGAACAGGTTCACCGCCGCAAGCCGCGACAGAAAGCCCATCGCCGGATTTTCGACCTGTTCAAGGCTTTGCATCCGGGTCTCGACCCCTGTCACGAGCACCAGAACCGCCCAGATCACCACGTTCACCGCCGGCCCCGCCAGCGCAACCGCGATTTCCTGCCCCGGCTTTTCCGGCATCCGTTCCAGCCGCGCCATGCCGCCGATCGGCAGCAGCGTGATATCGGGTGTGGCGATGCCGAACCGGCGGGCCATCAGTGCGTGACCATATTCATGAGCGACGACGCAGGCGAAAAGCGCCGCGATAAAGGCGATGTTCGCGACAGCCGCCCCCGGCCCGCCGGCGATCCATGCCGCCGCCCCGATCCACAAAAGCAGCAGAAAGAAGGTCGCATGGACCCGAAGCTCTGATCCGAGCAGCCGTCCGATGGGAAAGGACCAGGTCATCGCATCACCCCTGCAAAGAAAACGCCCCCGGGCGGGGGCGTCTCATCAGAACGGAATTTCGTCGTCGAGGTTGGCGCGTCCGCCGCCAGCGCCACCGCCCTGGCCCGATCCGCCGCCATAGCCGCCGCCGCCATAGGACGATCCACCATAGCCGCCCTGATCCTGATCATAGCCCGGACCACCGCCACCACCTTCGCCGCGGCCATCAAGCAGCGTCAGTTCCCCACGATAGGGTCGCAGCACGACCTCGGTGGTGTAGCGGTCCGCCCCGCTCTGGTCCTGCCATTTGCGGGTTTCCAGCTGCCCCTCGATATAGACCTTGGAGCCCTTGCGCAGATACTGCTCGGCAATCTTGGCGAGCGGTTCGGAAAAGATCGCGACCGAATGCCATTCCGTGCGCTCCTTCTTTTCTCCGGTATTCCGGTCGCGCCAGGACTCTGAGGTGGCGATACGCAGGTTGCAGACCTTGCCGCCGTTCGGAAAGCTGCGCACCTCCGGGTCGCGCCCCAGATTTCCCACGATGATCACCTTGTTGACCGATCCTGCCATGCGCCTCTCCTTCTCCATGACCGCTATGCGCGGTGCGAATCTGATCAGACCTTAAACCACCAAGGGCGGATCATTGAAACTCCCGCAGGGCCGCATTGACCGTCGTATAGGTTAAAAATTGCCTGACGCCCCGCCAGCGGCACCGGAGCATCTGGATCAGGCGGCGGGTCCGGGTATAGTGTCGCGCAGAAAATTCATGGGACCGTGACATGCGACATGTTCTTCTGGCGCTGCGACTGGCGTCTTTGACTGCGGGTCTGCCAATGGTTCTGACGGCGGTTCTTACCGTGGGTCTGACAGCCGGGCCAGTCCGGGCAGAGCCGCTTTTGCTCTCGACCTCGACGAAATCGCGGCCCGGCAGTTTCGAGCATGCGGCACGGGTGCTCGATACGCGCGGCGCCTCGCAATACAACAATTCGGTGCGGTTGCAGCCGCCCAGTTCGGCGCCGGTCATCCCGCTTTATGCCGGCAGCTATCAGGGCGAATATCTGGAGATCGCCCGCGCCGCCGCCCGCCGCCACGGCGTCCCTGAGGATCTTTATCTGCGCCTCGTGCATCGCGAAAGTGGCTGGAACCCCTCGGCCGTGTCGCACAAGGGGGCGATCGGTCTTGCGCAACTCATGCCCGACACGGCGCGGCTTTTGCGCGTGACGGCCGAGGACCCGCACCAGAACCTCGATGGCGGCGCGCGCTATCTGCGCATGATGTATGACCGCTACGGCACCTGGCGGCTTGCGCTTGCGGCCTACAATGCCGGGCCGGGGGCCGTGGACCGCTATGGCGATATCCCGCCCTATCAGGAAACCACCGCCTATGTGGTCGCCATCCTCGGGGGATAGCGACCCGTTCAGCGGACCGGCCTCAGCGTGACAGCGCGTCGAGAACGCGCGCCCAGCTGCGGATGCCTTTGTGAAAGCTCTCCAGATCGTATTTCTCGTTCGGGGAATGGATCTGGTCGTCATCCTTGCCGAAACCGATCAGCATCGCATCCATTCCGAGCAGCGTCTTGAAATACCCGGCAATGGGGATCGACCCGCCGCAACCCACATAGGCGGCGGGCTTTGGCCATTCATCCGACAGCGCGCCACGGGCCGCCTCGAACATCGGGCCCGATATCTCCATCTGGCTGGCGGGCGAGGCGGAATGGTCGGCGAAGTCCACCGTGCAATCGGGGGGCAGCATCGACCGGACGAGCGCGCGGAAGCTTTCACGGATGCGCGCCGGATCCTGCTGGCCCACCAGGCGGAAGCTGATCTTGGCGCTGGCCTTCGACGGCAGAACGGTCTTGAACCCCGCGCCGGTATAGCCGCCGGTGATCCCGTTCACCTCGCAAGTCGGGCGCGACCAGATCATTTCGAGCGGCGAGCGGTCCTGTTCCCCTGCGGGATTGCCCAGCCCCACCTCGCCCAGAAAGCCACCCGCGTCGAAATCGAGCGCCTGCCACTGCGCCGCGACATCGGCCGGCAGTTCCGGAACGCCGTCGTAGAAGCCCGGGACCGTGACGCGCCCGTTTTCGTCATGCAGGGCGGCGATGATCCGCGAGAGGACCCGGATCGGGTTCATCGCGATACCGCCATACATGCCGGAATGAAGGTCCTTGGACGGGCCGGTGATCGTGATCTCCTCACCCAGAAGGCCGCGCAGCATGGTGACGATGGCGGGCGTGCTGTCGCCGAAAAGCCCGGTGTCGCAGATCAGCGCGACATCGGCCTGCAGCTCGGCGGCATGTTCCTTCATGAAGGGCACGAGGCTCGGCGAACCGGATTCCTCCTCCCCCTCGAAGAAAAGGGTGATCCGCGCGGGCAGGCTGCCATGGACTGCCTTCCAGGCGCGGCAGGCCTCGACAAAGGTCATCAGCTGTCCCTTGTCGTCCGATGCGCCGCGGCCACGGATCACCCGGCCTTTTGCCGTCTCATCGATCTGCGGATCGAACGGGTCGCGATCCCAGAGCGACAGCGGGTCGACCGGCTGCACATCGTAGTGGCCATAGAACAGAAGATGCCGGTCGCCGGCGCCGGCCTTGCCCATCACCATCGGATGCCCCGGGGTAGGGCGGGTCGCGGCATCGAACCCGATGCCCTTCAGATCCTCGACCAGCCAGTCCGCCGCGCGCCGGCATTCGGCCTTGTAGTCCGGATCGGTCGAGATCGAGGGGATGCGCAGCAGCTCCATCAGCCGGTCCGTCGCCTCGGGCAGGGTCTCGTCGATCCGGGCGAGGACGGGGTCAAGGCGGCTGTCGGTCATGGCGAATTCCTTCGGGTGGCATGTCAGCGCCAGAGCCTATCAGCCCCGGCCGCACTGTCCAGAGCCGCCACAACCCCTTCCTTTCGCCCGTCCTTTTGGTGGACGCGGCAATTTGCGCCTTTGCTTTGACGTATTTGACACATATCAAGGCACAGAGATAAAAATGCGGCTTACCTTGCCCCAGCAGCTTGCGAAGGCCCTATGCCCCAGCGACCCGGCCAGGGAGAACGAACTTGGACTATGTGAACGCGCTCGACACCGCCCTCAACCGCCTGCACGAGGAAGGGCGCTATCGCACCTTCATCGATATCGAGCGGCGGAAAGGGGCCTTTCCCCGCGCGGTCTGGCGCAAACCCGACGGGTCCGAGCAGGAGATCACCGTCTGGTGCGGCAACGACTATCTGGGGATGGGGCAACACCCGGTCGTCCTTGCCGCGATGAAGGAGGCGATCGAGGCCACGGGCGCCGGGTCGGGCGGGACGCGCAACATCTCGGGCACCACGGTTTATCACAAGCGGCTGGAGGCCGAACTGGCCGACCTGCATGGCAAGGAGGCCGCGCTGGTCTTTACCTCGGCCTATATCGCCAACGATGCGACGCTTTCGACGCTTCCGCTGCTTTTCCCCGATCTGGTGATCGTTTCGGATGCGCTCAATCACGCCTCGATGATCCAGGGGATTCGCCGGGGCGGCTGCGAGAAGCACATCTTCCGCCATAACGATGTCGCTCATCTGCGCGAGATCCTTGAGGGGATCACGCCCGGCCGCCCGATCGTCATCGCCTTTGAATCGATCTACTCGATGGATGGCGATTTCGGCCCGATCCGCGAGATCTGCGATCTGGCCGAGGAATTCGGCGCGCTCACCTATCTGGATGAGGTTCACGCGGTCGGGATGTATGGGCCGCGCGGTGGCGGCGTCGCGGAACGTGACGGGCTGATGCAGCGGGTGGATATCATCAACGGAACGCTGGGCAAGGCCTACGGCGTCTTTGGCGGCTATATCGCCGCCAGCGCGCGGATGGTGGATGCGATCCGGTCCTATGCGCCCGGCTTCATCTTCACCACCTCGCTTCCACCGGCGGTTGCAGCCGGGGCGGCGGCCTCGGTCCGGCATCTGAAGACCGATGGCGCCCTGCGCGATCTGCACCAGCAGCGGGCAAAGACGCTCAAGATGCGGCTCCGGGCGCTGGGTTTGCCGATCATCGACCATGGGTCGCATATCGTGCCGGTGCATGTGGGCAACCCGGTCAAGTGCAAGATGCTGTCGGACAGGCTGCTGGAAGACTTCGGGATCTACGTGCAGCCGATCAACTTCCCCACCGTTCCGCGTGGCACGGAACGGCTGCGGTTCACGCCCTCGCCGGTGCATGACGGACCGATGACCGACCACCTTGTCCGCGCCATGGACAGGCTCTGGTCCCATTGTGCGCTAAATCGCGCCGAATTGTCCGCATAACCGTTCTCGCAGGTGCAAAACACCTTTGCGTGTGTTAGGCATGGACCAAGCGCGGCTGGTGTGGTCCGATTCTCGACCTCTTCGCCGCGAATAACGGCAAGCGTGGGGCAGAATATATGATCCGGTGGAAGGTGGAACCTCCCGCGGCGAAAGACGAAAAGCCGAAGGGCTTTGACGATTTCGACCTGCGGCTTGGCGACCTCATGCGCGGTGAGCGCGCCACCTTGGGAAAATCGCTGCTCGACGTTCAGCGCGAACTCAAGATCAAGGCCACGCATGTCGCCGCAATCGAGAATTGCGATATCGGCGCCTTTGCGACCCCCGGCTTTGTCGCGGGTTACGTGCGGTCCTATGCCCGCTATCTGGGGATGGACCCCGAATGGGCCTATGCCAAGTTCTGCGCCGAGGCGAATATCGCCGCGCCGCGGTCCGCCAGCCCGTCGCCGCTCGGGTCGGTGCAGCAGCGCAGTACGCCACGGGAACATGATCCCTTCACCAACTCGCGCACCGTCTTCGTTCCCCGCAAGGAACGGGTTTTCGCAGGGCTTCAACCGGGTGCAATCGGGTCGGTGCTCGTCCTGCTCCTGTTGATCGGGGCGATCGGTTATGGCGGCTGGTCCGTCCTGCAAGAGGTCCAGCGCGTTCAGCTTGCGCCGGTCGAACAGGCGCCGGGGGTGATCGCGGAACTCGATCCGCTTGCCGCCGCGATCCGGCTGCCGGACGTCACCTCGGATGAGGAACAACTGGCTCTGCCCAATCCCGACGCGCTTGACCGTCTTTACCGTCCGCAGGCGCTTGATGTGCCGGTCGTGGTGTCGCGCGACGGGCCGATCGCCTCCATCGACCCGAACCGCTATGGAACCTTGGCCGAGGCGGTGCAGATCGCGGGCCTCAACGTCGAGCCCGATGAACCGGAACCGCCGCAGGTGGTCGAGCCGCCGCCGCCCGAACTCGCCATCTTTGCGATCCGCCCCGCATGGGTCCGGGTGCAGGCGGCCAATGGCACGATTCTGCTGGAAAAGATCCTCGATGCGGGTGAACGTTTTGTCGTCCCCGCGACCGAAGAGCCGCCGATCCTGCGCGCGGGCAATTCCGGGTCCGTCTTCTTTGCAGTGAACGGCGAAACCTATGGCCCCTCGGCGCCCGGCGCGAATGTGGCGCGCAGCGTGGTGCTGTCGGTCGATGCACTGACCGAACGCTATGAGGTCGCCGATCTGAATGCCGATCCCGAACTCGCGCGGTTCATCGCGCTGGCCGAGGCGCAGCCAGCCGAATGAGCGCTCAGGGGTGGGCGTGATGGTTCGCCCGGTTGTTCCCGCGCGCCTGCTGCATTATCTCTGTTCTTGTCGAATCCGGACTGCCCCGGTCGGGGCTGCAACCTTGAAGGCTGATCCATGTCGCTGAACCCGGTGCGCCCCTGGCGCAGCATTCATCGCCGCCCGTCGCGGCAGATCCATGTGGGCAAGGTCGCGGTGGGCGGGGACGCGCCGATCTCGGTCCAGACCATGACGAACACCGACACCTCGGACGTCAAGGCGACGATCGAGCAGGTGCAGCGCTGTGCCGTCGCGGGCGCCGATATCGTCCGCGTTTCGACTCCGGATGAATCGAGCACCCGCGCCCTGCGCGAGATCGTCGCCGAAAGCCCGGTGCCGATCGTCGCGGACATCCATTTCCACTACAAGCGCGCCATCGAGGCCGCCGAGGCCGGTGCCGCCTGCCTACGCATCAACCCCGGCAATATCGGCAGCGCCGACCGTGTGCGCGAGGTCATCCGTGCGGCAAAGGACCACGGCTGTTCCATCCGCATCGGCGTGAACGCGGGCAGTCTTGAACGGCATCTGCTGGAGAAATACGGCGAGCCGTGCCCGGAGGCAATGGTCGAAAGTGGGCTCGACCATATCCGCATCCTGCAGGACAACGATTTCCACGAATACAAGATCAGCGTGAAGGCGAGCGACGTGTTCCTTGCCGCCGCCGCCTATCAGCAGCTTGCCGAGGCGACCGACGCACCGATCCATCTGGGCATCACCGAGGCCGGGGGCCTCGTCTCGGGAACCGTCAAATCGGCAATCGGTCTGGGGAACCTCTTGTGGATGGGGATCGGCGACACGATCCGCGTCAGCCTCTCGGCCGATCCGGTGGAAGAGGTCAAGGTCGGCTATGAGATCCTGAAATCGCTGGGTCTGCGCCACCGCGGCGTCACGATCATCTCATGCCCGTCCTGCGCGCGTCAGGGCTTCGACGTGATCAAGACCGTTTCCGCGCTGGAGGACCGGCTGGCCCATGTCACCACCTCGATGAGCCTGTCGATCATCGGCTGCGTCGTGAACGGGCCGGGTGAGGCGCTGATGACCGATATCGGCTTTACCGGCGGCGGGGCAGGGTCGGGGATGGTCTATCTCGCGGGCAAGCAAAGCCACAAGATGACCAACGATCAGATGATCGACCACATCGTGGAACTGGTGGAAGAACGCGCCGCCCGGATCGAGGCCGAAGCCAGCGAGGACCAGCCGAGCCACGCGGCGGAATAACGGGGCGCAAGAGCCGATCTCTCGATCCGCCGCGAGATGGCAGGAAAATTGGGGCCGGGGAAATTCCCCGGCGGGCTATTCCTCCCGCGCCGCGGCCACGATCTGCTCCATCCCCTCCAGCGGCACGTAGCCACGCACCATCTGGTCGTCGACGATGAAGGTCGGCGTCCCGCTGATGCGGAGTTGTTCGGCAAGCTGGGCATTTTCCCGCAGGATGCGGTTCACCGCCTCGGTGTTCATGTGGGAAACGAGCGAGGGGCCGTCATGCCCCAGCTCGGTCGCAAGCCGCTGCAGCGACTCGATAGTCACATCGCCACGCATCTCCATCAGCGCGTCATGGGCGCGCTTGTAGGCCTCGTCCCCCTCCATCTGATGCACGGAGATGGCGAAGCGCGATGCAAGGAGCGACTGTTCGCCAAGGATCGGAAACTCCTTGAGCACATAGCGGATATTGCCGTCACCCGCGACCAGCGCCTCGGTTTCCGGATGCGCCTGACGACAAAAGCCGCAGCGGTAATCCATGAACACCACGACCGTCACATCGCCGTCCGAATTTCCCCCGACCCAGGAATGGCCATCGGTAAAGATCTGTTCCGCATTCATCGCGATCAGCGCCTGATCGTCGCCGGCCTGCTGCTCGAACTGGCGCTGTTCGAGCACGGTGATCGCCTCGACCAGCACCTCCGGGTTTTCCATCAGATAGCCGCGAACCGCCTCGCCAAAGGCATCGCGTTCGGCCTCGGTCATGGCCCCGATGTCGAAGGCTCCGGCGGGCGCCGCCAGCAATACCCCCGAAAGCGCCGCAGCCGCCGCGCGGGGTGTCAGCCAAGTCCGTTTCATCATCATCTCTCCCGTCCGGGTCCGGCGGCACCATCGCGGCAAAACGCCCGGGGCGCAAGGTTGACCTCTGGCAGAGGGGCTGCCAAGAGGTCGCGGCAGGATAGGAGACCGGGCATGAAACGATCAAGCCGTGGGACAGTCGATCCCTTTATCGTGATGGATGTAATGGAGGCCGCCCGCCGCGCCGAAGAGGCCGGCCGCCACATCATCCACATGGAGGTGGGACAACCCGGCACGCCTGCACCCGCCGCCGCCCGCGAAGCACTGACCGCCGCGATGGCGCGCGGACCGCTGGGATATACGGTCGCGCTGGGTCTGCCAGAACTTCGCGCCGGGATCGCCGCGCTTTACAAGACCTGGTATGGCGTCGATCTCGACCCGGCGCGTGTCGTCGTGACCTCGGGGTCATCGGGCGCGTTTCTCTTGGCCTTCACCGCGCTTTTCGATGCGGGCGCCCGGGTGGGACTGGGGGAGCCGGGATATCCGTCCTACCGGCAGATCCTGCGCGCGCTGTCGCTTTCCCCGGTCGGGATCGCGACCTCGGCCGCGAACCGGCTCCAGCCGACGCCCGCCGATCTGCCGGACGGTCTGGACGGCCTTATCGTCGCCTCGCCCGGCAACCCGTCCGGCACGATGCTGGGCCATGATGCGCTGTCGGCCCTGATCCAAACTTGCGCCGAACGCGGGATCAGCTTCATCTCGGACGAGATATATCACGGCCTGCACTACGAAGGCCGCGCCGTCAGCGCGCTGGAAATCAGCGACGACGTCTATGTCATCAACTCCTTCTCCAAGTATTTCTCCATGACGGGATGGCGGATCGGCTGGATGGTGGTGCCCGAGGATCATATCCGCACGGTCGAACGACTGGCGCAGAACATGTTCATCTGCCCGCCCCATGCCAGCCAGATCGCCGCGCTGGCGGCGCTCGATTGCACCGCGGAGCTTGAAGCCAACCGCGCCGTTTATGCCGAGAACCGGCGCCTGATGCTCGACGGGCTGCCGAAAGCCGGCTTTACCCGGATCGCGCCGCCCGACGGGGCGTTTTACGTCTATGCCGATGTGTCGGAGCTGACGCATGACAGCCGGGCGCTGGCGGCGGAGATCCTTGAGAAGGCCGGGGTGGCCGTTACCCCCGGGCTCGACTTCGATCCCCATCGCGGGGCAGGAACGCTGCGCTTTTCCTATGCGCGGGCGACGGCCGACATTGCCGAAGGGTTGCGGCGGCTGACCGAGTTCATGGCGCGGCGCTGACGGGCCTTTGCAGCGCAGTCCCGAACGGCTATCCTTCTCCCAAAGGCCCGCGAGTGGCCAATGAGGCAGTGTTGATGAGCAGTTTGCGGATATTCCGGCGCGCGGCGCTGATCGCGGCGCTTACTGTCTGGGCGGCGCCCTCGCTGGCCCAGGCACCGGCCACCGTCAGAGCAGAGCCCGCCGCAAGCACGCTCGACGCCGGGCGCAGGGCGATCCGGCTCACGCTCGGCCTTGGCGCGCCTGTGGCCTATCGCCTGCGCACGGTCCAGGACCCGCCCCGTCTGGTGGTCGAGTTGGAGGGGCTCGACTGGAACGGGCTTGACCCGGCCCTGCTGATGGACGGCGTCAGCCGCGGTGTGACCGGCCTGCGGATCGGCGAGGCGCCGGACGGCTGGGCGCGCATGGTCATTGAGCTTGACGGCCCTTGGGGCGTGCGAACCGCGGCGACGCAGCGCGAGGGCGATCTTGCACGGCTGAACCTTGAACTGCGCCCCGTGCCCCTGCCGGAGTTTCTGGCCAATGCCGGCACGGCCGAGGAAGTCCTGTGGGGCCTGCCGCGCCGCGCCGTGACCGAGGGGCGGGCCGTCTCGCGCCAGCACGGCGGGCGCCCGCTTGTCGTGGCGCTCGACCCCGGCCATGGGGGGATCGACCCGGGGGCCGAGCGTGGCGGCCTGCGCGAGGCGCATCTGATGCTGACCTTCGCGCGGGAACTGAAGGAATACATGCTGCGCGCGGGCGATTTCCGCGTGGTGCTGACCCGGGAAGCCGACGTCTTTGTCCCGCTGGAGGCCCGGCAGAGCATCGCACGCGCCGCCGGCGCAGATGTGTTCCTGTCGCTCCATGCGGATGCGCTGGCCGATGGCGATGCGTCCGGGACCACGATCTATACACTTGCCGAGGATGCCTCGGACGCGGCATCGGCGAGCCTCGCGGAACGGCACGACCGGGCGGACCTTCTGGCGGGGCTCGATCTGGGCGCGCATGACGATCTGGTCGCGCAGGTTCTTCTGTCGATGGCCCGGACCGAGACCTCGCCCCGGACCGACCGGCTGGCCGATGCGCTCGCGACGCGGATCGAGGCCCATGCCGGCCCCATGCACAAACGCCCGCTGTTGCAGGCGAATTTCTCGGTTCTGCGGGCAGCGGATATCCCTTCAGTCCTGATCGAACTGGGCTTCATGTCGAACGATGCCGACCTTGCGCGCCTGCGCAGCCCCAGCTGGCGCGCCCAGATGGCCGAGGGTATCATCGCCGGATTGCAGGACTGGCGGGTGCAAGACGCCGCCGCGCAGGAGGGGCTGCGCCGCTGATTGTGACCGGGCCGGACCCTGAAAGCGCCGGTTGCGCGACCCTGCGGCTTTGACCCCGGCGCGGGCGGGGGCTATATAGTGCCGACATTGACCCGGGGGAATCCGTGCTACGCTTCATCCTGTCCTTCTTGGGGGCGATCTTCAGCTGGATCACGATCGGCCTGTTCTTTGCGGCAGTAGCCGCGGGCGCGGTAATCTGGATCTACAGCCGCGACCTGCCCAGCCATGAACAGCTGGCCCAGTATACCCCGCCCACGATCAGCCGGATCTATTCCGGCGAAGGCGCGCTCATGGACGAATTCGCCCAGGAACGTCGCATCTTCCTGCCGATCGAGGAAATCCCCGATATCGTCAAAGAGGCGTTCATCTCGGCGGAAGACAAGAATTTCTACACGCATCACGGCTATGACGTGCGCGGCATCGGCGCCGCCATCGTCGAGGCGATTCAGACGCGCGGCGAAACCATGCGCGGGGCCTCGACGATCACGCAGCAGGTGATGAAGAACTTCCTGCTCGACGGGTCACGCTCGGCCGAACGCAAGGTCAAGGAGATCATCCTGGCCGCCCGGTTCGAGCAGACATTGCCCAAGGACAAGATCCTTGAAATCTACCTGAACGAGATCTTCCTCGGCCAGAATTCCTATGGCGTTGCCGCCGCCGCGCAGACCTATTTCAACAAGACGCTCTCGCAGCTCAGCCTGGAGGAGGTTGCGTTTCTTGCCGGCCTGCCGACCCAGCCGTCGAACTTTCACCCCGTGCGCAACCGCGACCGCGTGATCGCGCGCCGGAACTACGTTCTGGCCCAGATGCTGGAAAACGGCTATATCACCCAGGAACAGCATGACCGCGCCGCCGAGGCGCCGCTGCTGACGGTTCAGAACGGCGATTACCCCGCCTTCCGCAACACCCTTCCGCCGCGCGACTATTTCTCGGACGAGATCCGGCGCCAGCTTTCCGGCACCTTTGGCGAGCAGGAATTCTTTGGCGGCGGCCTGACGATCCGCGCGACCGTCGATCCCGAGTTGCAGGAGGTCGCCGCGCGGGCGCTGCGCGACGGGCTGGAACGTTTTGACCGGCAGCAGGGGATCTGGCGCGGCACGCGGCAGATGATCGACGCCGAGTTGCTGGCCAGCGAAGAGACATGGCGCGCGGCTCTCGCCTCGGCGAACGTGCCGCGCGATGTCGCGGGCTGGCACGCGGCTGTCGTCCTTTCGACCGAAGGGAACCGCGCCCGGATCGGGATCGAGGGCGTGGACGAAACCGATGAAGGCCATTTCATCCCGGCCGATGACGTGACCTGGGCGCGCAAGCGGCAGGCTGACGGACGTCTTGGCCCGCGCGCGACCGTTCCGTCCGATCTGGTATCGGTGGGTGAGGTCGTTCTGGTCCGGGAGGTCACGAATGACGACGGCAGCTTCCGCCGCTGGTCGCTGCGGCAGGTGCCCGAGGTTCAGGGCGCCTTCATGGCGATGGACGTGAACACCGGCCGGGTCATCGCCATGCAGGGCGGATTCTCCTACCAGCATTCGGTCTTCAACCGGGCGACGCAGGCACAACGCCAGCCGGGGTCGAGCTTCAAGCCCTTCGTCTATGCCGCGGCGCTTGACCGGGGATATTCGCCAGCGACGATCGTCGTCGACGCGCCCATTGAGGTGAACACGCCGCAGGGTCTGTGGCGGCCGCGCAACTCTACCAACCAGTTCTACGGGCCGACGCCGGTCCGCACCGGGATCGAGCAGTCGCGGAACCTGATGACCATCCGGATGGCACAGGAAATCGGCATGGAAACCGTCGGCGACTATGCTGAGCGTTTCGGTGTCTATTCGCCCATGCGTACCTTCCTGTCGAATGCGCTTGGCGCGCAGGAAACGACGCTCTTCAAGATGGTGGCCGCCTATGCGATGTTCGCGAACGGCGGCGAGAGGGTGGAGCCGACGCTTGTCGACCGGGTGCAGGACCGCTGGGGCCGCACGATCTACCGCCACGACCAGCGGCGCTGCATCGACTGCCGCACGCCCGATATCCCCGCCGGCGAGGCGCCGAATATTGTGGCCGAGCGCGAGCGGGTGATGGACCCGGTGACGGCGTATCAGCTCACCTCGATGATGGAGGGCGTGATGACCCGCGGCACCGGGCGCGGCATCAACGTCCCCGTTCCGATCGCGGGCAAGACCGGCACCACGAACGATGCGAAGGACGTGTGGTTCATCGGCTATTCCTCGAACATCGTCGCGGGCTGCTATATCGGCTACGACCAGCCGCGCAGCCTTGGTCAGGGCGCCTATGGCAGCAGCATGTGCGGCCCGGTGTTCCAGAGCTTCATGACCGAGGCGGTCCAGAAATACGGCGGCACCCGCTTTGCAGTGCCCCCGGGCGGCTATTTCGTCAAGATCGACCGCTTTACCGGCGCGCGCCTGCCGGACGATGCGACCGGCGATCATGTCGTCGCGGAATATTTCCGTCAGGGCGCCGAGCCTCTCTTTGGCGCGGCGGCGATCGTGGATGGCGGCTTTGCGATGGGGCAGAACCTGCCGCTGTTCGCGCGCGGCGAGACGGATAATGCGGAAGGTGGCGGCGCAGTCGAGGTCACGACCTCGACCGGGCGCAATGTCGTCATCCCCGAACGGTCCGATTTTGGCACGCTCAGCTCCGGCGGTCTCTACTGACCTTGCCGGGGCGGGCTGCCCGCGCTATCACCCGCCGATACCGAAGAAGAGAGAGCCGGACATGCGTGCCGAGGCACAGAATCTTGTCGAGACCATCCGAAAGTCGCTGACCCTGCTGGGTCAGCGGCTGGATGTGGAGACCGCCAGCCACCGGCTGGAGGAATTCAACGCGATGATCGAGGACCCGGACCTCTGGAACGATCCGGCAAAGGCGCAGAAACTGATGCGCGATCGCCAGATGCTGATGGACGCGCTGGATACCTATAACGGCATCCGCCAGGATCTGGCCGACAATATCGAACTGATCGAGTTGGGCGAGGCCGAGGACGACGCCGAGGTCGTGACCGAGGCCGAAGGCGCCCTGCGTGGCCTTGCCGCCCGTGCCGCCGAGAAAGAGGTCGAGGCGCTGCTGAACGGCGAGGCCGACGGCAACGATACCTTCCTTGAAATCAACGCAGGCGCCGGCGGCACGGAAAGCTGCGACTGGGCCTCGATGCTGGCGCGGATGTATGTCCGCTGGGCCGAAAAGAAGGGCTACAAGGTCGAGCTTCAGTCCGAGACAGCGGGTGAAGAGGCGGGCATCCGTTCGGCCGCCTACAAGATCAGCGGGCCCAATGCCTATGGCTGGCTGAAGTCCGAAAGCGGCGTGCACCGACTGGTGCGCATCTCGCCCTATGACAGCGCGGCGCGGCGGCATACCTCGTTCAGTTCGGTCTGGGTCTATCCGGTCGTGGACGAGAATATCGAGATCGAAATCCCGCCGAACGAGATCCGCGTCGACACCTACCGGTCGTCGGGGGCGGGCGGCCAGCACGTCAACACCACCGACTCCGCCGTGCGGATCACCCATATTCCCACCGGGATCGTGGTGACGAGTTCGGAAAAGTCGCAGCACCAGAACCGCGCCAACGCCATGGCCGCCCTGAAATCGCGTCTTTATGAACTTGAACTCCGCAAGCGGACGGAAAAGATCCAGGAGCAGCACGAGAACAAGGGCGATGCGGGTTGGGGCAACCAGATCCGGTCCTATGTGCTGCAGCCCTATCAGATGGTGAAGGATCTCCGCACCGGCGTCGAAACCTCGGACACGCAGGGCGTGCTTGATGGCGATCTCGACCGCTTCATGGCCGCGACCCTGGCGCTGGACGTGGCCGGCAAAAGCCGCGCCGAAGCGCAGGGCGAGGACTGAGAAGCGCTCAGAACGGCGTGACGAAATCCGCCCAGGGGGTGGCGGCCGCATCGCGCGGTGAAAGGATCGCGCGGCCGGGCGGCAGCCCCCAGTCGATGCCAAGCCTGGAATCGTCAAAGCGCACCGCCCCTTCGGCCGCCGCCGCATAAGGGGCGCTGCATTTGTATTGCACCAGCGTCGCGTCGGTTTCCGTGACAAAGCCGTGCAAGAAGCCCTCGGGCACGAACAGTTGACGCCCGTTTTCCGCCGAAAGCCTGAACGCGGCCCATTGTCCAAAGCCCGGCGACGCCCTCCGGATATCGACCACCACGTCCCGGATCGCCCCCGCGACCGCGCGCACCAGCTTTGCCTGCGCATGGGGCGGTGCCTGAAAGTGGAGCCCCCGGACCGTGCCCGCGTGGCGCGAGAAGGACTCATTATCCTGAACGAAGTGGGTGGTGAGCCCCGCATCCGCCAGCCGCGCGCGGTTCCAGCTTTCGCTGAACCAGCCGCGCGCATCGCCATGGCGCTTCGGCTCGATCAGGAGCAACCCCGGCAGCGGCCCAGGAATGACCTTCATTCCCGCACCTCAGGCCGGATCATAGCCGAACTGCGCCATCAGCGGACCGCAGATCGGACGCGCAATATCCCGCCATCGCGGGTCGAGCGGCGTGTGACGAGGCCGCAGGTCAAGCGCGGCATGGTATTTGGGCGACCCCCAGGCGCTTTGATCCGCGTCGCTGCTGCGGGCGCGCGTTTCGGCCCAGATCTCATCCGGCGAAAGATCGTCAAGCCCCGTGAAGACCCGAAGCCGTTCCAGCGTCTCCGGCTGCTCCAGATCCTCATAGCGCAGCACAAGGCTGCAGCCCTCAAGGCGCGGGTCATCCAGATGCCGGTACATCGTGACATATTCCCGCGCGAGCTTGTCGGCCATTGCCTCGGTCATCCCCTGGCCGTGCCGCTCGATCACTGTCTGACGCGACCGCAGCACGTCATAGGGATGGCGGACCGAGGTGACGGTGCGGATGCGCTGGCCCATGATCTCGCGCAGCGCGCCAAAGAACGGGGTCATGCAGGGGTCCTTGACGCAAAGCAGCTGCGGGTTCTTCAGCACCGTCGACACATGGTCAAAGGCCCAGGAGGTCATGCGCCGCATATGGTGGTGGAAATGGGCCTTCTTTTCGAAAAACGCATGGGTGTGGGCGTCCCAGGTGGAAAGTCCGTGCACATAGGTCTCGACCAGCGGGCGGATGAAGCTCACCTCCGGGTGATAGCGGCAGGTCCGGGCCGAGGTGCAGAGCAGCGCGTGAAGCACCGTCGTACCGGAGCGGGGCGCGCCGCCCACGAAAAGGATATCCGAGGTGTCTGATGTCATGCAGCTTCATCCGGGCAGAGCGCGGCGGCAAGGCCGGGGCGCAGTTTGGCATAGTCTTCGGCAGAAAGACGAAAGTAGATATCGGCCCCGTCCTCCCCCAGCCGGGCGGCCCCGAACCGGTCGTGAAAGGCCAGCGTGTGGAGGTTTTCCCGCCGCACGTCGAAGCGCGCTTCGGTCAGGCCAAGGGTGTCAAAGGCAAAGTCGTATAGCAGGATCGCGGTTTCGAGGGCAGCCCGGGGCGGTTTGGCCGCATCGAGGATCCAGCTGCCCCAGGTAAACCGCGACCCTTCGATCCCATAGATCCGCACCGTTCCGCAGGGGGCACCGCCCTCGGCATGGCAGAGGATGAAATAGTATTCCTGCCCCCTGGCCTCCCGCGCCTGATAGGCGACGATCCAGTCCCGCTGCGCGCCTTCGCTGCCCGCCGGGCCGGAAAGGTGCCGGTTGATCGCCGGATCGTTGCGCAACCCGCAGATATAGGCCGCGTCCCCCGGGCGCACGGGCCGGAACGAAAGCCTCGGGCCCCGGGGCCAGGAAAGGTCGTGCCTCATCAAAGGTTCTCCTGATCGTATACGGCCTGCAGGATCGCATCGCGCAGGCCGCTGGAATGGTTCGGGTTGGCCACAAGGACGGGTTTTCGCGCCGCCTCGCGCTGAGCCGCAGAAAGGGCTGCACGACCCGCGGCGTCGCGGCCGAGCCGTGCGGCGAGGGCGACATAAGCTGCCTCATCCGCCGCAATGAGGTCGGAAAAACCTGTCGCCGCCAAGAGAAACTGATCGATGGATCGCGACGATCGCCGTTGCAGCACCACCGGCGGCACGCCGTTGATCAGCGCCAGATGCATCATCGTCGCTCCGCCATGGGGAAACGGCGCGAGATAGAGATCGGCGAGCGCAAGCACGGCCTCGGTCTCGGCCACGGTGAGCTCCGACAGGATCGAAATACGTTCGGGATCGAGCCCGACCTCCGCGGCGGTCTCTTCGACCTGATGGAGAAAGGGCAGGGCCAGCCGGCGGCCCGCCCAACCGGGGTTGAACGGCGCCAGAAGAAGCTTGCCCCCGGGCACGGCCGCGGTCGCCCGCATCATCGTCGAAAGGCAGCCATGGCGCAGCTTTGACAGGGAGCCCGCATTCATCAGCACCACATCCCCCGCGTCCAGACCGAGCATGTCCCGCGTGAGACAGGCATCCGGCCTCGGCTCCAGCGAGGTCAGATAGCCGATCACCGGGCCGGGCAGCCGCATCGCGCGCTCGGGCAGCCCGGCGGGCAGGGCGATGTCGTCCTGCCCCGTCAAGAACCCGTCGAAGCCGGGAAACCCCGGCGGCAATGGCAGATGCGAATTGAGCGCGAACTGCCGCGGCGCGAGCCGGTGAAACAGCGCGAGGTCGAGCGGCTGGATACCGAAAGTCGTCGCATTCGCCAGCAAAAGCACATCGAGGTCGTCCGCCGCGATCATCCGGCGAATGCCCGCGGCATCCGGGGGCAAGAGCCGCCGATGCGCGACCGCCGCGTCGAAGCGCCGCTCGAACCCCGGATCGCCGGTCGCGACGCGGTCGGTGAAACCCGCCGAGTAGGCGAATATCTCGGTCCGGCCCAGGTCAAAGCCGAGCAGGGCGGAAAGCCCCGCCTCGCTGTCCGGCCCCTTGTCGAAGGTGCGCAGGATGATCCCCAGACGCAACCGCCCCTCAGCACCCGAGGCACAGCGGACCGCCGAACGAACCGGCCGGTGCTGCGGCGCAAGCAGCGCAAGAACACGGTTCCGGGCATGGGAGAGCGGGCCGTAATCACCATCGATCAGAAGGAACTGCCCCAGATCGAGCCCCGTCGCCGCGCGCGCCAGCCGGAAACGCCGCGCGGGCGACAGGTCGGGCCGTTCCAGCGCATCGGCGAACCAGTGCAAAAGCCGCCCGGCATAATCTGCCCAGATCGCATCTTCGCCCGCGCGGAACAGCCATGGCGGCGCGGTGATCCAGGCCAGATAGCCCGGCAGATGCGCATCCGGCAAACTCTCCGGGTCGAGCAGCGGCACATCCTGCCAGGGCTGCAGCCAGAGCATTGCCAGAAGGAGATCGCGCCCCGATACCGCCCCTGCCCGCATCGCCCCGAGGGCCGCATCTCTGGTCGCGCCACCTTGGGCCAGCATCAGGCCGGATTGAAGATTGGCCCCGGGGTTGGCGAAGAAGGGGTGGCCAAAGGCGGCGTCAATGGCATCCTGCCCCGCCTCGGCCAGACACTCCGCCACGCGGTCGCGCAGCCGCGCAAGCCGGGGCAGATGATCCGGCGGGAAGGCCTGCGCGCGCAGGGACCAGCCCGAAGCCTGCACGCCCACCGCGTCATTCGCCCGCCAGAGCGCGTCGAGCGCGGCGGAAAGCTCCATCCGCTCCTCCAACTCGGGCCGCGCGACATGGGGCAGCACCAGATCCTCGGGCACCGTGTAATGTTCATGCGCCGCCGGGCCGTGACTGGTGCCCGGAACGCGCCATCCGGCGATGTTGGTGACCTCGGGACCGTCCCCCAACGCTGCGGCCAGCGCGGACCAGAGGCCGAAATTCGTCCCCGGCGCATTGGAAAAGAGCGGGAAGACCCGGCATTCCGGCCCCGCAAAGACGAGATTGGCGAGATGCGCACCGGTCGGCGCCACCACGATCTGTGCCCCTGCCATGTGCCGGACCTGATCCGCGAAGGAAAGCGTCGCGAAATCCACGGCCACGAAACCCTCTGCCTCCAGCCGCGCCGAAAGCGCCGGCATGTTCAGAAGGCGCCGCACCCCGGACTTGCGCGCAAGAAAGAGGCGGGACGGGGTCCGCGACGGCCCCAGCATCCGGCCAAGCCTGCGCAAGCCGGTCAGCGCCGCCGGGTGGAACCGCGCCGTGCCGGGCGGCGGCACCTCGGTGGCATAGGCATCCTGCATCACATTCGGCATGTTCGCGGCCCAGAGCCGCCCGACCCTGACCGCCTGATGCCGCGTGAGCCGCAACACCGGGCGATCGGGAAACAGCAGGCGCAGCGCCTCATGATGCTGATCCGGCATGTCGTCATCGGCAAGGAGCGGCACCCCCGCAGGCGCGAGAGTCGCGGCAGCAAGGGCGCGGGGCACAACCTCGAGCAGGAAGTGACAGTAGTTCCGGCTATAAGTCCCCGTCGCCAGAATACCCGCCTCGACCGGCGCGCCACCTGAGTAATAACGTAAGGCCGCGCCACCCGACCCGAGCGCCGCCAGCGCCCCGTTCGCCCGCAGCGACATGGTTTCAGGGTCAAACCCCTCAAGGCTGAAATCGAGCCAGCGCCCGTCGGAAAGAAGAAAACCGTCATTCCCGGGCAGCAGCGTCACATCCCCTAAACAGGCCGCCCGAACCGGCGGAAGGTCCTGACGCAGCGACGGCGCATGAATTGGACGGCGCGAGACGATCCGGGGGCGCGGCAGGGCCCGGGTCGCTGCGGGCGCCAGTTCGGTCGTCGCACCGGGAAAACTGTCGGCGACCGGATGCACCGCAGTCACCAGATCGGGCGGCTCTGCCGTGTCGGGCGGGTGCAGCGCGTCGTGCAGATGCCGGGCTGCGTCCTTTTGCCGGCCATCGTCCAGCGCGCGGCGGGCCCCCTCCATGCTTTGCCGCGCGTGGTAGGGCGAGACCGCGAGACGCGGGCGGAAGAATCCGCGCCCCTCGGTCAGGGCGTGGAGCAGCGGCGCGCCGGGCTGGTCCTTCAGATGCGCGGTCCTGTAAAACGCCGGATCGAAGGAGGGATGCGGCCGCCGCCCCTCTGCCTCGCCATGGCGCAGGTAGTGCAGCAAGGGGTTCTGCCCCGATGCAGCCACATCGGGGTTGTGAAAGTTGTAATAGGCCTGACGGAAGGCCGGATGGGGGTCGATGTTGTCGCGGCGCCCGTTCGCGATGAAATGTTCCGCCGCGCTCAGGCGGCTCGCGCGAAGCCATGGTGCGGTCGAGCCAATATGCGCGCTGTCAATCAAGGGGTGCGGGTCGCAGCCCAGCCGGTCCTGCGCGAGCGCCAGCATCACCGGCTCGGCCGAGGTCAGCGTTCCGGGACGGCGTTTTTCCACATGACCCGGCAGGACAAGCGGATGCGGCGGCAAGTCCGGCAGATTGCCCGCGAGCATTGCGGCCCAGCAAAGATTGGGCGCGGCGCGGTGCCAGCGCTCTTCCTCAAAGCCTGCGGGATCAAACAGCAGATGGGGCGAAAGGCGCGGCCAGTCGCCGCCGATCCAGTCGAGAAAGATGCGCAGCGCGGAAACGCCCTCCGGCGCGCCTGCGCCCCGCCAGAGGGTTTGGAGATCCACAAGGGGATGTGGCGACAGACCTGCCGCGGCCCCCACCTCAAGAAAATGAACCAGAAGGGGGCCGGTTTCGGGTGCGGGCAGCTGGCGCGCATAGTGGTCCGGGTCGAAGAAAAGATGCGGCTGGCGGATCTTGCCCGCGAGACAGGCGGCGAGGACCGATCCTCCATCCGCTTCGCCGGCGGCGAGGACCGGATCGAACAGCGGATGCGGCGACAGGCCCATCCTTTCCCCATGCTGCGCGTAATGGCCCAACAGGGACCCCTGCGCGGGCCGGCCAAGCCGCCGCCGATACCAGACCGGATCGAAGAGCGGGTTGGGCCATCGTCCCTCGGCCTCGCCGTGCCTCAGGTAATGAACCCACGGGTCGCAGCCCGACGCCGCGACATCCGGGTTCCGGGCAAGGTAATAGGTGCGGTCGAAGAGGGCATCTTCGGCCCCGTCGGCCGTCCCGTGGGTCGTGGGCGGGCCGTCCAGAACCGCCGAAAGGGCCGCCGAAACCGGGGCCGGGGCCGTTCGCCCACCCTTGTTTTTCAGGCGTCGCCGGAACCGTGCCCATCGGCCGCGATGCGCCGCGGCCCGGGGCGCGGCGATCCTGGCCACGCGCGCATCGGGCCAGAGCCGCGCGAACGCCGCCGCAGTTTCGCCATCCGGCGCAAGATGCAGCGCGCCCGGCCAGACATTCGCCAAAGGGGACGGCCCACAAAGCGGAACGATGCAGTCCCGGCCGGTGGCCGCCTCTTGCAGCGCAAGCAATGCGGCGAGGTCGTCGGGCGCGTTCAGCAGAAAAAGGCGCCGCGCAGCAAAAGCATCAAGCCTGGCCCGGAGCCATTCCCAGCGATCATGCAATGCCGCGCAATGGGGGGCGAGGACCGTGGCGCCTGCGTCGCTCAACCCCTCCCGCGCGGCGCCATCGCAGGGGGAGGTCATGAGCACGACATTCCGTTCCCATGGGCGATCCGCCCCAAGCGCCGCGATCCAGGGCTGCGCCGCGCGCGCCTCGGTCACGATGAAAAGGTTGGTGGGTCGATCGAAACCCAGCCTTATGTCGGGCAACGGCGGCGCCATCGCCGCGATCCTTTGGGCGAGGGCGCGCAGGTCAGCCGCCTCACATTCCGCTGCATGCCCCGCCAGTATCTCGATGGCGAGGGGCAGGTTCCCCACGGTAAGACATTCCTCGATCCCTGCCATAGGCCCGGACATGCCCGCTGCGGAAAAGGCCTGCCCGTCCATCAGATGGAGGCAAGCGCGTCGATCACCCGGTCGGCGATCTCATGGGCGTCGCCGGGCGAAAGATGCGGACCGATGGGAAGGCTGAGGCAGGTGGCACAGATCGCCTCGGTCACCGGAAGGTGCAGCGCGCCATGGGTTGCGCGGAACGCCCCGCTTTGATGGTTGGGGACGGGATAATGCAGCGCCGCCTCCACCCCCCGGGCGGCGAGCGCCGCAAGAAGCGCGTCGCGCCGCGCGTGGCGAACCACAAAAAGATGCCATGCCGGGTCATCGTGGGGGGAATATGCCGGAAGGCGCAGGTCATGCTGGCCGTTCAGACGATCCAGATAGACGGCCGCGATTTCGCGGCGGCGCGCGGTCCAGTCCGCGAGCGCATCGAGTTTGACGTCCAGAAACGCGGCCTGCAGCGGGTCGAGCCGCGAATTTCCGCCCGCCAGATCATGTTCGTATTTCCGGCGCGCGCCGTAATTCGCGAGCATCCGCACCCGGTCCGCAAGGTCCGTGTCATCGGTCATCAGCGCGCCCCCGTCGCCAAAGGCGCCGAGGTTCTTGCCCGGATAGAAGCTGAAGCCAGCCGCGACCCCGAGGCCCCCCGCCGGTCTGCCGTGGTGAAGGGCGTCATGGGCCTGCGCCGCATCCTCTATCAGCCATAGGTTGTGACGCTGCGCGATCTCGGCCAGCGCAGTGCAATCGGCCGGCGCGCCGTAAAGATGCACCGCAAGGATGGCCCGGGTGCGCGGCGTGATCGCGGCGGCAACCAGGCTCACGTCGATATTCATGGTGACGGGATCGGCATCGACCGGCACCGGGGTCGCCCCACACTGCGCCACCGCGAGCCAGGTCGCAACGAAGGTATGCCCCGAGACGATGACCTCGTCCCCCGGGCCGATGCCGAGCGCACGAAGCGGCAGCACCAGCGCGTCGAGCCCGTTCCCGAGCCCCACGCAATGCGCAACCCCGCAACGCGCGGCAAAGCGCGCCTCGAACCGCGTCAGCGCCTCGCCCCCGATATAGCGGCCCGATCCCATCACATCCCGATAGGCCGCGTCGAGCGCGGGCTGCAGCGCGCGATAGGTGAACCCCACATCCAGAAACGGGAAGGTTTCTATATCAGCAGCTTGCGGCGCGACATTCATTCGACCACTCCAGAAATTCATCAAGGCTGTAGATGTAATCTTCGGGCTCATAGGGACGGGAGGCGAGGACGCAGACCACGGTTCCGGGCCGGGCGAAGCGCAGGCTGCGCCACATCCCCGGCGGCACGCGCAAGCCCCGGGCGGGATGGTCCAGCACAAAGGAATGCGTCCGCGTGCCGTCATGAAGGGTGACGTCCACCTGACCGGAGAGGCAGAGAAAGACCTGCTCCAGCCGCTTGTGCCCGTGTTCGCCAAGAAGCTCACCCTCAGGCACGTCGAACAGGTAATAGACGCGCCTGACCGCGAAGGGCAGGTCATCCCCCTCAAGCACGCCAAGGGAACCACGCGCGTCGCTGTGCTGGCGAATGTCGATCAGATGGGGGTGTTCTGCCATCGGTCCCTCGGGTTGGACTGCAGGTTAGATCAGCTCTTGCGCGAATACAACCTATGATTGTATCCTGCGGAAAACGACAAGGGCGGCACATGCAGCGGCTGGGACGGCTCTTTGAACGCTATAGCGATGCGCATCTCGTGCGGGGGCGCCGCAATGTCCCGATTCTGACCAAGGGGCGGCTGATCGGCTATGTGGAGCGGCTGGAGGCGCGCGGCGTGCAACGGCGGCTGCAAGGCTGGACCATTGCCGAAGAGATCCGGACAGATGCCGGCCGCCCCGGGATCATCCCGCAGACCCTGCGCGAAGATGTGAGGGCCCGGCACGGGATCGACGCGCGGGCCTTTGACCTGACAATGAGCGGGGAGGAGGGGCTTCACCTGCTTTGCGATGGCGAATGGCACCCTGTCGCCATGCCACCCCTGCCAAGGCGCAGGCTGGCGCGGGCGTTGCTGGCGCTACGTTTCGCCGCTGACCTGACGCGGGCGCTGCCGCTGATCGCCCGCTGGCGCCGGACCCGCGATCCGGCCTTGCGCCGGGCGGTGCGGGACAGGCTGCTCGGGCCGCAGCCTGGGCGGGGCGCGGCGGACTTGCCGCCGGGTCTTTTCGGCAGCCCCGGCCAGGCACCGCCGGATACACCCGTGACCATTGTCCTGCCGTTCCATAACGCCTTCGACGTGCTGCAGGACTGCCTTGATCGGCTGGCCCTCCATACCGATCTCGACTGGCACCTGATCGTTGTCGAAGATGCGTCAACCGACCCCCGGGTCCGTCCATGGCTGCGCGAATGGTGCGCGGGGCAGGGCGACAGGGTAACGCTGCTGGAAAACAACCAGAACCTTGGCTTCATCGGATCGGTGAACCGCGCCTTCGCGGTCGCAGTCATGCGCGGCGCCCATGTCATCCTGCTCAACTCCGACGCGCTGGTGCCCCGGGGCTGGGCGTCGCGCCTCATTGCCCCGATCTGCGCGGATGACGGGGTGGCGAGCGTGACGCCCTTTTCCAACGATGCCGAAATATTCACCGCCCCCGCGATCTGCCGTCCCGTCCCGCTCGGTGCCGGAGAGGCCGAGGCGATGGATCGCGTGGCGCGGCAGCTTGGCGCCGCAGCGGCTGTGGCCGAGGCGGCGACGGGGGTCGGGTTCTGCATGGCGATGAACCTAGGGTTCCTGCGGCAGATCCCGGCCTTCGACACCGCCTTCGGGCGCGGCTATGGCGAAGAGGTCGACTGGTGCCAGAAGGCGCGTCAGCGCGGCGGTCGCCACCTGGGGACAGCCTCGCTTTTCGTGGAGCATCGCGGCGGCGGGTCGTTCGGGTCCGAGGCCAAGCAGCGCCTGCTGGCGGAAAACGGGGCACGCGTCGCGGCGCGTTACCCGCGCTATGACGCAGAGGTGCGGGGTTTCATCGACAGAGACCCGCTGGCGGGCGCGCGGCTGGCATTGGGTCTTGGCCGGGCAGGGTCGCAGGGCGTCCCGATCCCGGTTTTCGTGGCCCATTCGCTGGGCGGCGGGGCCGAGCTTTACCTCCGCCACCGCCTGCGCAGGGAACCCTCTGCGGTCGTCCTGCGTGTCGGAGGTCCGCGCCGCTGGCAGTTCGAGCTTCATTGCGAGGCCGGAATGACCGCGGCATGCACCGACGATACGGCGCAGGTCCGCCGGCTGCTGCATCTCTTGCCGGCGATGCGACTGATTTACTCCTGTGCGGTGGGCGACCCTGACCCTGCCGCGATCCCGGAAACGCTCCTGTCCTTTCTGCGGGAGGGGGACGGGGCAGAGATCCTCTTTCACGATTATTTTCCGATCAGCCCCTCCTATACACTGCTCGACAGCGCCGGACTCTGGCGCGGAGTGCCCCAACCGTCGGACCCGGACGCCGCCCATCGTCTGGGCGCGGTCTCGCTGCCCGACTGGCGGGCGCGTTGGGCAAAGCTCGTGGCGCGGGCCGACACTCTTGTCGCGTTCTCGCAGGCGAGTGCGGATATCATCGCGGCGGCCTTCCCAGGTGCCGCGGGGGCGATATCGGTCACGCCACATGACCTGCCGGTGACACCCGCAGCGATCAGCCCCCCGACCCATGGCCGCACCGTCGCCGTCCCCGGCAATATCGGGGCACAAAAGGGGGCGCGCCTTCTTGCGCCGCTTGGCCGGGCGCTGGCGGCGCGGGGCATCACACTCATGGTGATGGGTACGGTGGACCCGGCGATCGCCCTCGCGCCGGGAACGCCTGTGACCGGCCCCTACCGTCCCGAGGATATCGGCCGCATCGCCCGGCGCCACCGGATCGCGGCCTGGCTCATCCCCTCGATCTGGCCCGAGACGTTTTCTTACACCACGCATGAATCGCTCGCCACCGGGCTGCCGACCTTCGTGCTGGACCTCGGCGCGCAGGCCGAGGCTGCATCAAGGGCACCGAATGGCCGCGTCGTCCCGTTCGACCCCTCGGACCCGGCGCCCGCGGTCGTCGCGGCCATCCTCCGGGAACTCGCCCCCCGATTCTCAGGCGAAGAGGCCGCATGACGGACAGCTTTCTCGACAGGCTCGCGCAGCCGGACCCGCATGAAGTGGCGATCCGCCGTATTTTCCCGGATGGGGGCGGGCATGAGGGCGGGGCGGTGATCGACCGGCCGCTGGTCATCCTGGCCTTCACGAACCGCTGCGGCTCGCATCTTCTGGGGGATTACCTGCGGCAGACCGGTCATTTCGCGGGCTTCGGCGAGTTCCTGAACCATGATGTCGTGGCCACGATGCAGGCGCGCACGAGTGCCCGCAGCTTTCCGGAACACCTTGCCAGCCTTGCCGGGCAGCTTTGCCCCAGAGGGCAGATATTCGGGGTCAAGGCATCGGCCGGACAGCTTGCGATGCTGCTGCGCCATCGGATTCCAGCGATGTTTTCGGGGCTTCTGGTGCTGCACATGACCCGGCGCGATGTGCTGGCGCAGGCGGTGTCCCATTCGCTGGCGCATCAGACGGGCCAATGGACCAGCCAGCAGCAGGCACGGGCGGAAACCGAGCCGCGATTTGACCTCGCGCAGATCGAGGCGGTTCTGCGCGACATCCACCGCGAGAACGAGATGATCGGGCTGACCTGCAATGTCATGGGCCTGCCGCGCATGGGGATCGTCTATGAAGATCTTGTGCGCAATCCGGCAACGACCGTTCAGCGCATCGCCCACAGGCTCGATCTGGACCTTGGAGGATGGACGGCCGCGCGCCCGCGCCTTCGTAAACAGGCCAACAGCACCAATGACGCGTTCTGTGCCACCTATCGGAGGCTGGCGCAGGAGGCACTGGCACGGCACCTCCAGACCGTCTGATGGAACATCCCCGCGCGCCGCAGGTTCCCCAATCAGCGTGACCCTCAATCACCTGACCAACTTGGAGCCAGCGTCATGAAAGCCTTCCTCGCCGCCATCGTCTTCTGCACGGCGGTTTTCGCAATCACGGGCTGGGTCTATGCCGCGGCCTCGGTATCATCGACGGACCGCTATTCCACCCGGTCCGCCATGCCCGATCACCGCGCCCCGGTTGACGGGCGGCTGGGCTGGTTTCAGGCCGAGGCTGCCCCGCGCTGAGCCGCACTCATTCCGCGGGGACACCCTTGCCATCAGTCGGCGCAGGGGCGTCGGGCGCGGGCCTCTTCAAGGTCTTGTACCACCCAGAATGATGCTCACGCGCCCAGTTCTCATCGACCTCACCGCGGCCCATCGCGTCGAAGGCCCCCTCCATCCCCAGGGTCCCGAGGTAGATATGCGCGATGATGACCGCGATCAGGGCCGCCGCCGTCAGCGCGTGGACAACCTGCGCGACCTGCATCCCGCCGATATCGGCAAAGAAGAACGGCATCAGCAAAACAAGGCCGGTCGCTGAGACAAGAAGCCCGCCGAGCGTCACGATCCAGAAGATCATCTTCTGCCCGGCATTGAAGCGTTCGGCCTCGGGATGGGGGGTGCCGGGGGCGCTGAACATGCCGCCTGCCTGACGCAGCCACTCTATATCGGTCCGGTTCGGGATATTGTCGCGCAGCCACAGCACCAGCATCATCACGATGCCGATGACAAAGGGCGGTGCCGCAATGTTATGCAGCGTCTTCGAGGCCTCGGCCAGCGGCGTAAAGGCGGCGTGCCCCATGAGCGGGATAAGGAGGGGACGGCCGAAGGTGATGATCAGCCCGGTGATCGCCAGCGCCAGAAAACTGATCGCCGTGGCCCAATGGGCGAACCGCTCCAACCCGTTGAAGCGCGGCACCCAGCGGCCGGACCGTCCGCTCTCGATCCGGATACGCCCGCGCCAGAAAAAGAACGCCGCGAGCGCACCCACCGTGAGCAGGATCAGGCCGCCCGCGATCCAAAGGAACCACCCCGACCGAAAGGCGCGCCAGTCGCGCCCTTGTTCCTGCACCAGAACCCCCGACTGGCGATCCGGGATCGAGACGAACCCTGCAACCGTGCCATCATAATCGGTAAAGATATGGACGTCGTCCCCCTCCAGTGGCGCGGCAGAGGGCGCGCGGCCCTCCATCCCCGGCGTCACATAGTTTTCGTCGCCCCCCGGGGGCGCCTCCTGCGCGGCAACAGGAAGGCCGAGAAGCATTACCGACAGGAGCGGAACAATAAACCAGCGCATCACGCACCCCCTTCCGCCGGGGCGGTGACATGCGGGCGGAAACTGTCGCCCTGCTGCCGGGCATAGGCGACCGACCAACCCCAGGCGCCCGAGCCGTAGCCCCTGCGCACCACGCGCTCCTTGTAGATCTCGACCAGCATGTCCTGATCGCCGGCCATCAGGGCGCGGGTCGAACACATCTCGGCGCAGAGCGGCAGCTTGCCTTCGGCCAGCCGGTTCGTGCCGTATTTGACATATTCGTCTTCGGAATTGTCCTGTTCGGGACCGCCGGCACAATAAGTGCATTTGTCCATCTTGCCGCGCCCGCCGAAATTGGTGGCCTGCGGAAACTGCGGCGCCCCGAAGGGGCAGGCGTAAAAGCAATAGCCGCAGCCGATGCAGAGATCCTTGGAATGGAGCACCACGCCCTCGACCGTGGGATAGAAGCAATCCACCGGGCAGACGGCCGCGCAGGGCGGATCGGTGCAATGCATGCAGGCCATCGAGATCGAACGTTCGCCCGGACGGCCGTCATTCAGCGTAACCACGCGGCGGCGGTTGATGCCCCAGGGCACCTCATGCTCGTTCTTGCAGGCAGTGACGCAGGCGTTGCATTCGATGCAGCGTTCCGAGTCGCAAAGGAAGGTCATGCGTGCCATCTGCGTCTCCTTACGCCTTCTCGACCCGGCAGAGGGTCGCCTTGGTTTCCTGCATCAGGGTCATCGGGTCATAGCCATAGGTCGTGATCGCATTGGCGGGGGCGCCCAGCACGATCGGGTCCGCGCCGGCTGGATAAAGCTCTCGCAGATCCTCGCCGTTCCAGTGTCCGCTGAAGTGGAAGGGCAGGAACACGACGCCCGGCGCCACCCGTTCCGTCACCATCGCCGGCATCCGGGACCGCCCGCCTTCGGGGCCGGATAGCCAGACATCCTCTCCGTTCGCGATGCCCAGCCGTTCGGCGTCCTGCACGTTGATCTCGCAGAACATCGTCTGCTGAAGCTCGGCGAGCCAGGGGTTTGACCGCGTTTCCTCGCCGCCGCCCTCATATTCGACCAGCCGGCCCGAGGTGTAGACGAAGGGGAAATCTCGCGCGATGCCCGCCTCGATCGCCGCCTGCTGGACGGAGTAGTTGAGCAGTGGCAGCCGGAAATCGCGCCGGTCCGGGATGGCCGGATAATCGGCGGCAAGATCGGGTCGGGGGGTGTAGACCGGCTCTCGATGGATCGGCACCGGGTCGGGCAGGTTCCACGCAACCGCCCGCGCCTTGGCGTTGCCGTAAGGGACGCAGCCATGGCTGAGCGCCACGCGCATGATCCCGAAGGAAAGATCGGCGGCCCATGACACGCTGTCCACGTTGTCACCGCCGATCCGTTCGATCACGCGCAGTTCCTCGGGAGTAAGCTCGCTGTCCCAGCCAAGCGTGCGCAGAACGGCCATGGTGAATTCCGGATAGCCGTCCTCGATCTCGGAGCCGAGCGAATAGCTCCCCTCGGCCAGCAGCGTCTCGCCATCCCGTTCCACGCCGAAACGGGCGCGGAAGGTGCCACCGCCCTCCATTACATGCTTGGAGGTATCGTAAAGGATCGGGCTGCCCGGATGCTGCCATTCGGGATAGCCCCAGCAGGGCCAGGGCAGGCCGTAATATTCGCCCTCAAGCGGGCCCTCGTTCGCGCGCATCGTGATGCGGTCAAAGGTGTGCTGATAGCGCATATGCAGCTTGAGCCGCTCGGGCGACTGGCCGGTATAGCCGGTGGAGATGCAGCCCCGGTTGATCTCTCGCAGGATATCCTCGGTCAGGGGCACGTTGTCCTCGACCAGGATATGCTTGCAGAGGTCGTCGGCAAAGCCGAGCTTCTGTGCCAGCAGATAAAGGATTTCCCGGTCGTTCTTGGATTCGAAGATGGGTTCGACCACCTTCTGCCCCCACTGGACGGACCGGTTGGAACAGGACCGGCTGCCGTCCTGCTCGAACTGGGTGCAGGCGGGCAGGATGTAGAAATTCCTCGGGCGCTCCGGCAGGGCGGCAAAGGTGGTGGGATGGGCATCGACCACCACCATCAGGTCGAGATTGGAGAGGCCCTCCAGCATCTCGGGCATCCGCGTGACGGTATTGCCGCCATGGCCCATCACGAACATGCCACGGATCGGGTTGGGCTGGTCCAGCGTCTCGCGGCTCGCATTCGCGCCGTCGAACCAGCGCGTGGTGGGGATGCCCTTGGCCTCCATCAGCGCCTTGCGTTCGTTGAAGGTCATGCCTTCCAGCCCGAAGCGGTTCACCAGGACCTCATAATCCACATCCCAGACCCGGGCGAAATGGCGCCACGCCCCTTCGTCCAGCCCGTAGTAGGAGGGCAGCGAGGTCACATCGAGGCCCATGTCCGTCGCGCCCTGCACGTTGCAGTGGCCGCGATAGATATTCGCCCCGCCGCCCGCGACGCCGATATTCCCCAAGGCAAGCTGAAGGATCGAAAAGGCCCGCACATTCGCCGTGCCGGTGGATTTCTGCGTGGTGCCCATGCACCAGACCAGCGTGCTGGGCCGGTTCTGGGAAATGGCCCGCGCGACTTCCAGCAGCTGGGCGCCCGGCACGCCGCTGACCCGTTCCACCTCCTCAGGGGTCCAGCGCGCGATTTCCTCGCGCACCTCATCCATGCCGTAGACCCGCTGGGCGATATAGTCGTCATCCTGCCAGCCATTGTCGAAGATGTGCCACAGGATGCCCCAGACCACCGGTATGTCGGTGCCGGGGCGGATGCGCACGAATTGCGTCGCATGGGCGGCGGTGCGGGTAAAGCGCGGGTCGATCACGATCCAGGGGGCACGGTTATGTTCCTTGGCCCGCAGCATGTGCTGCATGGCGACCGGGTGCGCCTCGGCCGGGTTCGCGCCGATGATCAGCAGCGCCTGCGCGTTCTGGATGTCGTTATAGCTGTTGGTCATCGCCCCGTAGCCCCAGGTATTGGCGACGCCGGCGACGGTGGTTGAATGGCAGATACGGGCCTGATGGTCGATGTTGTTCGTGCCCCAGAAGGCCGCGAACTTTCGCATCAGATAGGCGCTTTCGTTCGAAAACTTGGCCGACCCGAGCCAGAAGACGCTGTCGGGCCCCTGTTCGTTGCGGATCGTCAGCAGATGGTCGCCGATTTCGTCGATGGCCTGTTCCCAGGTTACGCGCTGCCACTCCCCGTCCACCAGCTTGAGCGGATACTTGACCCGCCGTGCTCCTTTGGTCAGTTCGCGGACCGACGCGCCCTTGGCGCAATGGGTGCCCTGGCTGATCGGGCTGTCCCAGCCGGGTTCCTGCTGGACCCAGACGCCGTTCTGAACCTCGGCCACAACCGTGCAGCCGACCGAGCAATGGGTGCAGATGTTCTTGCGCAGCTCTTTCGGCGCCTGATGGTTCAGAGGTGCGGCCTCGGCGGGCTTGACGAACCGTCCCGAGAGCGCGCCAAGCCCCGCCAATCCACCCGCCGCAAGGCCGCTTGCCTGCAGGAACGAGCGTCGGTCCATTGCGGCTTCACGCGGGGCGGCGATGTCCGAAAGACGGCGACGTTGGGCAGTGGCGGGTTTGCGTTTGGTAAGCATGGGACCCCTCAGAGCCGGTTCAGGGCGTAGAAACGTTCGACATGCGGGCCGCCCTGGTACCGGGCCTTGCCGCGTTCATCCTCTTGCAGCACCACATCCTGCGCGAGAACTGCCGCCCCGCCGGCTGCGGCTGCGCCCGTCACGCCCAGCCCCAGCTTGAGGAAACGGCGGCGCCCGGGCTCGGCCGTCCGATCAGCGTCGCGGCTGGCCGGCTCGGCGGCAGGGTTCGGTTCATGTGCCTCAGACATGGGCGGTTCCTTTCGTGACCCGGGTGCCGGCCGTCGCGGGCACCATGGTTTCCTTTTCGATTTCCATCAGCAGCCGCCCCAGCGCCGCCACGGGGCGGTAGAAAACGGCAGCCTCGGCGCCTTGCAGGTCGTCGAGAAAGCGGGGCAGCCAGGGCGCGATATGGCGGGCGTGAAAGGCTGCGGCGTCTGATGGGCTGGCGGCCGGAAAACGCCCGGCAAGCAGCCCCGCCATGATTTCCAGCACGCCGGCTGCGTGATCTTCCGGTTCGGCGGCCCCGCCGGATCGGGCAATGCCAAGGCGTGCCATGTCATCCCGCAGCGCCACCAGCGGTCGATCCTGCAGAAACCCGGTCAGATACCAGGATGCGTAGGGCACAAGCTCGCCCCGGTCGAGACCGATGAAAAGACGGTTGAACTCACGCTCCACATCCGCGGGCGACATCGCTGCGACGCGGGCAATATCCGCAAGGTGCGCACCCCATCGCGATCCGTCCGGTGCCAGCCCGCGCAGCCGCGCCAGCAGATCCGCATCGGGCGGCGCCGCGAGCAGGACCGAGAGCAGCATATAAGCCTGGGACCGCGCGATCTCTGCCACGTCGGGCTGTTGCGTTACGCGCATTTCCGCCTGCGACATGCGTGACCTCCTGTGCCGGGCCTCAACCCCCCATGCCCCTGCTTGTTCCCGCAGGTGATCCCGAAAGCGGCAACTAAAGTGGATAGCCCGGGGAACAGAGGCGCGTCGGGCTGGTTGAGGCGGAGTGAAAGGGGAGCTTCCCATGATGATGACGTCACTTCGTGCCCTTGCCCTGGCGGTGTTCGTGCAAGGCGCGATGCCGGCCGTCCTGTTCGCGCAGCAGGGCGACGGGGCAGAACCCCCCGCCACCGCACTTCCCCAGGCGACTGGCGCCGATGCAACGACGGCAGACGACGCGGCTGGGGACGCACAAGACGACGCGACCCAGGGCGCAGCCCAAGGCGAGACGGACCAGCCGACCGAAGGCCAGAGCACCGAAGAGCTTGATCTCGACTCCCTCGCCATCGAAAACAGCCAGGCGCCCGAGCCTGATGAGCAAGGCCTGCGCGACCCGATGGCGACCCCCGGTGCCGGGAACGAGGACTCGCTTTATTCGATCCTCTCTGCCGTGCGCATGGCGCCCCCCGGTCTTGACGGCCGCCCCATGCCGCGCCCGAACGCCCTTGCCAGCGAACCGGCCCTGGAAATGCCCCCGGAACAGCCCGAGGACCTTTACCTCTTTCCCGACGGCTATATCGAATGACCGAAGGGCAGGTCGTAAAGATCCCTGTGGGGGTTGAGGTCGAATGCAGGCCGGGACGGACCCGCTGGCAGGCGACCGTCTGGCAGCCTGTCGCCATAACTCCGCCGCAGGAAGCATTGGCCGACTGGACCCTGCTGCACGACTCAGAGGGTCGGCAGCGCTTTCACGCAGGGAACCGTCCGCTTGAATTCCACCCTTCGGCCGCGACGCTCTACAAGGAAAATCTGGAGGCGCGGCAGCCCTCGGTCTGGGTCGTCCTGCGCCCGGGGCGGGGGACGGATCAAGGGGTGGGGCCGCGAACGGACCTGATGCTCCACCTCGTCACGGCGGACCCGACCGTTGCCCATGCCTATGTGGATGTCGGCCCCGATCTGGTCGAGGCGCTGTCGATGCCGCCGGGGATCGCGGCGACGCTTGCCGCCTTTGTGCAGCGTCATTACACGCCGCGCACCGTCTGGAAACGTCAGCGCGATCGGGTTGACCCCGAGGCCATGGCCGCGCGCCGGGAAGGCGGAGTCTGATGGCGACGGAGCCGTTTCTGACCCGCTGGTCCCGCACCAAACGCGCGGAGGCCGCCAGTGAGACGGGCGAACCTCCACCGGACGACCCCGACGGCCACCCCGCTCCGACCCCGTCCGCCGAGGAGGACGAGGCCGCGCATCCTGAGGCGACGCCCGAAGATCCCGAACTCAACCTTCCCGAGCTGCCTGACATCGAAACGCTCGGCCCCGACAGCGATTACCGGGTCTTCATGCGCGCGGGCGTTCCCGCGGCGCTGCGGACGGCGGCGCTGCGCAAGGCATGGGTTGCGCGGGACGCCATCGCCGCGCACCGGCCCATGGTCGAATATGCCTGGGACACAAACGCGCCCGGCTATGGCGCGCTCCGTCCCGGCGATGACGTCGCCGCGACCATCGCCACGCTGATCCGGCGCTACGCGGCGCAGCGCGCGCATTGGCTGACGGACGACAAGGAAGTCCCTTCCGACCCGGACCGTATGGAAGAAGAAGATCCCGAGGCAGGGGTTGCCTGAGTTCCCCATTTAATTCCCTGCAGAAGCCGATTAACTGAAGGAGATAACAAAAGGCTTGCGGCCGCATGCTCGACGTCATCATTCCCTTCGTGAACGGCATGGGTCTGATGGCCCTGCTGACGCTTCTTTTCGGCTGGCTGTCGCGCAAGGGCGTCCCGCGCTGGCAGTTCCGCCTGCTGATGGGCGCAGCCTTCGGGCTCGGCGGCGCGGCGAGCATGCTGGACCCCATCCGCATTACCGATGGCGTGATCACCGATGCGCGGGCGCTTTTCGCGGGCCTCTCGGGCGCTTTTCTGGGGCCCCTGGGGGCGACGGCGACGCTTGCCATTACCGCGTCCGTCCGGATCTGGATCGGCGGTATCGGCAGCATCGCCGGGGTCGCCGTGCTGTCGATCGCGACGGCTGCGGGGCTCGTCTGGCACGCCTTCATTCCGCCCGACCAGCGGGGCAGCCTGCGCAGGCTCGCCCTGCTGGGGCTGATGATCTCGCTTTCGCTTTGCGCCACGCTTCTGCTTCCTGCCGATGCGCGCGCGGCAGTCCTGCGGCAGACGGGGCTTGTGACCGTGGGGCTTTATATGATCGGCAGTGTGGTGCTGGGGTCGATGATGGCCGCCGCGCGCCGGCAGGTACGTCGGGAAGAAGTGCTGCGCGCCGCCGCCCACAAGGACCCGCTTACCGGCCTTCTGAACCGCCGCGGGCTGGAACACGCGCTGAACCTTTTGCCACCCGACCAGCCGCGCGCCTTGCTGATCGTCGATGTGGATCACTTCAAGCAGATCAACGACAGTTTCGGCCATCCCGTAGGCGATATCGTCCTGCAGGGGCTGAGCGCGCGCATCGGCGAACTGGCGCGGCGGGGCGATATCCTTGCGCGTTTCGGCGGAGAGGAATTTGCCATGGTCCTGTCGCCCGTCACTGCCGCCGCCGCGGCCGAAATCGCGGAACGGCTGCGGCGCGCGATCGAGGCCCGGCCCTTCGAGGCGGGGCAGGCCGCGCTGCACGTCACGGTCAGCATCGGCGGCGTCTTTCGGTCCGGCGAAGGCGATCTGACCGACGCCGTGCGCGCCGCCGACCGCGCGCTTTACGCGGCCAAGTTCGAAGGACGGAACCGGGTGAGGTTTTCGGATAGCGACGCCCGCCCGGCGGCAGGCCCATTGCCCGGCCCGCAAAGACAGGCGAGCGGATAGATCGCCGCGCCGCCAAGGCCCGAGGTCCGCTCGGCAATCCCGCGCCCGGCGTCTGGTAGTTCCCGCGTCCGCCGGTTATGCAAGGGCAAACAGGGAACGAGGGGCACCTTTGGCCGCAGCGGTTTTCATCTCGCTCTTTCCGATCGCGCTTCTGATCGGGTTGGGCCATGTCCTTGCCCGCAGCGGCTTCATCGCCCCGGCCTTCTGGCCGCAGGCAGAACGGCTCGCCTATTTCGTACTTCTCCCCGCGCTGTTCTTTTCCGCGCTGGCGAACGCGGATTTCACCGGCGTTCCGGTTCTGGCAATCGCGGGTGTGCTGATCGCCGGGCTGCTTGGCGCGGCACTGCTTCTGGTTCTGGTACAAGAGGTATCGGGGCAGGACGGGGCGGCCTTTACCTCGGTCTTTCAGGGATCGGTGCGGTTCAACAACTATGTGGGGCTGACCGCGGCGACGGCGCTATTCGGCCCCGCCGCCCTCGGCATCGCGGCCCTCGCCAACGCCGTGATCGTGCCGACCGTCAACATCCTGTCGATCCTTGTCTTTTCCCGCTATGGCACCGCCCGCGCGGGGCTGGGGGCCACGGTAAAGCGTATTCTGGTGAACCCGCTGGTCCTTTCTTGTCTCGGGGGTTTCGCGATGCAGGCGACCGGCCTGCCACTGCCGCCGGGCCTTGATGGCGGATTGCGCGCGCTGGGACAGGCGGCGCTGCCGATAGGACTTCTTTGCGTGGGCGCGGCGCTCGACTGGTCGGCGCTGCGCACCGGCACGCGGCCCGTCGCCTTAGCCAGCCTTGCGAAATTCGGCCTGCTGCCGGTGCTGACATTCGCGCTTTGCCTCTGGGCGGGGCTGGGAGGGACGGCGGCGCTCGTGGTGATGCTGTTTCAGTGCCTGCCGACGGCCTCGTCTTCCTATGTGCTGGCGCGGCAGTTGGGCGGCGACGCGCCGCTGATGGCGGGGATCATCACCTTCCAGACCATCGCGGCCTTTGCGACGATGCCGTTGACGCTGATCCTCGCGGCCCGGCTGCTCGGTTAGCGACGGCCTTCCAGCACGGCCTTGATGCCCAAGGTGATGACCGCGATGATCGTCAGGGTCGAAGCGGCGGCAAAGGCCCCGACCGCGTTCAGATCGTTGAAGAGCAGCTCCACATGCAGGGGCAGGGTGTTCGTCTGCCCCCGGATGTTGCCCGACACGACCGACACAGCCCCGAATTCACCCACCGCGCGGGCGGTGCACAGCACCGCGCCATAAAGCAGCGCCCAGCGGATATTCGGCAGCGTCACGCGCCGGAAAATCTGCCAGCCGCTTGCGCCAAGCGTCACGGCGGCCTCTTCCTGCTCGCTCCCCTGCGCCTGCATCAGCGGCAGAACCTCCCGCGCGACGAAGGGCGCCGTGACGAACAGCGTCACCAGAACGATGCCGGGCAGGGCAAAGAGAACCTGAATCTCGTTCGCCGCAAGCCAGGGCCCCAAGAGTCCCTGCCGCCCGTAAAGCAGCAGGTAGCAGATGCCCGCGATGATGGGAGAGATGGAGAACGGGATCTCGATCAGCGTGATCAACAGCTTGCGGCCCGGAAAGCGATGCTTGGCGATCGCCCAGGCCGCCGCGATCCCGAAGCCGATGTTGATGGGGACGACGATGATAGCCGTGATCGTGGTCAGCCAGATCGCGTGAAGCGTCATCGGATGCAGGATGTTGTCGCGATAGACCGCCCATCCCATGCTGAACGCCCGCGCGAAGATGTAGACGAGCGGCGCCACCACAAAGAGCAGTGTCAGAACCACCGCCAGCGCGATCAGGATGCGCGGCACGGTCCGGGCGCCCTTGGCCCCGGCATTTGCGGACAGGGCAAGGGCCGTCATGGGCGGTTCCCCCGATAGCGCATGGCGCGCGCCTGCAAGAGGTTCGACACCCCGAGCAGCAGAAGTGCGAAAAGCAGAAGGACAAGCGCAATCGCCGAGGCGCCGGTATAGTCATATTCCTCCAGCCGGATATAGGCGAGAAGGGCCGCAATCTCGGTCCGGAAGGGCAGGTTGCCGGCAATGAAGACGATGGCGCCGAATTCTCCCAGGCTGCGGGCAAAGGCGATGGTGCATCCCGCGAGATAGGACGGCAGGATCGCCGGAAAGACCACGCGCCGAAAGATCGTCCAGGGCCGGGCGCCCAGCGTCACCGCCGCCTGTTCCAGCGCGGGGTCAAGCTGTTCCAGCACCGGCTGGACGCTGCGCACGACGAAGGGGACCGAGGTGAAGGCCATCGCAAGCGCGACGCCCCATATCGTGTAGACAATTGAAATCCCGGCAGGCTCCAGCACCGCCCCGAACCAGCCATTGGCGGAAAAGAGCGCCGTCAGCGACAGGCCCGCAACCGCTGTCGGCAGCGCAAAGGGCACATCCATCAGCGCATCGAGCACCCGCTTGCCCGGAAATTCATAGCGCACCAGGACCCAGGCCATCAGCAGGCCGTAAAGCGCGTTGAAGATCGTGGCGATCAGCGCCGCCGTCAACGTCACCCGAAAGGCCGCAAGCGCGCGCGGCGCCGTCACGATGGCCCAGAACCTTTCGGGCCCGATCTCTGCCCCCCGCAGCACCAGCGCGAGAACCGGGATCAGCACGATGAACGTCAGATAGAGGAGCGTGATGCCCATCGTCAGGCTGAAGCCCGGCAGAACGCGCCGTGGCCGAATGGGGGCAGGGATGCTGGTCATTGGTTGACGAAGACCTGATCGAGGATGGCGCCGTCCGCGAGATGTTCCGCGTTCACCCGTTCCCAGCCGCCAAAGATCTCATCCACGGTCACAAGCCGCACCTCGGGCGTCTGCTCGGCGAATTCGGCCGCGACCGCTTCGTCATGCACGCGATAGAAATTCTCGGCCAGGATGCGCTGTGCCTCGGGCGTATAGAGGAATTCGAGATAGGCCTCGGCCACCTCGGTCGTGCCCTTGCGCGCGGCGACGTCCTCGACCACAGCGACGGGGAAGGCCGCGAACAGGCTGATCGAGGGCGTGACCCGTTCCAGACCCTGCGCGGCATATTCCTGCGCGATGGCGCCGGTTTCAGCCTCGAAGGTCACGAGCACGTCGCCCAGCCCGCGTTCCGCGAAAGTCTGCGTTGCGGCACGGCCGCCGGTGTCGAAGACCGGGACCGAGGCGAAGATCTGGCGCAGGAACTCCTGCGCGGCCTCTTCGTCGCCACCATTGGTTTCCAGCGCATAGGCATAGGCGGCAAGATAGGTATAGCGCGCATTGCCCGAGGTCTTGGGGTTCGGGAAGATCGGTGCCACGTCGTCCCGGGCCAGATCGTCCCAGTCCTGGATGTTCTTCGGGTTTCCTTCCCGCACCAGAAACGCCATCGTCGAATAATAGGGCGAGGCGTCGTTCGGCAGCAACTCGCGCCAGTTTTCCGGCAAGAGACCGCCAGAGGCCAGAACGTCGACATCCGTTTCCTGATTGAAGGTCACGACATCGGCGGCCAGACCCTCAAGGATCGCGCGCGCCTGCCGCGAAGACCCGCCATGCGACTGGTCGATCGTCACACTGCGACCGGTCTCGGCCTGCCAGTGCTCGACGAAAGCCGGGTTGATTGCTTCGAAAAGCTCACGTGCGATATCGTAGCTCACGTTCAGGATCGCATCCTGCGCCGAGGCGGCAGCAGGGGCCGCAAGCGCGCCGGCGAGCGCCGCCGCCTGCAGAAATCTGGTTTTCATCGTCTGATCTCCTTGGAAAGGGGAATGGGTGCCGACGGTTGGGCTGCGCCATCATCGGTTCCGCCGGGAAATACCCGCCCGGCGGTGGCGCGCAGCCGGGCCGAGGCGCCCTGTTGCAGTTCGGGCTGGCCGCGGCGCGGAAGCTCTGCCTCGATCCGCATCCCGCCCGCATCCTCCAGCTCCAGCCGCCAGGTCGATCCGGTGCTGAAGGCCGAAAGGATACGCGCCTCACCGGCCGGATCGGGGCGCACCTCCACATCGCCGGGGCGCACGAAAAGGGTGCCGCGCCCTTCGGGCAGGGCCGCGCGGGGCAGGGCTGTCAGGTCCCAGCCTGCGCGTTCGGCGCGGCCGGCCCGCAGGGTGACCGGCAGTTCGACGGTCGCACCCATGAAGCGCGCGACAAAGGGGGTCGCGGGATAGTCATGGATATGCTCGGCGGTGCCCACCTGTTCGATCCGGCCGGCACCCATGATGACGACCCGGTCGGCAAGCTCGAACGCCTCTTCCTGATCATGCGTGACAAAAAGCGTCGTCGAGTTCGTCGCCTCATGCACCGACCGGAGCCAGCGGCGCAGATCGCGGCGGATCGAGGCATCGAGCGCCCCGAACGGTTCATCGAGCAGCAGAAGCTTCGGCTCGATGGCAAGCGCCCGGCCAAGGGCCACGCGCTGGCGCTGACCGCCAGAAAGCTCGGCCGGGTAGCGCCCGCCAAGGTGACCGATCTGGAGGAAGGACAAGAGCTCTTCGACCTTGGCCGCGATCTGGTCCCTGCCGGGCCGGATCGCGCGGGGACGGACGCTGAGCCCGAAGGCAATGTTGTCGCGCACGGTCATATGGGGGAAAAGGGCGTAGTGTTGAAACACAAAGCCGATCCGCCGGCGCTGCGCCTCAAGCTGAAGCCAGTCCTCGCCCTCGACGCGCAACTCACCCGCGTCGGGCCATTCGAGCCCCGCGATGATCTTGAGAAGCGTCGTCTTGCCCGATCCCGAAGGGCCGAGAAGGGCAACCAGTTCACCTTGCGCCACGTCGAGATCCACACCGCGGAGCACCTCGGTGCTGCCGAAGCGTTTCATCATCTGGCGTATGCGGATCGACATTTCCGGCCCTCGTGTCATCGGCCCCACGGCGCAGGCCACGAGCGCGGGCCAGAGGGGCGTTTCCGGCGAGACCTAGAGCGCGCGACGGCACCTCGCAAGCCGCGGCACCGATGCGAAAAGCGTTGATACCGGAACAGTTTCCCGGCAAGCGTGCAAAGGGCGGAACCTTGTTCGTCACCGCCGGGCGGAAATTCCCGCGGGTTCCGTCAGGGCGCGCGCCCCACGGCTGGCATCCTTATTTTGCGGTGGACCCGCGGATCGGTGGTGGCTGGTTCAGCGGTCGCCACTTATGGCGTAACCCGCTGGCAAGGGAGTCGGATTTCAATAGCGCGCATCCCTGGTGACGAAAAAACCTCATAAGCGATCTTATGTTACTTCTTCTTCTCTTCCACAAAGGCCGCCACGGCGCCGATCACCGCGCGCGCGCCCTGACGATAGCGTTTGAGGACCTCGTCCTTGCCCGGCAGCCGCGGCGGGTCGTCGGAGTATAGATCTTCGACAGCAAAGACCTTGTGCAGCTGCTCGTTATATTCCCGGGCGATGTAATCCAGATCGTCCTTCATCCCCGACAGCAGGTCACGCCGCAACTGCAGCGGATAGACGTCGTTGCCGTAAAAGATGCCAGGCATGTTCTCGGCCGCGATCCGTTCGTTGATCTTGGCGCTCTCGAGCGATGATTTCCGCGCGACCATCCCCATGAGTTCCGACACCGCCACCGAAAAGGTCGGGTTGTCCTGCGGTTTTTCGCGCTGAAAGCCGGACAGGTCCGTGATGCCAAGCAGGCTGCAGAAATCCGCAACAATATCGCCGGCCTGCAGCAGCGACCGTTCATACGGCTTGATGACGATGGAGTCCTTGCCGAACACGCGCCGGAACCCCTCGATCACCTCTTTATAGGCGCATTCCCACTGGTTCTCCTCCAGATACTTGTTCGGGTTGGGATTGATCGCGCCGGTCTTGAGCCGCTGTTTGTAGAGCGCCTCCATATACTTGTCCGGGCGGCGCAGATAGATGACGACCATCGCGTTCTGGCGGATTTCGGGCGGCAGCCGCTCGGCCAGCCGGCCGGGCACGCGCGGGTGAAACAGCATCTCGCCCGAAACGATGTTGACCTCATGCTCGGACTTCCGGATGTCGGCCACCACCGCGTCGAGCTTCGGCGTATCCGTCCGGTCGCTGCGCAGCTCATAGGCCACCGAATTGTGGTCGATCCAGGGACGCGACGCCGAAATGAAGTTGATGCTGCGTTCGCGCAGCGCGCCCGCGTTCTGCCGCAGGAAGTGCTGGACCGAGGAAGACCCGGTTTTCTGGGTGCCGACGTGAAGCAGCAGCATCGTCAGTCGCCCCGTCCCGTCCGCATCGATGAATATGGCGGATGACGTGGCGCGATCGATCGAAACATGCAGAAAATCCCGGTTCCCTGAGCCTGATGCCGCCAAGCTATGCCAATCACCGCCCCGCTTGTCCATCCCGCCCGGCCCCGCGTTCGCGCGGGATGCCGGGATTTTGCCCGATATCCCGAAGTTGAGGCGGAACAGGCATATAATTGCCGCGTTCTGCCTGCGATGTCCCGGCTTACCGATCAGATTGCCACGACGGGGTTCTGGCCCCTGCCCCGCGCCTGCGGGCCCGACGGGGCGCCGCGCCGGATCGGTATCGAGATCGAGATGGGCGGTCTGACCGAGGCCGAGGTCTCCGAAATCGCTCAGCGCCTGCTGGGCGGCGATCTCGAACACCGCGCGCCACATAAGTTCCGGCTGACGCAAAGCGCCGTAGGAACGCTGCGCATCTACCTCGATACCGCGTACCGGGACAGCATGGCAAGGATGGGCCGGCTCGGCGTCGATCTTGCCCGCAATGTCGTCCCGGTCGAGATCGTGACCGACCCGTTGCCACCCGAAAGCCTGCCGGAGATCGAGCGGCTGCGGATCGCCCTTCGCGACGGGGGCGCCGCAGGCAGCCGCACGGGGATCGGCCACGGCTTTGGCGTGCATCTGAACCCCGCCCTTGCGGGAACCAGCGCCGCCGACATCCTGCCGGTGGTCCGGTCCTTTGCCCTGCTGGAAGACTGGTTGCGGATGGCCGATCCCATCGACCTCACGCGGCGCGTGCTGCCCTTTGTCCACCGCTACCCGCGCGCCTTTGTCGATGCGCTGGCGCGCGACGGGGCGGCCTGGGGGCTTGAGGACCTCTGGCCCGCCTATCTGGATCACAATCCCTCGCGGAACCGGGGGCTCGACCTGCTGCCGATCATGGCCGAACTTGCGCCCGCGCTGCTGTTGCCCCTGCAGGACCAGCTTGGCAAGCTGAGCGCGCGCCCCGCCTATCACTATCGCCTGCCGGATTCCCGGATAGACGAGGCCGGATGGTCCATCGCCTATGAACATAACCGCTGGGTGATGGTGGAACGGGTGGCGGCCTCCCCCCGCCTTCTGGCGCGGCTTTCGTCGGACTGGCTGGACCATCGCCAGCATCTGACCAGCCTGCGGCGCGACTGGCGGCTTCATGTCGAAGAAGTCCTGCACGACGCAGGGATTGCCGAGGCCACATGGACCGCCCCCTGATCGCCGTCACGACCTCGCGCCGGTCCGGCTGGCGGATCTTCCCGCTCGTGGCGCTCAACGTCTGGCTGGCCGGTGGACGATCGGTGCGGTGGGACACGGCGCGGCCGCCCGATCTCGACCGGGTGGACGGGCTGATCGTGGGGGGCGGCGACGACATTTCCCCCGATCTTTACGGCATGAGCGTCGTGACCTCGGCGCGACTGGACCCCGACCGCGATGCGCTCGAACACCGGCTGGTGACGGGGGCACTGAACCGCAACATGCCGATCCTCGGTATTTGCCGGGGTTCGCAGATGCTGAACATCGCGCTTGGCGGAACGCTGCATCAGGACGCCTATGGATTCTTCACGACAAGCCGGGAGTTCCGCACGATCCTGCCGCGCAAGCGCGTGACGCTTTGCCCGGGAACGCGCCTGCATGAAATCGCGGGCAATGCGCCGATGATGGTCAACGCGCTCCACAGTCAGGCAGTCGCCGATCTGGGCGAGAACCTGCGGGTGGCTGCGCTGGACGAAGGCGGGATGATTCAGGGGATCGAACGGATATCGGACCCCTTCGCGCTGGGTGTGCAATGGCATCCGGAGCATCTGTTCTATGCAAGCCGCCAGCGTGCGATCTTTGCGGCGCTGGTCAGCGCGGCCCGCGCGCGCCGGCAGGATCGCAGCCAGACCGCCGCCGTCGATGCCGACATGGACCTTGGCGCCACGCCGGAAGATATCGCGCCGGCCGGGGCCACCACGGACCGCGAATGACGGTTGACAGGCGACGCCCGCCTCCCGCATCATCGGATTGCTGACCAGGGGTGCCCCGGCAAGGGGCTGAGATCCTGCTGAACGCTTTGGCGTGTGGCGCAGGGGACCCTTTGAACCTGATCCAGTTAACACTGGCGTAGGGACGGTGCGATCGCCCGCGGGCCTTCCGCGAAAGGGCATCCATTCTCCGCTGCCGAACTGGGTCTCCATGCGCTTGCAGAGGAGCCTGCCATGAACGAACTTTCCCATCCCACCCCGACCGTGACCTGCGGCCCCCTTCCCGCCTCGACCAAGATCCATGTCGCGGGCGAACGTCATCCGGGCCTGAGGGTGCCGATGCGCCGGATCGCGCTGCACCCGACCGCGGCGGAACCACCTGTCACGATCTACGACGCCTCTGGCCCCTATACCGACCCGGCGGCGCGGATCGACATTGCCCGTGGCCTGCCCCGGACCCGCGCCGATTGGATCGCAGCGCGCGGCGATACCGAGACCTATGCGGGCCGGCGCGTCCGCCCCGAGGATAACGGCTTTGCCGAAGGCGACCGGCTGACGCCCGAATTCCCCGCGCTCCCCATCCCCCGCCGCGCGACAAAGGGCGCGGTCACGCAGCTCGCCTATGCCCGCGCCGGGATCGTCACCGCCGAGATGGAATATGCCGCCATCCGCGAGAACCTCGGCCGCAGCACCGCCGCCACCCGTGATGGAGAGGCGTTCGGTGCGGCCATCCCCGATTTCGTGACCCCGGAATTCGTGCGGGACGAAATCGCCGCCGGCCGTGCGATCCTGCCCGCCAACATCAACCATCCGGAGCTGGAGCCGATGGTGATCGGCCGCAACTTCCTCGTGAAGATCAACGCGAATATCGGAAATTCCGCCGTCACATCCTCGATGGCGGAAGAGGTCGAAAAGATGGTCTGGGCGATCCGCTGGGGCGCCGACACGGTGATGGACCTGTCCACCGGCCGCAACATCCACAACATCCGCGAATGGATCATCCGGAACGCGCCCGTCCCCATCGGGACCGTGCCGCTTTACCAGGCGCTGGAAAAGGTCGGCGGCGTGGCCGAGGACCTGACATGGGAGGTCTATCGGGACACGCTGATCGAGCAGGCGGAACAGGGGGTGGATTACTTTACCATCCACGCCGGGCTGCGGCTGCACCACATCCCGCTGACGGTGGACCGCGTGACGGGGATCGTCTCGCGCGGCGGCTCAATCATGGCCAAGTGGTGCCTGCACCACCACCGAGAGAGCTTTCTCTATGAGCATTTCGAAGAGATCTGCGAGATCATGCGCGCCTACGACGTCAGTTTCAGCCTTGGCGACGGGCTGCGCCCCGGCTCCATCGCCGATGCCAACGATGCCGCGCAATTCGCGGAACTGGAAACGCTGGGCGAACTGACGCAGATCGCGTGGAAGCACGACTGCCAGGTGATGATCGAGGGGCCGGGCCATGTGCCCATGCACAAGATCAAGGAGAACATGGACCGCCAGCTGGAGGTCTGCGCCGAGGCGCCATTCTACACGCTCGGGCCCCTGACGACCGACATTGCACCGGGCTACGACCACATCACCAGCGGCATCGGCGCCGCGATGATCGGCTGGTTCGGGACCGCGATGCTCTGCTACGTCACGCCCAAGGAACATCTGGGCCTGCCGGACCGGGACGACGTCAAGACCGGGGTTATCACCTACAAGATCGCCGCCCATGCCGCGGACCTTGCCAAGGGCCACCCGGCCGCCCGCCTCCGCGACGACGCGCTCTCACGCGCGCGGTTCGAGTTCCGCTGGGAGGATCAGTTCAACCTCTCGCTCGACCCGGATACGGCCCGCGCCTTTCACGACCAGACCCTCCCGAAAGAGGCGCACAAGGTCGCGCATTTCTGTTCGATGTGCGGGCCGAAATTCTGCTCGATGCGGATATCCCACGACATTCGGGCCGAGGCCAAGAGCAAGGGGATGCTGGAAATGGCGGAACGCTATCGCGCGGGGGGCGACCTTTATATGCCCGCCGACTGAGCGTTCGACCGAGCGGATAGCGGCGCGGGCGGAAAACCCGCGCCGTCCATTATCAGGCGCTGCCCGCACCCGTCATGCGATGCAGCCGTTGCACGATGCCCGGCTCCAGCCGCAGCGCAGAGGCAAGGCGCCGCAGGTAGTCGCGTTCTGCCTCATTCGCGTCGTCTACTGTCAAAAGCGCGGCGAGATAGACCTCGGTCGCAACCTCGGGGCGCGTCACGCCGCGGGCGAGCGCCTCGATATCCACGGGCTGCTGCATCTCGGCCATCACGGTGGCGCGTTCGCCCTCGGTGACCTCATCGGGGTTGAGATGCCCGAGGATCCGGCCCATCTCGGCCTCATCGACCTGACCGTCGGCCTGCGCGGCGCCGATCATGGCTCGCAGGACGAGCCGTTCCGTTTCGGGATGGGTCAGCGCGTCCACCGCGTCTTGCGGCGGCGCCTCGGCGCCCGGACCGGCGCTTGCCTGCTGGCCTTTCCACGCCTGCCAGGCGAGCGTGCCGAGCACCGCCATCGCCCCGCCTCGCGCAGCCCCGCCGAGGCCCCCGCCCGCCAGCGCACCGACCACCGCGCCGATGCCGCCGATCTTGGCGCCGCTCATTCCCGCGATCTGTTCCTGTTCCAGAAACGCGCGCGCGCGGTCAGCAAAACTGCCCTGCCCGCCCTCGGCGGTCGATCCGGCCGTGCCCCCCAGCAGCGGTCCGAGCATCCGGTCAAGCCCGCCCTGCGGGTCGGCATTCTGGATGCCTTGACGCAGACGCTCCTGCAACTGGCCCGACCGGCCCTCGCGCAGAAGGCCGCCGATGATGTTTCCGAAACTCATGTCCGAACCTCCAATGTTCTGTCGCAGGAAGAACAAAGCTGGGTGCGGGATCGTTCCCTTGCCACTATTGCCGGGGCTCAGCGCAGGCCACGTCCCACGGTCATCGGACCCAGTGCAAAGCCGGCGATGAACCCGCCCAGATGCGCCTGCCAGGCGATGGCACCCCCCATAACCATGGTCAGCGCGATATTGGCGACCACCAGCGCCACCATCGCGGCCAGCACCGGCCGGAGCGTCAGCCGGAACCGAAGCCGCGTCCGCGCCTCACGGAACTGCCAGGCGCCCAGAAACCCGAAGGCGGCCCCCGAGGCCCCGATCATTGGTGCCATGTCCGAGGACAGGAGCGCATAGGCCACGCCGCCCGCAATCGCGCTGAGCGCAAAGACGATCAGCATGCGGCCGGGCCCCACGCGCGAGGCGATGTCCTTGCCAAGCGCCAGCAGGATCACCCCGTTCATTGCCATATGCGCGAAGCCGCCATGAAGAAAGGCGTGGGTCACAAACATCGCGAATTGCTGCCCCTGCCAGACCGGCGTCACATCCTGCAGAAGCTGCGGCCAGAAGGCCCCGTAAAGCAGCGCGAGCCGGCGCAGCCCCTCGGGCGCGAACCCGCTGTCCGAGGCGAAGAGGACACATTCCACCAGCGCCATCGCCCCCAGAAGGAGCCAGAGCTCGCTCGGAACCTCGTCTACGCCGCCGTCGCGCATCTTCTCATGGCCTTTGCTGTTCATGCACTCACCTCGCCTGCCGCGCGGGTGCTGTCAACCGGGACGACCCGATCCTGCGAACACAAGATCCGGCAGCGTGCGGCAGAGCCCGTCCCATCCGCGCGGCACCCATCCCAGCCGGCCCATCCGCCCGGTGGTCATCGCGCTGACGGGGGCACCGCTGCGCGCAGGAAGGGGAAGGTCGCGACCGGCCACGCGCGCGACCTCGCGCAGCAGATCGTGGCGATCGATCAGGATATCCGAGAGGTTCCACACCCCATGGTGTCGCCCGGTCAAAAGAAGCAGGATCGCGCGCGCAAGATCCTCGCCGTGCAGCTCGGTCCCGGCGCGCGGGCTGATGGGGCGTCCGGCGAGGAAATCAGCGAAAAGCCCCTCCCACTTGTGCGGCAGGCCGGGGCCTGCGCGCCCGTAAACCCCCGTGGCCCGGAGGCTCGCGGCAACGTCGAGACCGGGGGCGAGGTCGGCCAGCGCCGCCTCTCCGCCTGCCTTGACGGTGCCATAGAGCGTATCGGGGCGCAGGGGCATGTCTTCGTCCAGCGTGGTGCCCGGGGGATAATCGCCATAGACGGCGCGGGAGGACAGAAAGACGATCCGCCCCACCCCGCCGCGCGCGGCCGCGTCGAAAAGCGTCTGCGTGCCGTTCAGATTGCGCCGAAGGAAACCGGCAGGGTCGCTGCCCTCACCCCTCCTGTACTTGCCCGGAACATGATCGAAGGCCGCATGGATCAGCGCATCGAACCCGGCCAGCGGCGGCGCCTCGCCCAGCGACCACGGGATGTGGTCGTCGGCGCCTGTTCCTCGCCGGGTCAGCAGGGTGACGTCATGCCCCGCGCCCCGCGCTGCCGCCAGTATGAACTGCCCCACATATCCCGTGCCACCCGTCAGCGCGATTTTCATGGGGCACCGCTGGGCTGTGGATCGCTGGTGTTCGGGTCGCTGGGCTGCGGGCCGGGCAAGTCATCGAGATCCGGAACCGGCCCGTCCCCCGCATAGGCCCGCCAGAGGTCGATCAGGGGACGCAGCCGGTCGGCCTTATCGTGATCCTGCCAGGGCTTTTCGTACTGGTAATGCACGATCCTGACCTGCTGCCAGTTCCAGAGCGCCGGCATGTTGAACCAGACATATTGCAGCATGTTGCAAAAGACCGGCAGCCCGTGCCAGTCGGGAAAGAAGGCCTGCAGAAAGGTCTGATCGGTCCGCGGCCAGAACGCATCGGGCCGGTCCAGCGCCTGCATCATCGCGTCAAAGGTGGCCGCGTCAGGCCGCGCGACAAACACGCCCGAGTTCATCCGGTGGAAATCCGAAAGCCCTTCATAAACATTCGGGGCGGCCGAAAATTCGGGATAGGCGAACAGCCGATCGCAATTCCGCAGGACGAGCGTGTCGGCGTCCAGAAAGACGACCTTTTCATACTCGGTCATCTGCCAGAGTCGCAGCTTGGCGAAATTGTCGAGGGGCGTATGGAACGGCGGCTTGCCCCCCTTGGTGAAAGGGGCTGCCCCGTGCAGCCGCGCCCGACCGTGACGTTCGTTGAACGCGTCCGAGGTCGGCAGCAGGTCGACGGCCACCAGACGCGCACCAAAGCCCTGCAGCGGCCCGAGCGCCGCCGTGTCAACCCCACCCGTATGCATCACCACCAGATCGGCCTGTGTCCCCGCAAGGCGGAGCGAGCGCAGCAGCGCCCGCGCCCCCAAGGCATAATCGGCATTGGTGACAAGCGTCACATAGGCATGGCGCCCTGCGCCCGCCGCACCGTCATGCCGCATCAGGAAACCGACCGCAGCCGCGTCCGTTCGGGGTCGGTATCGACCAGCTTGGCAAGCTCTCGCGTCCAGGCCGACACCGCCGGCACGCGCTTGCGGTCGATGCGATGGGCGAATTTGCGCGCCACCTCGACGATCTCATCCAATAGCCCCTCGGCAAGGGTCGTCGGTTCCAGCCCCAGCGCGAGGAACTGCTCATTCCGCACCACGAGGTCGTTTTCAGCGGCCTCCTTGCGCGGGTTCGGCAGATAGGCGACGCTGCCCCCTGCCCGCTGGGCGACCATTTCGGCCAGATCGCGGACGCGGTGGGTCTCGGTCATCTGGTTGAAGATCTTGACCCGCTCGCCCGCCTTGGGAGCATCGCCAAGCGCCAGTTCGACGCAGCGCACGCTGTCCTTGATGTGGATGAAGGCACGGGTCTGCCCGCCCGTTCCATGCACCGTCAGCGGGTAGCCGATCGCGGCCTGAATGAGGAAGCGGTTCAGCACCGTCCCGTAATCGCCGTCATAATCGAACCGGTTGATAAGCTGCGGATGGCGGCGCGTCTGGTCCGTATGGGTGCCCCAGACGATGCCCTGATGCAGGTCGGTGATCCGCAACCCATCGTTCTGGGCGTAGAACTGAAAGAGGATTTGATCGAGGCTTTTCGTCATGTGATAGACCGAGCCCGGCCGCGTGGGGTAGAGGATTTCCTGGCTTACATTGCGGCCGTCCATCGTCTCGATCCCGACCTCCAGATAGCCCTCGGGGATCGCGGCGCCGACCGTCGAGTAGCCATAGACCCCCATCGTGCCCAGATGGATCAGATGCGCGTCGATCCCGGTTTCGACCAGCGCGGCCAGCAGGTTATGCGTCGCATTGACGTTGTTGTTGACGGTGTAGACCTTGTGCCGGTCGGTCTTCATCGAATAGGGCGCGGCGCGCTGTTCGGCGAAGTGGATGATCGCATCGGGGCGGGTTTCGCTCAGCCAGCCGCGCAGGCGTTCATATTCCTGCGCGATGTCCAGCAGGTGGAAATGCAGCTTGCGGCCCGTCACCTCATGCCAGATGCGGCAGCGTTCCTGAATGGAATCCATGGGTGTAAGCGACTGCACCCCAAGCTCTGCGTCGATCCAGCGGCGCGAGAGGTTGTCGATGATATGGACCTCATGCCCCAGATCCGAAAGGTGAAGGCTGGTCGGCCAACCCACAAAACCGTCGCCGCCCAAAACCGCAATCCGCATCAACCTGTCCTTTCCTGACGTGGCCGTTCCTGCGCCTACCCGCAAAATATGTCACTGATGTTTCAAGTCCATGCAGATATTGCGGATTTCCGGTGCTAAGGCACCTTCCCGCCGATCCGGCGTCATTCTTTTTTTACCGGCCCGTGACGCCGCCAGACGTTGCGCCCAAGTCCCGTGACGCCGGTCCGGAGCCCACGCGCCGCGCGGCCCACCTGCCCGCCGATGCCGCCCTCGCGCTGGCCCTGCACACGGCGGCGGTTGCGCTGGGTCATCAGCGCCTCACCCAGCGCATCGCCGATCCGTTCATACACGAGGTCGATGTTCCAGCCCGGTGCCTCGGCCTGAACCGGCACGGGGGCAAGGCCGGTATCCGCCTCGATCGCGGCCATCGCCTCGGCCAGCCGTTTGCGGGCCGCGGTTGGCAGGGCGTTTTCCGGCCAGGGCCAGCCCGGCAAGAGCAGATCGGCGCAGGTCGCCACGGCCACGACGGGGGGCTGCCTGCGCCGCGCATCGGCGGCAAAGCGCGCCTCGAACGCCCGTTTCAGCGCGGCGTCCACGGCCCGGCCAGGACGGTTGGCGCGAAACACCCAGACCACCAGATCGCAATCGGACATTTCCTCCAGCGCGCGCGCGGTCACGGCCTCGGTCCCGTCAAGTCCGGGACCGTCGATCAGCCGGCAGGGCACGCCCTCGATCTCGGTCTCATGGGCGGCCAGCGCGGCGGTGGTTGGCGCCATGTCGGTTTCCGCACGGTCATGGCCCATCATCGCGTTGATGAGCGTCGATTTCCCCGCGCTCACCTGCCCCACCAGCAGGATGCGCACGGGGCTGTCAGGCTGAACAAGCCGCTGGCGGTCGGCGATCTCGCTGCCCAGCCGGATCTCCATCAGTTCGGCATCCGTAAAGCGCAGCCGCCCCGAATGAAGCTCGACCGCCGCATGGGCGACCTCTTGCAGCAGCACCGACTGGACCCAGATCAGGGTCTCGTCGGTCAGCCGGTCGATCAGACCGCCCGCCATCCAGCGTTCGACCTCGCGCACGACCCCCACCGGCGGGTTGATCGCCAGCCGGATCGCGCGCCGCAAGAGGTCCGCGTTTTCCCAGCCCATCTGCATCGTCATCCGGTGCCGCCAGAGCCAGGCCGCCGTCTGCAGCGACACCTGATCGGAAAAGGGCACGTTGCGCCGCAGAAAGTTGCGATAGCGGATCGCGACCCGGTCGATCAGCAAGAGCGCCTCGGGCAGGGAAAACGAGAGCGCGCCCTTGCGGCCACCCGAAATCTCGGTCGCGACGCGGCCCAGGATATCCTGCGCAAGCGCCGGCATGTCGCCCCAGTCGCGCGGCTCGGAAAGCTCGGTCTCGATCCGGGCACAGGCGGAGAGATAGGCGTGGCGCTCGGTCTCGCCCCAGTCGGGATCGGCCGGCACCGCCTCCAGATCCACCACAGGCGTGGCGGGCCGGGGCACAAACCGCCGCAGGACCACCATCAGCAAAAGCGAGCCACCGATCAGCACGACGTTGATGACAAGGAAGCCGAGCAGCCAGCCGCGTTCGTAAAGCCACAGAAGGCCCAGAACCGCGCTCAGCGCCACCGAGAGAGAGATGAGCGCCAGCCGGAACACCCTGTCCCAGCGCAGGAAGGCGCGGCGCAGGGCGCGACGGTTGGCCATCAGCCCGCCTTGTCCGAGGCACGGCGCAGCGCCTCGGCATATTTCTCGCGCAGCGCGGCGGCGTCGACCGGCTTGCCCCGGCTCTGGTGATAGAGCCAGTAGGCCGCAGCCCGCCCGAGCGCGAGCGTGGTTGAAAAGCTCAGCGTGGCGGCTGCAGCGGCGCCCAGCGTCTGGCCATAGACCGGCACAAGCTTGGCCAATTGCCGCAGTCCAAAGCTCGCACCGTATTGCAGCACCGCCCCTGCCCCCAGCGCCGCCGCGAACCGGCGCAGATCGTCGCGCCCCCAGGTCACGCGATAGGCGCGGGCAAGCTGGCGCAGCATCGCCGCCTGCAGGGCCGGGACAGATACGGCCCCGGCCACCGGCACCACATCGCTGGCCCCCGCCGCGCCGGCATAACGAAAGACCAGCGCGCGATGCCGCAGGAACTGCTGCCCCTCGGCGTCCGAGGCGCTTTCGGCGGCAAGAAACAGTGCGACCTCGGGCAGAACGCCGGCCAGGCTGTCGATCAGCGCGGGGGGTGCGGGCCGTCCCGGCTGCAACGCAACCTCGACCGAGGGCAGCGGCCCTCCGGCGGCCTTTTCCAGCGCTTGCTGCACCTGCCCGCGCGCGCGGCCGCGCATTCCCGCATCCGGCACAAGATCGGCGCCGGTGTGAACCACAAGCACCGGGAATTTCGGTCGCTTGCGTCGCACTTCGCGCAGCGCGGCGGTCAGTTCATGCTGCACCGGATCGTCAAGCCGGGCGACGGCGAGGATGGCGTGACTGCCGCTTTCGCTGACCTCCAGATCCTCGGCCGCGTCATATCCCGTTTCCGCAAGCCCCCGCGTATCCAGAAAACGGACCACCGGCGCGCCGGGCGGATGATCGTAGACCGAAGATGTCCGGGTGCAGGGAGAAAAACCGTTGCCGACTGCGATCGCATCCTCGCCGGTCATCGCCTGCACCAGCGACGATTTGCCCGCCCCGGTTTTGCCCAGAAGCCACAGAACGGGCACCGGCAGGTCCGCAGGCGTCGGGTCATCGGCAGATGCGGCCCCGCCTTCGGCAGCGGCCCCGATCCCGCCAAGCGGCGGAATCCGTTCCATCACGCGCTCAAAGAGATCGCCAAGCTTCATCCAGCACTTTCCCGCGCCCCGCTGCGCAGGGTGTCACGGCGCGCAGCGGGTTTCCAGTGCAATAGCATAGTGCGCGAGGCGCAGGTGCAAAGCGGGGGGTGCAAAGTGTCGGGCGCGTCAGCCTGCGCGTGCGGCGGCTTCCTCGGCGCCATGCTCGGCCATCCACTCGGCTGCCGTCTTGATGCCGCCAAGCGGGAAGACGTGGATCTTTGCGATCGGGCTCGCAGGATCCTGCCGCTGATGCGCGGCGATCCCGTGCAGGAATTCCTCGGGCGTGTAGGGCAGCAAGAGCTTGGTGACATCCTTGGCCCGCTTTTGCAGAACGCCCAGCGACGGACCGACACCGCAGGCAATCGCGAACTTGATCATGGTCTGGAGCTTGGCCGGCCCCGCGATGCCCAGATGCACGGGCAAGGTGATCCCGGCTTCGCGCAGGGCCTTCGCCCAAGCAATGGCCGGCTCTGCCTCGAACAGGAATTGCGTTACGATGGCCATTTCGGCATCGGTCCGCTCGGAAAAAGCCTGCTTCCATTTCAGCGCGGCCTCGACCTCGGCCGTTCCGCCGTCCGGGTCGATATCGCGGTTGCCTTCGGGATGGCCCGCGACATGCAGGCGGCGGAAGCCATGCTTGTCAAAGAGCCCCGTCTCCATCAACTGCATCGAGCTGTGAAAATCGCCTTGCGGCTCTTTCACGCCCCCAGCGAGGAGGAGCGCGTTTTCCACCCCCGCTTCATCCCGGTAGCGCCTGATCCAGGTCTCCAGCGTCGCCGCATCGCGGATGATGCGGGCGGGAAAATGCGGCATGACCGGAAAGCCCTCGTTGCGCAGGCGGGCGGCGGTCGCCACCATGTCGTCAATCGGGGTGCCGTCGATATGGGCGATGTAGACCAGCGTGCCGGGCGGAAGGATCTGGCGGAAATCCTCGACCTTCTCAGCGGTGCGGGGCATGACCTCGATGGAATAGCCGCGCAGAACGTCGCTGAAATCCGCAGGCTGCGCGGACCGGTCCTTGCCTCCGAACAGGTTCATCAGGGCCACGGCTTATCCTCCTCTTCACCGCGAAACGGGTGCGCCCCGGACGGGGGGCGCATCAGTGCATATTGCCCGCCGGGGCCAACCCGGCGGGCATGGCGGGATCAGCCCGCCTTCTTGGTGCGCCAGCTTTCGGCGTAGTTCTCGCGGGCTTCGCGCGCATAGGGCACGGCCGAGACACGGACGCGGATTTCCGTCTGGCGATGCGGTTCGGCCGAAGTCTTGCCGCTGCCGCCATTCGGCTCGCCCCAGATCATGGTCAGCACGTCGCCTTCCTTGACCGACTCGTCCACCATGCCCAGCGAGAGCACGCAACGCTCGTTGTAGCTGTAGCCGTTGAACATCGACAGGCCGACCATCTTGTCGCCATGCATCACCATGTCGAAGCTGGACGAGCCATAGTTCGGCTGCGGGAAGTCGATCCACTTGTAGGGCAGTTCGTCGCGCTGGAAGGAAGAAGAGATCACCTTCATCACGTCTTCCGCGTTCCACTCGAACGTGACCTTGCGGCGCTTCACGTTGCCCTTCATCTTTTCAAGGGCTTCGCGACCGACGAAGTCATGGTCGAACTTGACGTAGATGCCGTAGCCGAGTTCATAGGGGTTGGTGTAGTAATCGGCGATGTTGTCCGAGACATAGCTGCCGGCGATCGAGCCCGAAGCCTCGTAATGCTCGTTGCTCAGCCACTCACGATAGCCCTCAAGCTCGGGATCGGTGTAGATGCCCGGCAGCGGCGACGGGATCCAGCCCGATTCCAGCGTGTTGGTGGAATAGGCGCGGCTTCCGACCTGATGCAGGTCCACACCGGCATCTTCGGCCGCCTTGAGGATCGCTGCGCGGACCTCGTCCTTCTCGGCATAGGGGCCCCAGATTTCGAGACCCGGCGCGCCGGCCATCCCGTGACGCAGTGCCTGCACCTTGCGGCCGCCGATATTGACCCAGTCCACGTGGAAGAACTTGATGTCCGGGATCGGGCCGCCGTTCATCTTTTCAAAGATCTTCGGCGCATCCGGCCCCTGGATCTGGAAGCGGTAGTGGATGCGGTTAACCGCCTTGCCATCCGGGCGCGAGGGCGAACGGGGGCTGTGGGTCAGTTTGACGTCATGCTTGCCCAGCGAGGCGTTGTAGAGCAGCCAGTTCGAGACCGGGGCGCGGCCAACCGAGATGAACTTGTTCTCGGTCTCGCGGAACATGATGTGGTCGCCGATCACATGGCCCGAGGGCGAAACCGGGACGAAGTGCTTGGCGCGGTTCGTGCCGAAATTCGCAAAGCTGTTGATCGCGAGGCCTTCAAGGAATTTCGCCGCGTCCGGACCTTCGACCACGACCTCATCCATGTGGTGCGACTGGTCAAACAGCACGGCCGAGTTGCGCCATGCAGCCTGTTCGCTGCGCCAGTTGGTGAACTCGGGCGCGACGACCGGGTATACATACATGCCGATGCGGGAGTTGCGGAGCATCTCCACCGGGTTTTGCTGTTTCAAAAGTTCGGCGAGGGTTTTCTTCGTCATGTTCATCCTCCCATGACTCATCAGGACTGTATACATTGATTACGGGTTTTGTGGCGCAACGCAAGCGTTTTCCCGCAGATCGGCGATTTTCGGCATGATTGCGCATACATGATCCAGCGCAGGGGCCTAATCCACGACGAACGCCAGTCCCGGAACCCGTGCGATCAGGCTGCGATCCTCGGAAAGGATATAATCGAGGTTCCGTCGCGCGATCCGCGCATGTTCGCGCGCCAGAAATTCCGCGCGCGTCCCTTCGCGATTGCCTATCGCCTCCAGAATTAGGCGATGCTGCTGCTGCGCAATATGGAGCGAGCGGCGGAAGGCCGTGATATCCGCCTTGTCCGGCAGAAAGGCCGAAGGCGAGGCAAAGGGCAGCCGCGTGGCGCGGGCGACCTCGGCCTCGACCAGACGGCTGCCGGACATCGCGGCGAGCCTTGCATGAAAGTCGGCGTTCAGCTCCGAGTAGGTCTCGAAATCAATCTCCGCCCCGTCAAAACAGGCGTCGAGCGCGCCGACCACGCGGGCCAGCTCCTCCAGTTCGGCGGCCGAGGCGCCCCGTTCCGCCGCCAGGCGGGCGGCGGTGCCCTCCAGCACGCCACGCAGTTCAATTGCGTCGGTGACATCGGCAAAGCTGAAGCTGCGGACCGCGAAACCACCGCTCGCCATCCGTTCCAGGAGCCCCTCTTCGGCAAGGCGCGACATCGCTTCGCGCACCGGCGTGCGGGAGATCTGGAGCATCTCGGCCAACGGCACCTCCAGAAGCCGGGTTCCGCCGGGCAGCTCGCCGCTCAGGATGCGGGCTCTGAGTTCGGTCAGCGCGCGACGCGCATGGGTTCTGGCTTCCACGCCTTGCATGGGGTCTCTCCTGCTCTGTCATGTATACATAAGCAGAAGACGGCGGCAAAAACCAGAGCGATGCGTTCAGACGGGCCTCAGACCCTGCGTCGTGCAGCCAGAACCGGCGCAAGCAAGGTAGGCAGCGGCGCCTCCCCTGCCCTCAGGTCGCAGGCTGCCATGCGCTCCTGCACTTCGGCGATCTCATCCGCGAGGGCGCCGCGCAGGCCAAGGGCGCGCAATGTCTCGGCGCTTTCGCGCATTTCAGCGGCGCGGCGGGCGCCATGCCGCAGGGTCCGTTCGAACTGATAGGCGGCAAAGTCCGGCCAACCCAGCCCCGGAAAGCTGGCCGAAAGCGAGGCGATGATCTCGTCCCGGCATCCCGAGGCCTCGGCGGCCAGAAGACATTCCACCGTGATCGCCTCCAACCCCTTGACGAAAAGCGACCGCACCATCTTGATCGCGGTCGCGTCGCCGGGCTGCGCCCCCACCTCGCGGCAGTCGAAGCCGAGCCGGAGGAGATCGGGCATCACACCCGTATCCCCGGCGACCAGAACCGGCGTGCGGTGGCCGCGCGGATGGACGGGCGCCATCACGGCCATATCCACATAACGCGCGCCGGCCTGCGCGACCAATGCGGCGCTGTCGCGTTTACGCCCCGGCGAGACCGAGTTGATGTCGATCACCACCTGGCCCGGGCGCAGATGCGCGCGCTGCGCCTCGAGCGCCGCAAGGCTCTGATCCGCGGTCACGGCGCTGAAGATCCAGTCGCAGTCGGAAAGACCGTCGGGCGATGCAGGGGCAACCCCACGCTCGGCCATGGCGGCGCGCATCGCGTCTTCGGTCGACAAGCGGTCCCAGGCGGCAAAGCGAAGCGAAGGCTCGACAACCCGCAGCGTATCGCAAAAGGCCCGCGCGGCCTCACCGAACCCGATAAACCCGATCTTCATGGCACGCCCCTTTCAGACGAATATCTCGCCGTCGAACAGTTTGCGGGCCGTCCGCAGGACGGCGGCCCGTGCGACCTGATCGCCCTCCATTGTGGCGACCACGCTCATCTCGCCGGTCGGATGTTCCACCGACAAGAGCTTTTCGTCCCCCCCGGGCACGACGGCAAGCCGGGCCGCAGGACCTTCGGGCAAAAGGCAGGCGGTGGCCACACTGACCGCGCCCAGAACGCCGATCGCCTTGTGGCAGCGATGCGGGATGAAGGTGCGTGTCATGATCGCCCCGCCCGATTGCGGCGGCGCCACCATCGTCATCTTGGGCACCGATTTTTCGCGCACATCGCCAAGGTTCATCATGGGACCTGCCGCAAGCCGGATCGACTCCAACCGCTGGCGGAGCGTTGCGTTTGCCTCCAGCTCGGCCGGGGTCTCATACCCCGAAGCACCCAGATCGGCCGCGGCGATCACGACGCAGGGCATCCCGTTGTCGATCAGCGTGCAGGCCACGCCCTCGATCACATCCACCGCATTCCCGGTCGGCAGCAGCGCCCCGCAGGACGACCCTGCCGTATCGGCAAAGACGATGGGCACGGGCGCCGCCGTCCCCGGCACCCCGTCGATCCGCGCCGCGCCGTCATAGGCCACCCGGCCACCCGGCGTTTCCACCGTCGCGATGGCAAGCTGGCCCGTGTTTTCCATGTAGATCCGCACCTCGGTCCGGCCGTCCTGCGCCTGAACCAGCCCCCGTTCCAGCGCGAAAGGGCCGACACCGGCCAGAATATTGCCGCAGTTCTGCGCATCCGTCACCACGGCCTGATCGACGAAAACCTGCAGGAACAGATAATCCACATCCGCGTCGGGCCGCGCCGATTTCCGCACGACCGCCACCTTGGAGGTAAGCGGGTCGGCCCCGCCCATTCCGTCGATCTGGCGCGGATCGGGCGACCCCATCGCCCGCAGCAAAAAGGCGTCGCGTTCGGCGGGCAGATCCCCGGCCAGGAAATATCCGCCCTTCGACGTGCCGCCCCGCATCCACATCGCCCGGACGCCGTCAGACATATTTCAGGCCCTTTTCCGCCAGCCTCTCGCGCATCTTGTAGATGTCGAGGCCCAGTTCCCCCGCCGCCAGTCGGTCACGCTTTTCCCCCTCGGCGGCGATACGGGCCTGCGCCTTTTTCAGCACCTCGGCCGCATCCTCGCGCGCAACCACGCAGACGCCATCGTCATCGGCCAGGATCACGTCGCCGGGGCGCACATGGGCGCCGGCACAGACAACCGGGACATTGACCGAACCCAGCGTCTCTTTCACCGTGCCCTGGGCGTGAACCGCGCTCGACCAGACGAGGAAACCCATCCGGCGCAGATCCGCCGTATCGCGAACGCCGGCGTCGATGATCAGCGCCCCGCAGCCGCGTGCCATCGCCGAAGTTGCCAGCAGATCGCCGAAATACCCGTCCGAACAGGGCGAGGTCGGCGCGAGCACCAGAACATCCCCCTCACGGAGTTGCTCGATCGCCACATGCAGCATCCAGTTATCCCCGGGCGGGGCCGAGATCGTGACGGCGCTGCCGGCGATCGCGCGGTCCATCTGGATCGGGCGCATGGACGGCCCCATCAGCCCTCGGCGCCCCTGCGCCTCATGCACGGTCGCGACGCCGCATTCGCCAAGGGCACGGATCACCTCCGCATCGGCGCGCTCGATATTCTGAACGACGACCCCCATCAGAGTTCATCCACCGTGCGCGGAAAGATCGACTGGAACCCCTCGGCGTGGGTGGCCTTGCGCCCGCCGGACTGGCCGCCGGAGTTGCGCATGAAATGGTTGCCCCGGTTCTCGCCGACGTTTTCATAATAGTGCCAGAGATGCTCTTGCCCCTCCATGCACTTGATCGCGTTCCACTTCTTTTCCCAGACCGGAGAGATGTCGAGAAACACGTCCGGCTTCCACTTCATCTGCTCGGTCTGATGCGGCTCGAACAGGTAAAGTTGCGGCGCGCCCAGAACCTTTTCGCCCGGGTTGTGGCCCCAGGCCTGCGCGATCATCCGTGCCTCAAGCGCGACGGTCGTCGCATACATGTGGTCGGTGTTATAGGGGTCCCACTGGGAATGCGACATCATGAAGGCGGGCTGCACCTTGCGGATCACATCGACCAGCCGGTATTTCGCTTCCCGGTCCAGCTCCAGCGGATAATCCCCACAGTCGAAGAACTGGATGTCATGCACGCCCAGGGCGGCGGCGGCATTCTCGGCCTCGGTCCGGCGGGCGGCCTTGACCTTTTCCAGCGTCATGCCGTCCTGCTTCCAGAGCTTCGCGCTCTCACCCCGCTCGCCGTAGGAGAGACAGACGACCGTCACCTCATAGCCTTTTTCCTGATGCAGGGCGATGGCGCCGCCGCAGCGCCAGACGAAATCGGCGGAATGGGCGCTGACGACAAGTGCGGTTTTTGCCATGGGTCTTTACTCCTTTGCCGCGACAGGCGGCGTTCCGTGCGTGTGGAATGTCTCGATCGTCTTCAGCCCCCAGGCCTGGCCCTTGCGACGCTCGGCCTCGGTCCAGATCACCGGCTCCCAGTCGGGGGCAAGGATCAGCCGCGCGCCGGCATTGGCAAGCTCGACCCGGTTTCCGGCGGGCTCCCAGACATAAAGGAAGAACGTGCCCTGAATGGCGTGCTTGTGCGGCCCGGTCTCGATATGAACCCCGTTCTGCAGAAAGATGTCGGCGGCGCGCAGGATGTCCTCGCGCTGGTCGGTGGCGTAGGTGACGTGGTGCAGCCGGGCATTGCCGCCGCCATGTTCCTCGGTGCAGGCAAGATCATAGGTCTTGTTGTTGATCGTGAACCAGCAGCCCCCGATCCGCCCGTTATCGAGCTGGATCATCTCGGTCACACGGCTGCCCAGACAGGTCTCCATGAACCGGCGAAACTCGGTCACGTCCGCGGCCAGCAGGTTCACATGGTCAAGCCGCCGGGGCGCAGCACCGGTGAAGGCCGAGGCCGTGTTCTTGAGCGCGGCGCGATCCGCCGCTTCGGCGACATAGCGGTTCGTGTCGTAATAGATCTCGAACACATGGCCGAACGGATCCTCGAACCGGAAGGCGCGGCCGTGGCCCAGGTCGCCCTCGACCCAGCCATGGGTCTTGTAGCCCGACGCCTCGATCGCCTTTACGCGCCGGTCCAGCGCCTCGGGGCTTGCGGCGCGATAGGCGATATGGCCCACCCCGGTCGTGGCGGCGCGGGTCAGTTTGAGCGAGTGGAATTCGTAATCGTCCCAGGCGCGCAGCCAGGCGCTGTCGCCGTCCTGCGCCGAAAGCTTCAGCCCATAGACCCGCGTAAAGAAGTCGAGGCTTTGCTCGAAACGGTCGGTGTAGATTTCCACATGCCCCAGATGGGCGATATCGTAGCAGGGTTCCGTCATCTCGGGCCTCTCAGCGTATCATGGTGTTGGGAAGCAGCAGCGCAATCTGCGGGAAGGCCACCAGCAAGAGCAGCGCCACCAGCATGGCGACCCAGAAGGGTGCGACGCCGACGAAGATCTTTTCCAGCGGCACATGGCGCGCCACGGATTTCACGATGAAGATATTGACGCCCACGGGCGGTGAGATCAGGCCCATTTCCAGCGTCAGCACGACGAGGACGCCGAACCAGATCGGGTCGATCCCCAACTGGATGATGACCGGAAAGAAGATCGGCAGCGTCAGGACGAGCATCGCGAACCCCTCGAGGAAACAGCCGAGCACGAGGTAGCAGAGCAGGATCAGCGCCAGCACACCCACCGCGGGAATGTCGAGCCCCGCAAGGAAGCCGCCCACCGCCTGCGGAATATGGCTGAGCGCAAGGAACGGGTTTATCATATGCGCCGCGATCAGGATCAGCATCACCGTCGCCGTGGTGATGATGGAATCGCGACCGGCCTCCCACAGGACGCGCAGCGACAGGCGACCCATCAGTGCGCCCGCGATCACGACAAGGCCCGCGCCCACCGCCGCGGCCTCGACCGGCGAAAAGATCCCGCCATAGATGCCGCCGATGGTCAGCACGATGATCGCAAGGATCGGGATCGCACGGGCAAGCGCGGTGAAAAGCTGATGCAGGCTGCTGCGCGGTCCGCGCGGCCCAAGCTCCGGCTTGATCCAGCAGAGGATCGTCACCGTCAGGATGAACAGCCCCAGCAGCATCAGCCCCGGCAGAACGCCCGCAAGGAACAGCCGTCCGATCGATTGCTGCGTCAGGATCGCGTAGATTACGAAACCGGTGGATGGCGGGATCAGGATGCCGAGCGTCCCGCCCGCCGCCACGACCCCCGTGGAAAGACGTGTGTCATAGCCGAACCGCTCCATCTCGGCCATCGAGACCTTGCCCATCGTCAGGGCCGAGGCGACGGATGACCCCGAAAGCGCCGCAAACCCGCCGCAACCAATCACCGTGGCCGAGGCAAGACCGCCCCGGATCGGCCCGACGATGGCATAGGCCGCATCGTAGAGCGCGCGGCTCATGCCCGTGGCGCTGGCGACATTTCCCATCAGAATAAAGAGCGGCACCACGACCAGTTCGGCGGATGAGGCGAGCGTGAAGCTTTCCGACGCCATCAGGCTCATGGCGACAGGCAGCCCGCTGAGCACCCAGATCCCCACGAAACCCACGGCGAACATCGCAAAGGCCACAGGCACGCGCAGCACCAGAAGGACGATCAGGATCGCCATGCCGGTGAGGCCGGTCATCATAGGGGTCATTGGTCGTCCTCCGCCCGCGGCGCGCCCGCAAGGATCAACGCCGCCCGCATCAGCATCCCGAGCGAGGTGACGGCGGCAAAGAAGGTCAGCGCCCACTGGAACTCGGCCTTGGGCAGACGGATCACGTTGGTGGACAGGTTCAGCAATTGCGAAAGCTTGGACGATTCATAGACCGTCCATGCGATCCCCGCGAAGATCAGCGCGCCCAGAAGCGCGCTGAGAATATCCGACCAGCGGTTGAGCCAGCGGGGAAACATCCGCTCGAACACATCGACCGATACATGCCCGCCCCGCCGGTCGCAAAGTGCCATGCCGCCAAAGACGATCAGGACCATGCCCATCTGCGCGATATCCTGCGCCCCCGCCAGCGGCTGCATCATGTTCCGCCCGACCACGTCGCGCAGGATGACACAGACGACGAAGAACAGCCCGATCGTGCCCACCGCGGCGCAAAGCCGGATCAGGAGACCGACCGCATAGTCCATCTTCGACAGCATGGCCGGTCTCACTCGCCCCGCATGGCGGCCAGCGCTTCTTCGCCGCCGGGGATGGCGGCGACAAGCTGCGCGGTCAGCGGTTCGAGCACCTCGGCAAAAGCCGCGATTTCCTCGTCCGTGAGGTCGATCACCGTCTTGGAGCCGTCTGCCCGCAGCATCTCGATGGTGTCGTCGGCGCGGGCGTTCCAGCCTTCTTCGCCGCTTTGCGACAGGCTGCGGCCGCTGTTGGCGTCGATGGCCGCGCGGAATTCCTCGGACAGGCCCTGATACCGCGCCTCGTTCATCACGAGGTAAAAGGTGATGAGGCCAAGGGGCGCGCCGATGCTGTAGGTATTCGCAACCTCGTTCAGCTTGAAGTCCGCGACCGCGCTGGCGCCCGTCACGATACCGTCGATCAGCCCGGTCTGCAGCGCGTTATAGGCCTCACCCGCGGGCATCTGCACTGGCGTGGCGCCCATCGCCTCGACCAGCGCGCCGGAAATCGCGCCGGAAACGCGGATCTTCAGGCCCGCGACATCGGCGGGGCTGCGCACCTCGCGGTCGCGCATGATGAAGATGTTCGGTTCCGACCCCCAGATCGCCAGCGGCCGGGTGCCCGGAAACTCCTGCGCCAGATGATCCTCATAACCGTTCCAGAGGAAGTCATAGGCGGTCATGCCCTCGGGCACCGCGCCCGGCATTTCCGCGATCATCGTGCGGCTGAACTGCGACGAGGTATAGCCCTGAAGCCCCCAGGTGATGTCGGCCACGCCTTGCAGGGCACGGACATACTGCTCTGCCGGGCCTGCACCCAGTTCGCCGCCCGGAAAGACCTGGATGGTCAGCTCGCCCCCCGTCGCCTCGGACACGCCCTGCGCCAGCGGTTCGACCACCGACCCGGTGACGACATGGGTCGGCGACACGAAATGCGCCAGCCGCAGCGTTTCCGCCGAAGCGGCCTGCGCAAGTGCCACCCCCAGGCCCGCAGCGGCGACGGCGCCCAAAAGGCGCCCACGGTTGAATTCGTACATTGTTTCTCCCCCCGAAGTGAATGGCGGTCATCGGCAGGCAAAGGCCCGCGACGGTTTTCGCCAGCGCCCACGTTAGGCGGGGAAAAGGGCGCAGTCCAATTCGAACGCGCGCAGCATTCATAAGCTTTGATTACTGATCTCTCCGTCAGGCGTTTTGCAGCGCCTGCTCGACCGGCGGCAGATCATGCGTCGAAAGCCGCGCAAGCGGCACGTCAATCCGGGCGACCAGCCCCTCGGGCCGGTAGTCTAGCGTCACATCAGCCTGAAGTTCTGCCGCCAACACCCGCTGGATGAGGTATGATCCAAAGCCCTTGCGCTCCGGCACCCGGACCTCCGGCCCGCCGGTCTCGCACCATTCCAGCCGCAGCCGGTCATCCGCGACCAGCCAGGTCAGACGAACCTTGCCCCCCGCCACGCCAAGCGCCCCGTATTTGGCGGAATTGGTCGCGAGCTCATGAAACGCGAGCGAAAACGACATCGCGGCCTGCGGCGAAAGTTCAAGCGAGGCCCCCTCGATCCTCACCCGGTCGCCGGCCACATCATGCCCCTCGGTCGCGATCCGGGCGACCATGCGCAGATCGCCCCCCTTCCAGTCCTGCCCGCGCAGAACCTCGTGCGCGCGGGCCAGCGCGACGATCCGGGCGTCCAGCATCTCGCGCGCCTCCGCCAGCGAGGGTGCGGTGCGCAGGGTCTGCGCCGCCACCGCCTGCACCACGGCGATCGTGTTTTTCAGCCGATGGTTGAGTTCGTGCATCATCACCTGAAGTTTCTGCTCGGTCCGCACGCGGGATGTCACGTCATAGCCTTCGACGAAGATCCAGTTCGTCTGCCCCTGATCGTCGCGGATCGGCTGAAAGATGAAATCCACGAACCGTTCCTCGTTGCGATCGGTCACACCGCTCTCGAACGTCACACGGGTTGCGGCGCCGGCATGGGGCTCGCCGGTGTCGCGCACGCGGTCCAGCAGGTCGACGAAGCCCTGCGCCTCGATCTCGGGCAGGGCCTCGGCGACGCGCTGCCCCACGACCTCGTCGCGCCCGACGAGATCCAGATAGGCGCGGTTGGCCAGACGGAAGACATGATCCGGGCCTTCCAGCAGCGCCATGAAGCCCGGCGCCTCCTGGAACATATGCTCAAGGCGGGCCTGTTCGCCCTCGACCCGCCGCTTGGCAAGGACCTTTTCCGTCGTTTCCTGCACCACGGCCAGAACACCCTGCGGTTCGCCGTCAGGGCCAGGGATCGGCGAATAAAAGAGGTCGATCCACAGCTGTTCGGGCTGGCCCTTGCGGTTCAGCGCGAATTCCTGATCGTGATAGGACAGCGTCTCGCCCTGCATCACCGTCGCCATGACATGTTCGTTGAAGGCGCGCGCCTCGGGCCAGGAATCCGCAGCGGTCATGCCCAGATGTTCGGGATGACGGTCGCCCGCGAAACGGGCATAGCCCTCATTATAGATCATGACGCCTTCCCTGCCCCACATCACCACCATCGCGACCGGGGACCGCAGGATGGTTCCGACGATCGACAAAAGCGTGGGCGACCATCCGGAGATCGGGCCAAGCGGCGTGCGCGACCAGTCATGGCTCCGCACGATGGCTCCGGTTTCACCGCCGCCCGCAAGCAAGGCCAAAACGGTCTGGTCGGCTCCACTTTCGTCTCGCAAGAGTACTCTCCTGAAGGGCGCCGCGCCGGGGCGGGGCGCGGATCGATGTCACGCAGCTTCAAGTCGGGATCAGGATGACAGGTTCCATAGCTCTCTGCCAGCAACATCGTATAACGCCCTGAAGGCCCGTCAGGCTTGACCGCCGCCCCCTGCATGGGGTTAGAGCAACGGGCGGCCCCGTGCCGCGTGGGATTGGCATTGTGTTCGCTTTCCCGATAGGTATGGTCGTGGCGGCGGTTCACCACCGCGGGCGAGACCCAAGCTGAGGGGCTGAAAGGTGAAAAATCTCACGCGGATTGAAAGCGGCGTTCAGGGGCTGGACACGGTTCTGGGCGGCGGGCTTCTGGAAGGGGCGGCATATATCGTTCAGGGCAGCCCGGGCGCGGGCAAGACGATCCTGTCGAACCAGATCGCGTTTCACCGGGCGGCGCAGGGCGGTCGGGTGCTTTACGTCACCCTTCTGTCGGAAAGCCATGACCGGCTTTTCCAGGCGCTCGGCACGCTCGACTTCTTTGACCCGCAGCGGATCGGGAACGAGATCATCTATCTCTCGGTCTTCCAGACCCTGCGGGAAAGCGGACTTGACGCGGTGGTCCATCTGCTCCGCTCCGAGATCAAGCGCCACGGCGCGCGCCTCCTGGTGTTTGACGGATTACTGAACGCGCGGGACCGGGCGGATTCCGATCTCGACGTGAAAACCTTCGTCGCCGAGGTGCAGGGACAGGCCGCCTTTGCCCAATGCACCGTGCTCTTCCTCACCAGCACCCGGGTTCAGGATGCTTCTCCGGAACACACGATGGTGGATGGAGTTATTGAACTCAGCGAGGATCTTGCCGGCGTGCGCAGCATCCGACGGCTGCAGGTTCGCAAGTCACGCGGAAGTGCCGCCATAGGCGGGTTGCATCAATTCGAGATAGGCACGACGGGCTTGACGATATACCCAAGATACGAGGCGACGGCCGCGCGAAGCTTCCCCGATGCGGTTCCGCCTTCAGCCCGGATCAGGTCGGGGTGTTCGGATCTGGATGAAATTGCGGGCGGCGGGTTTCCTGCCGGTTCCATCACCCTGCTCCTTGGTCCGTCCGGCAGCGGCAAGACCACCCTGGGTCTCCAGTTCCTGAGCGCGGCAAGCGCAGACGAACCCGCCCTTCATTTCGGATTTCTCGAAACTCCCGCACGGCTGCGCGCGAAGGCAAAGGCGCTGGGGCTGCCACTGCCGGAAAACGAAGATATGACGCTGCTCTGGAATCCGCTGACGGAAAACCTTTTGGACAAGCTGGGCTGGCAACTGCTGTCCGAAGTCAGAAAGCGCGGCATCCGGCGGTTGTTCATCGACGGGCTGACCGGCTTTGAGCGCGCCGCCATTCACCCGACCCGGTTGACCGAGTTTCTCGCGGCGCTGACAAATGAACTGCGCAATCTCGGCGTGACAACGCTTGCCACATGGGAAACGGTCGAGATGGTCGGCAGCGGCATGACGGCCCCCGCCGCACATCTTTCGGCGCTGCACGACAACCTGATCATCCTGCAGCGGCTGCCGATCGATCATACGCTGGTGCGCACCATCGCGATCCAGAAGATGCGCGACAGCGACTTCACTCCCGCGACATTCGGGCTGGTTCTGTCGTCCAGCGGGCTAACTATAGGGAACACCATGGCTGCGACCCCCGACCCGAACCGGATCGAGACGGCGTCCGACTGAACGCGTGGCGAAAGCCGAGGAAGGTGAGGAGCTTGTTGCAATGGCAGTGATAATCGTCGCCGATGACGAATTCTTGCTGGCCCAGATGCTCGCCGACCTTCTTGAGGATGAAGGCTACGAGGTTCATACGGCACAGAATGGCGCCCGCGCGCTTGAACTCGTCCGAAGTCACCAGCCCGCGCTCCTTATCACCGACTTCATGATGCCGGTGATGACGGGGCTGGAACTCGCGACGCATCTGCGGGACGATCCGCTGTTCGAGACGCTTCCGATCCTGCTCGTTTCGGGGGCCCAGGGCGCGCTTGCGCGGGAACGTGAGGATCTCTTCGACCGGGTGCTGGACAAGCCCTATAACCACCTGCATCTCAAGCAGGTGGTGGCAGAGATGGTCGCGCCCTGACGCCAGCCGCCGCAGGATCATCGTGACCCCGCGATCATTTGTGCGGTGTTCGCAAGCGGCGGTGCAGCCGCGCCACGATGCGACGACGATACCCAGGATTTTCTGCCCCTGTCGGAACAGGGCTGCAACCCAGTTGCGGAATTCTCCCGGGAATGGTAGCGCCGCTCTTGCAGTTCGACCAGCGGGCGACAAAACTCGTTTAACAGCCGGACATGTTAGACAGCAGTATTCGACGCGGAATCCGGACGGGTGCGACACAGACCTAGCAGCTTGGTGAAAAAGACGCACCGTGGGGCCGGGCAATGAATGGCCCGTCACGCGGCGGCGGCGCAGTTTCGCACGACAGGCTCCTTGCCTCGGTGCTGGACGGCATCTCGCGGCCAGTGATCGTGCGGGACGACCAGCTTCGCTATGTCTGGGCCAACGAGGCCGGTTGCGCGTTTCTGGGCCGCCCGCTTGAAGATCTGCGCCGGCGCACCGCATATGACATCAGCCTTGCCACGGAGGTCGACGCCTTCAGCCGCATCGACCGCGCGGTGCTGCAAAGCGGCGTGCCAAACCTGAACGAAGAGGACCTGACCATGCCGGACGGGTCGGTCCGGCGGTTCGAGGTCTACAAATGGCGGCTCAGCCTCGGGGACGGTTGCCAGCAGCTTCTGGTGGCCGAAATCACCGACATGACCGACCTGCGGGCCGCGGAACACAAGCTGCGCGCCAGCGAGGAACATCACCGTGCCCTGCTGGAACTGCAGCCCCATATCCTCTGGACGGCGGATGCTGCAGGGAATGTGGAAATCACCTCTCCGGGCTGGCAGCATCTGACGGGGCTTCCGGCGGTCCGGGGCACGGGCGGGGCCTGGCTGGCCGCCATCGACCGCCGCGACCGTGACATGGTCGTCACCCGGTGGCAGCAGGCGATCCGGCAAGGCACGCCCCTTGATGTGGAACATCGGATCATCACGGCCGAGGGCAAGCCACGCTGGTTCCGCACCCGCGCCAACCCGAGGCGGGACGAGGCCGGGATCGTCCTGCGCTGGTATGGAGTGACCGAGGACATCACGGACCGGCGCAACGCGCTCGACCGGCTCCGCGAAAGCGAGACGCGGTTCCGGGCCATGGCCAACAACGCCCCTGCGATGATCTGGACCACCGATACCGAGGGACGCAGCACCTTCTTCAGCCGCGGCTGGCTGACGCTGACCGGCACGACCGAACAAGAATGTCTCGGCCATGGCTGGCTGGATTTCGTTCACCCCGACGACCGCCAGGCGGTCGAGGATGAATTCGCGGCCGCCTTGGCCGCACATGCGCCCCTGCGCGCCGAATACCGCCTGCGCCGTGCCGACGGCAGCCACGCCTGGGTCATCGACCACAGCGTGCCGCGCTTTGGCGAGGATGGCGCGTTTCTGGGATATGTCGGCAGCGCGCTGGAAATCACCGAGAAACACGAAGCCGAAGAGATCGCCCGCGAAACGCAGTCGCTGATCACCAGCCTCTTTGACAGCCTGCCCGACGGCCTGCGCCTCACGGATTTCGACGGACGGCTGATCCTGTCGAACCGGGCCGCGCAAGGGATGCTGGGCGATGCCGCCTCGGTCCCTGGCGCGACGGCGGCGGAGCGGGTCGGCCCCGCAAACTGGGCAAGGATCCGGTCGCACGCGGCCGAGGTGCGGCGCGGGCGCACGTCGCGCCTCGATATTGCGCTGCCCTCGGCCGATGGCACGCATATCCCGATGGAGCTGATCCTGGCGCCCGTCCGGCATGGCAAGGACGCCCCGGGACGCTTCATCTCGATCTGGCGCGACGTGACCGAGATCACCGCCGCGCGCGCCCGTGCCGAAGAGGCGGCGGGGCGGCTTTCGCTTGTCCTCGAAAGCATGATCGAAGGCGTGCTGGTGGTCGATCGCAACTGGCGCCTGACCTATTACAACCAGAATGCCCGCAGCCTGCTGCGCAAGGACATCCAGATCGGCAACAGCCTTGCCGAGCTTTTCCCCCGTGGCTTTGGCGGCGCCTTCGACCGCCGCTTCCGTGAGGTGATGACGACGCGGATCGCCCAGAGCTTCGAGGCCCGGCTCGACGCGCTCGCGATCTGGCTTGCGGTGCGGGTCTCGCCCACCGGGGACGGGCTGACGATCCTGTTCCGCGACATCACCGAACGGCGGCGCGCCGAACAGAACAGCGTGCAGGCCCAGCGTCAGATCATGCACATGTCGCGCCATGACGCGCTGACCGATCTGCCGAACCGGGTGCAGTTCAGGGAAAAGCTCGACCGGGCCCTGCAGACCGGGGCGCAGCCCGCGGTGCTGTCGGTCGATCTGGACGGATTCAAGTCGGTCAACGACGCTTATGGCCATCCGGTGGGGGACAGCCTGCTGCGCAAGGTGGCGATGCGCCTGCGCAGCTGCGTCCGGTCGGGCGATACGGTCGCGCGGCTCGGCGGGGACGAATTCAGCATCGTGCTTCCGCGAACCACCTCGCAAGAGGCGACGGTGGCGCTGGCGCAGCGCATCGTCGAGGTGCTGTCGGACCCGTTCGATCTGGGCGGGCTCGAGGTCGCGGTAGGGGCGAGCGTCGGGATCGCCTTTGCCGCCGATGTCGCCCATTCCGCGGACGAACTTATCAAGGGCGCGGATATCGCCCTTTATCGCGCCAAGCTCTCGGGGCGGGGCACATGGTGCCGGTTCACTCCGGGGATGGAGGGTGAGTTGCGCGCGCGGCAGGAACTGCGCACCGCGCTGCGCCGCGCCTTCGGCACGGATGAGCTGGCATTGCATTACCAGCCGCTCGTGAACCTGCGCGCGGGCACCATCAGCAGCTTCGAGGCGCTGCTGCGCTGGCGCCATCCGGAATTCGGCATGGTCTCCCCGGCTGACTTCATCCCCGTCGCCGAGGAAAGCGGCCTCATCAAGCCGATCGGCGCCTGGGTCCTGCGCACCGCCTGCGCCGAGGCCGCCGGATGGCCCGAACCGATCGGCGTCGCGGTCAACCTCTCGGTCCTGCAATTCCGCAGCGGCGGGCTGGCACAGATCGTGCGCGAGGCGCTGGATCACAGCGGCCTTGTCCCCGCGCGCCTGCAGCTTGAGATAACGGAAAGCGTCCTTCTGGACGATAACGGCGCGAATATCCGCACCCTGCGCGATCTGCGCGACATGGGCGTGCGCATCACGATGGACGATTTCGGGACCGGCTATTCCTCGCTCAGCTATCTGCGACAGTTCCCCTTTGACAAGATCAAGGTCGACCGCAGCTTTGTCAGCGAACTGCCCGAGGGGCGGGAATCCATGGCTGTCATCCGCGCCGTCGCGGGGCTGGGCCGCAGCCTGGGCATCGTCACCACGGTCGAGGGGGTGGAAACCGAACTGCAACTCGCCACCGTGACGGCCGAAGGGTTCGATGAGGCGCAGGGGTTCTTTTTCTCGCAGCCGATCCCGGCGGATCAGGTGCGAAGGACGCTTGCCGCGCTCGGGATACTGTAAAGGGCGGTCAGGCGCTGGCGGCGGGCAGGATACCGTCGCCCATCACCATTCCGGCCGTGCCGGGCGACCCCAAAAGGTCGGCCAGCGTCAGCGAATCGATCAGCAGAAGATAGGACCAGAACACCTCGGCAAAGACGCGGCGGATACGGCATGTTTCCTCATCCGCGCAATCCTCGCACCGCTGATAGGCCTTGCGCGAAAGGCAGGGCAAGGGCGCGATGGGCCCGTCGATCATCCGCAAGAGCTCGCTGAGGGAAATCGTTGCCGGTTCCTTGATCAGGGCATATCCGCCGTTCCGCCCCCGGATCGAGGCGATCAGCCCCGCATTCCGGATGTCGAGCAGGATATGTTCCAGAAACCGCTTTGGCGCGCCCGACCGCAGGGCGATTTCCTCGATCCGCAGCGCATGGCGGCCGGTCGCCTTTTCATCGGCGAGGACCATCAGGGCTTTCAGCGCGTATTTCATCTTTTGCGTGATCATGGCCCTTCATATAGGGGCGGTCAGGGTGGATCAACACAAACCAAGGGGCATACTCACCCGCCGTCAACACCGCGACGCCCCGCGCCGCCGAAGGTCGCTTGCAGACCAGCCGAGGCAGGTTTACCCCGGCATCCTGCCCCAAACCAGCGGAGAGGTCCCATGTCCCAGCCGAATATCCTGATCCTGATGGTCGATCAGCTGAACGGGACGCTGTTCCCGGACGGGCCGGCGGACTGGCTTCATGCGCCGAACCTGAAACGGCTGGCGGAACGGTCGGTCCGCTTTGCCAACAGCTATACGGCCTCGCCGCTCTGCGCGCCCGCCCGTGCCAGCTTCATGTCCGGGCAACTGCCGTCGCGCACACGCGTCTATGACAACGCGGCGGAATTCGCGTCCGACATTCCGACCTATGCGCATCACCTGCGGCGCGCAGGCTATTACACCTGCCTTTCGGGCAAGATGCATTTCGTCGGCCCCGACCAGCTGCACGGGCTTGAGGACCGTCTGACCACCGACATCTATCCCGCAGATTTCGGCTGGACGCCGGATTACCGCAAGCCGGGCGAACGGATCGACTGGTGGTATCACAACCTCGGCTCCGTCACCGGGGCGGGCGTGGCCGAGATCACGAACCAGCTCGAATATGACGATGACGTGGCCCATCAGGCGGTGCAAAAGATCTATGACCTGTCGCGGGGGGCGGAAACGCGGCCCTGGTGCCTGACGGTCAGCTTTACCCACCCCCACGACCCCTACGTCGCCCGGCGCCGCTATTGGGACCTTTACGAGGACTGCGCCCATCTGCTGCCCCCCGGCGAGGCGATCCCCTATGACGAACAGGATCCCCATTCCAGACGGCTGATGGATGCCTGCGACTGGCGCGCGCTCGACATCACCGAGGACCACATCCGCCGCGCGCGGCGGGGGTATTTCGCCAATATCAGCTATGTGGACGACAAGATCGGCGAGATCCTCGCCGCGCTCGACGCCTCGCGGCAAGAGGCGATCGTGGTCTTTCTGTCGGATCACGGCGACATGCTGGGCGAGCGCGGACTCTGGTTCAAGATGAACTTCTTCGAGGGCTCGGCCCGCGTACCCCTGATGATCGCGGCGCCGGACCTTGCGCCCGCGCGCATCGACCGCCCCGTCTCGACCATCGACCTCTTGCCGACGCTTTGCGACATCGCGGGCGTCTCGATGGAGGCGATCCTGCCCTGGACTGATGGCGAGAGCCTCTTGCCGCTCGCTTCGGGCGGCGACAGGGCGACGCCGGTCGCGATGGAATACGCGGCCGAGGGGTCGAACGCGCCGCTGGTCTGTCTGCGCGACGGGCGGTGGAAGCTCGTGCGCTGTGCGCTCGATCCCGACATGCTGTTCGATCTGGAAACCGATCCCGCCGAACGGACGAACCTTGCGGACCATCCCGCCCATGCGGAAACGCTGGCGCGGCTGGGGGCTGCGATGGACGCGCGTTGGGATCTGGCGCGCTTTGACGCGGCGGTACGCGAAAACCAGGCGCGGCGCTGGGTGGTCTATGAAGCGCTGCGCAACGGGGCTTATTTCCCCTGGGATTACCAGCCGCTGCAAAAGGCGAGCGAACGCTACATGCGCAACCACATGGACCTGAACATACTGGAGGAGTCCAAGCGTTTTCCCCGCGGGGAATAGGGCAGGCCCCTGGCGCCCAGCCTCGCCAGAACCGCAGCGAGGCGGAACCCCCTGCCCGGCAGCAGGTTGTCCCCCACCAACATCCGGGGGGACAAGGAATGTCAGACAGTTACCGCCAGCCCGTCTTTCTGATCTCGGTCGCGCTCGTCCTGCTCCTTGTGATCGTGGGCGCCCTGATCCCGGAAACCTTCGGCGCCGCCGCGCAGGCGGGGCTTGACTGGGCCACGCGGGTTTTCGGCTGGTTCTTCCTTCTGTCGATGTTCGGCTTCGTCTGCGCACTCGTTTATCTCGGTTTTTCACGCCATGGCGACACGCGGCTGGGGCCCCCGGACAGCCAGCCGGAATTTTCCTATTACGCATGGGTGGCGATGCTGCTTGCCGCGGGCTTCGGCATCGGGCTTGTGTTCTACGGCGTCGCCGAACCCATGAGCCACCTGAACGACCCGCCCCATGGCATGGCCGAACCCGGCAGCGCCCAAGCCGCGGAACTTGCCATCCAGTACAGTTTCTTCAACTGGGGCATCAGCCAATGGGCCGCGTTTTCCATCGTCGGCCTCATCATCGGGTTCTTTCAGTTCCGCAAGGGCCAGCCGGGGCTCGTCTCGGTCGTGCTGGAACCTGCGCTCTCACGGCTGCGGTTCCGTCGCCAGATTGCCGGGGGGCTCGATGTCTTTGCGGTGGTGGCGACCGTGATCGGGATCGCGACCTCGCTGGGGCTGGGCGTCCTGCAGGTGAATGGCGGCCTCGCCTTCCGCTATGGCATCGCCGAGGGATTTGCCGCACAGGCGACCATTCTGGGGGTCATGGTGATCGCCTACATGATCTCGACGGCCACGGGGCTCGAAAAGGGCATTCGCCTGCTTTCCACCATCAACCTGACAATCGCACTGGGGCTGATGGCCTTCGTGCTGATCTTCGGCCCGACCGTCGCGATCCTCGACATCATGGTGCAGGGCTTTGGCGACTACCTCCAGCACTTCATATTCATGAGCCTCCAGACCGACCCCTATAGCGACAGCACATGGGCCGGAAGCTGGACAATCTTTTACTGGGCCTGGGTAATCGCATGGTCGCCCTTTGTGGGCACCTTCATCGCGCGCATTTCCTACGGCCGGACGATCCGCGAATTCATCCTCGGCGTGCTGATCGTGCCACCACTGCTCGCCTGCGTCTGGATGGCCGTCTTTGGCGGGGCGGCGCTGGAACTCGACGCGGCGCAGGACGGGGCACTCGCTGCGGCTGTGGCCGAGAACGTGACGTTCTCGCTCTTCCGCTTCTTCGAGTTCCTGCCATTCTCAGGCCTCCTTTCGATCCTCGGCGTCACGCTGATCTTCATCTTCCTCATCACTTCGGCGGACTCGGCCTCCTATGTGGTGGCACAGCTGACCGACCGGGGCAGCGCCGAGGCGCCGCTGGCGAAACGGCTGATCTGGGGGATCTTGATCGCGGCGATCTGCCTGACGCTGATCGCCACCGGCGGGTTGGAGGCCTTGCAAGCCGCAGCGATCCTTGCCGCCCTGCCGTTCATTCTTGTCCTTTATGCGATGCTCGCGATGCTTTTCCGCAGCCTGAACCTCGACCGGCAGCAGCAGCTTGCCCAGCTTTACGAGGAAAACAACCAGACCCCCGTCGGCGCATCGCTGGAAGAGGCCCGCCAGATGACCGGCGATGACGATCCGCTTGCGACCGCCGGGCTGCGGTCAGACGACAACGCGCCGGTTCAGCCATAGGCCGGCGCGCATCCCCAGCAAGACGGCTGCCAGCCAAAGCGTGAGGGAAAGCGCAATGTTTAGAAGGGCGAGCCCCGTGCGCCCGTCCGTCAGCATGAGGAAGGTCTCAAGGCTGAAAATCGAAAAGGTCGTCAGTCCGCCGCAAAGCCCGGCCATGACCGCCTGCTGCAGCCCGGCCCGGTGGGGCCAGCGCCCGCCCGGGCCCGCCAGCGCCGCATAAAGGCCGATGGCGAATGAGCCCAGCACATTGACCACAAGCGTCCCCCAAGGAAAGCCCGGTCCCACCGCCGTCAGCACGACAAGCGACAGCGCCGCCCGCAGCACCGATCCGGCCGCCGCCCCTGCGGCCACCCAGACGACGTGCCGGGGGATCATGCGACGCCCCCCGCGACCAGCCGCCCGCAGCCATAACCCAGGGCGACTGCGATCAGGCAAAGCGCCAGCGATCCCGCGATATTGACCGCCGCCGCCCCCACGCGGCCTTCGCGCATCAGCATCAGCGTCTGCAACGAGAAGGACGAAACGGTCGTGAAACTGCCCAGCACCCCCACGGCCAGCACCGTCCAGAGATGCGGCATCGCCGCCTGCACCACGCCCGTCAGCAGGCCAATCAGCGCGGCGCCGGTCACATTGACGACCATCGTGCCAAGCGGAAAGCCCCCGCCCCAGCGCCGGCCGACCGCCTCGGAGATCATGAGCCGGGCGACGCCCCCAATGGCCCCGCCCGCGGCAATCAGAAGATAGACCAACAGAAGTTCCGCCATGATGCCCCTTTCGCGGGCGCATCATGGCGGAAACGGGGGCAGAGACAACGGCCCGCTTTGCGCGCAAGGGGCCGCCTGCCGAAAGGCAGCCCCTCTGCTGGATCAGCCCTCTTGCGGGGTCAGGCGCAGCACCTCGCCATCCTCATGTTCCGTCAGGACCCAGATCGCGCCATCGGGGCCAACCTGCACGTCGCGGATGCGGCGCCCGATCTCGATCGCCTCTTCCTCGACCACCTGCCCTTCGTCCAGACGCACACGCATGATTCCTTCGGTGACAAGACCGCCGATCAGCATGTCACCCGCCCAGTCGCCAAAGCTGCTTTCTTCCGGGATGAAGGTCAGGCCCGAGGGCGCGACGGTTTCCTGGAAATGATGAACGGCGGGGGTCATGCCCTCCATCGCCTCGCCCACGCCCAGGGGCGCGCCAGAATAGTCGCTGCCTGCCGTGGTGAAAGGCCAGCCATAGTTGTTGCCCGCGACGATCAGGTTGATCTCATCCCCGCCAAGAGGTCCGTGATCGCTGGCCCAAAGCTCGGCCGTGACCGGATGCACGGCCAGCGCCTGCACGTTCCGGTTCCCGATGGAGAAAAGGTAAGGGTCGGGCGCGCCTTCCTCGGCATTCTCGTTGAATTCCACATTGTCGGGATGCGGCTCGCCCTCATCCGTCATACGCAGGATCGAGCCTGCCTGATCCGCCGAATCCTGCGCCCGCGAGATATTGCGCCGCTCTCCGATGCTGAGGAAAAGCGAATTGTCGGTCGGATCGAAGGCCAGCCGGCCGCCGAAATGCAGCGCGCTCGCGTCCTGATCCTCTTCCTTCATCACAAAGATGTCCTCGACATCCTCCAGCGTCGCCTCGCTGCCCTCGCCGGTGACGGTGCCGCGCACCACGACCAGCGCGGCGCCCCGATCCGTCTCGCGGGAATAGCTGATATAGACCCAGCCGTTCTCATCGAATTCCGGATGAAGGGCGATGTCGAAAAGGCCGGCCTGGCTGCGTTCCGTCTCTCCATCCGGGCGGAAAAGATCCTCGGCCTCCCAGACCGGGTCGGAGAGCGTGCCATCCACCCCGCCGAGCCGGATCGTGCCGGGGTTGCGCTCGCTCACCAGAAAGCGGTCATCCCCGATGAAGGCCATCCCCCAGGGATGTTCCAGCCCCTCGGCCACCGTTTCGACGTCGAGCGTATAGCCCCCGACCTCGATCGGGCCGTAGTCGGCAAGCGCCCCAGTCCCCATGAGCAGGGCAAGGGGCGAGGCCAATGCAGCGGTGCGTGTGAAAGCGATCATCGTAATCTCCTTGGTCGGAATTGGTGTGCCGGGTGAGCCCGCCCAATCGACCCCGGCGGCGAATGTTCCCGAAATTCGACGGCCCGCGACAAAGGGCATCGGCCTTTTGGCGTCACAGTTTGCGGAACCGCAATGCAGCCCGCCAGTTCTGAACAGAAGCCGCAGGACGAAAAAGGGGACGAGCGATGGGCCAAGGCCAGAGGACATCACAATGAGGACAGCGCGATGAAGGTGCGTACCGTCGGCGCGGCGCTTGCGGCGGTTGGCGCGGGCGTGGCATTTGCGCTCGGCTCGGGTCGCACCTCCGACAGGGGGATGTCTGGAACCCCGGTCCCGCATCCGGGTCAGGGTGCCGAGATCCCCGGCGTCCCGCCCCTGCGCGCCCCGCGCCAGATCCCGCTGCGCGGGTGGAAGGCGGTGGTGATGCGCACCTATGGCCAGCTTTCGGCGGATAACGTGATGCTGGTTGCGGCCGGGGTGACGTTCTACGTCCTGCTCGCGCTTTTTCCCGCGCTCACGGCGCTCGTCTCGATCTATGGTCTTCTGGCCGATCCCGGCAGGGTGGTCGCGCAGGTCGAGGCGATGCGGGGCCTCCTGCCGCCGGAGGTGCTCGACCTCCTCTCCGGTCAGATGGAGCGGATCGTGGCGCAGCCGCGCGGGCAGCTCGGCTTCGGCTTTGCCGCGGGTCTGGGCGTCGCCCTCTGGAGCGCGAATAACGGCATGAAGGCCATCTTCGAGGCGATGAACATCGCCTATAACACCCGCGAGTCCCGGTCTTTCCTCCGGCTTACGGCCACCTCGTTGGTCTTTACACTCGGCGCAATCTTCTTTGTCATCCTGCTGATCCTTGCCATCCTTGTGGTGCCGGCGTTGATCGCCCTGCTCGACCCTGGAAATGCCGGGGGCGCGGTCTTTGCCCTTGCCCGCTGGCCTGCGCTGTTCCTGATCGGAATCGCGGTCATCATGGTCATCTACCGATATGGCCCTGACCGCCCGGCCCCGCCCTGGCGCTGGGTTCTCCCTGGCGCTGCGATGGCCACGATCCTCTGGCTCTGCACCTCGCTCGGGTTTTCGTGGTATGTGTCGAATTTCGACAGCTACAACGAAACCTACGGATCGCTCGGCGCGGTCATTGCCTTCATGGTCTGGATCTGGGTTTCGGCCACGATCGTGATCCTCGGCGCGGAACTCAATGCCGAGGCGGAGCGTGAGGGCCACCGTTCCGTGTCCTCAATGCCGCAAAGCTGACCGATCAACCCCAGGGCGAGTGGACAGCCGCGATGCCCGACCCTAGCATCGGCGGACCGCAGTGAGGGGACGGCCGTGGCGCAGGGACGGATCGCGATTCTGATGGCGCTCTGCAACGGTGCGCGCTACCTGCCGCAGCAACTCGACAGCATCCGCGGCCAGAGCGACACAGGCTGGGACCTGTTCGTATCCGATGACGGATCGGTCGATGAAGGGCCCGAGCTTGCGCGCGCCTTCGGGGCCGAGGTGAGTAAGGGACCGCAGGCGGGATTTGCCGCGAACTTCCTCACGCTTCTTCGGAATGTCCCGGAACGATATGAATTTGCGTCATTTTCCGATCAGGACGATATATGGCTTCCGCACAAACTGTTGCGGGCGCGCGAGGCGTTTGGCCGGCTCAACGATCGGCGCCCTGCGCTTTACTGTTCACGAACAATGGTTTGCGATGCGTTCTTGAAGCCGCTTGCGCCCTCGCCCCGCTGGCGGCGCCCGTTCGGGTTTGCCAACGCCCTCGTCCAGAATGTGGCAGCCGGGAACACGATCGTCCTCAATCGCGCGGCGATCAGCCTGGCGCAGCAGGCCGCGCCCATGGCGATGGGCGTGCCCGCGCATGACTGGTGGGTCTATCAGCTTGTCACCGGTGCGGGCGGAATCGTCATTCGCGATGACCGGCCCGGGCTTTTCTATCGTCAGCACGGCGCCAGCCAGATGGGCCGGAACGACACGCTCGCGGCGTCACTGGCGCGGATGCAAAAACTCGCGGAAGGCGACTTCCGCCGCTGGAACGACGCGAATATCGCGGCCTTGGGCGCCGTCGATTATCTTCTGACGGATGAGGCGCGCGCGCGGCTCGTCCAGTTTGCCTTCGCCCGGCTATTGCCGCTTGGGCCCCGGCTGCAGGGGCTTCGGCGTGCGGGGATCTATCGGCAGACATGGACGGGGACCGCTGCACTCTGGGCTGCCGCAGCGGCGGGCCGGCTTTGACCCTTCAGCCGCAGGCAAGGGCAGAGAGATAGCGTCCGTAATCGTTCTTCTGATAGCGCATCGCGAGATCGCGAATGCTGTCCCGGTCGATCCATCCGTTGTTGAACGCGATTTCCTCGGGGCAGCCGACCTGCGTATCCTGCCGGTTTTCCAGCATCCGGACGAAATTTCCCGCGTCGAGCAGACTGGCATGGGTGCCCGTGTCGAACCAGGAATAACCCCGCCCCATCCGCTCGACCGAAAGCAGGCCTTCGTCGAGATAAAGCCCGAGAAGGTCCGTGATCTCCAGCTCACCGCGCACCGAGGGCCGGACCTGCCGCGCCCGGGCCGAGGCCGTGCCGTCCATGAAATAGAGCCCCGTGACCGCGCAGGAGGATGGTGGATCGGCAGGTTTTTCCACAATCGCGCGCGGGCGGTGATCTTCGCCGAAGGCCACGACCCCATACCGTTCCGGATCAGGCACGCGATAGCCGAAGATCGTCGCCCCATCGTTACGGCTGTCCGCAGATGCAAGAAGGTCCGTAAGGCCGTGTCCAAAAAAGATATTGTCCCCCAGAACCATGGCCGAGGGCGCACCGTCCAGAAACCGTTCGGACAGGATATAGGCCTGCGCCAGACCTTCGGGTGCGTCCTGCGTGATCCATGTCAGGGTCAGGCCGAACTGGCCCCCATCTCCCAGAAGGCGCTGAAACTGCGCGGCGTCCTGCGGCGTCGTGATGATGGCGATTTCCCGTATCCCCGCCAGCATGAGGACCGAGAGGGGATAGTAGATCATCGGTTTGTCATATACCGGCAGCAACTGCTTCGAGATGCTGAGCGTGACCGGATAAAGCCGCGACCCCGTTCCACCGGCGAGGATAATTCCCTTGCGTTTCATAGTATTCATGCAGGAACCTCAAGTTCTTTGAGAACATCTTTCAGACCTTCCCGCCAATCGGGGCGCGGGATGTTGAGCGCGGCGCAGAGATCGGCGCAGGCAAGGCGGGAGTCGCGCGGCCGGCGCGCGGGCGCCGGCCAATCCTCTGACCCGATCGGGATGATCCGGGCGGCGGAACGCGACTGCGCGCAGATTTCTCGGGCGAACCCCGCCCAGGTCGTGTCGGGTGCGCCCGCGTAATGCCAGATGCCGGACCGAAGGCTGCCGTTCGACAGCGCCCCTGCGAGGCGCAGAACGGTTTCCGCGACCGCGACGGCGGGTGTGGGCGCCCCCCATTGGTCATCGACGACCTCGATCTGCGCTTGGCTTTGCCCGAGGCGGAGCATCGTGCGGACGAAGTTGCTGCGATGGGCCGAGAAAATCCACGAGGTGCGCAGGATCGCATAACGCCCCCCTGCGCCGCGGATACCGGCCTCTCCCGCAAGCTTGCTGCGCCCGTAGGCCGAGAGCGGCGCCGTCGGGCTGTCGGGCCGGTGCGGGCCGGGGCCACCAAAGACATAATCGGTGGAAAGGTGAATGAACACCGCGCCCGAGGCAGCAGCGGCCCCGGCCATCGCGGTGGGCGCTGCTGCATTGACGCGGAAGGCCCGCGCCTCTTCCGCCTCGGCCGCGTCAACCGCAGTGAAGGCCGCGAGGTTGAGCACCGCGTCATGCCCGGCGACCGCTGCGGCAGCCGCCCCCGCATCCTCCAGATCCAAATCCGCGCGCCCGGGGGCCGAGACGACCCAGCCCTGCGGCACGCGGCGCAGGACCTCCTGCCCCACCTGCCCGGCGCCGCCCGTCAGCAGGACCTTCATGCCGCCGTCCCGATCCCGAGCCGCTGCCCGACGCCGTCCCGGCCCTGCAGCGGGCGCCACCAGGTCTCATTCTCCATGTACCAGCGCAGTGTCCGTTCAAGCCCCTCTTGCAACGGGATGCGGGCCTGCCAGCCAAGATCCCTGCGCAGGCGCGAAGGGTCAATCGCATAACGATGGTCATGTCCCGGGCGGTCCGCCACAAAGCGGATCAACCGCGCCCGGGGCGCATCGCAGGGAACGATCTGGTCCAGAAGCCCGCAGATCCGCCGCACCAGATCGATGTTGCTCACCTCGTTCCCCCCGCCAATCAGGTAGGTCGAGCCGGGCCGCGCCCCTTGCAGCACCGTCAGCAGCGCGTCGGCGTGATCCTCGACATGCAGCCAGTCGCGCACATTTTCGCCGGTGCCGTAAACCGGGATCGGGCGACCGGCGAGCGCGTTCAGGATCACGACCGGGATGAGCTTTTCCGGAAAGTGGAAGGGCCCGTAATTGTTCGAGCAATTGGTGATGAGAACGGGCAGCCCATAGGTCTCGCCCCAGGAACGCACGAGGTGATCCGACGCGGCCTTGGACGAGGCATAGGGGCTGTTCGGGGCGTAGGGACTGTCTTCGGTGAAAAATCCTGTCGAGCCGAGACTGCCAAAGACCTCATCCGTCGAGACATGATGAAAGCGGAAATCAGCGGGCCGTCCGCGCCCGTCCCACCACGTCCGGACGGCGTCGAGCAGCGTTGCCGTGCCCAGCACATTCGTCTGCACGAAATCGAGCGGGCCGTCGATGGACCGGTCCACATGGCTTTCGGCGGCGAGGTGAAGAACCGCATCCGGTGCATGGTTGTGAAGGATGCGGGTCATCGCCGCCCCGTCGCGGATATCGGCGTGTTCGAAGATGTAATCCGGATGCCGCTGCACCGAGGCGAGGTTGGCGAGACAGCCCGCATAGGTGAGCGCATCGACGTTCACCACCCGGTGCCCCTCCGCCAGGGCGCGCCGCACCACGGCCGAGCCGATGAACCCGGCGCCGCCGGTGACGATGATCCTCATGCTGCACATTCCACACACCGTTCTGGTTTTGTGCCAGACTGCCCGCCGCGCGGCTCGCAATCAACCTGAAGATGTATAAAATACCCCCTGTTAACATGCGGGGGATCGGGTGCCGCCACTTCTTGTCACCGGGGCGACGGGCCGTGTAGGCCGTCTTTTATGCGCGGCGCTGACTGGCCGGGTTACGCTGCTGCGCCAGACGCGGCACGAACCGGTGCCGCCGGGATGGATGCTCTGGCGGCCCGGAATGGGCTTTCCGGCGACCGCAGGGGGCGGCGTTCTGCTGCATCTGGCAGGGCCGACGCCCAGCGGTCAGCCCGGGTCCGGCCCGTGGGAGGATCACCGCCGCCTCGCCCTCGCGGCAGTCAGAGCGGCGCGGGATGCGCGCATGGCCCATGCGCTCGTCGCCTCTTCCGCCGCGATTTATGGCCCCGTGACCGCCCCCGCCCGGGAAGACGACCCGCCCGCGCCACACTCGGACTACGCCCGCGCCAAGCTGGAGATGGAGCGCGCTGTGGCAGATATCGACGGGATCGGCGTCACCTTCCTGCGGATCGGGAACGTCGCGGGAACGGATCTGTTGATGCGGAACGCGCTGCGGGCGACGCCTGCCGCGCCGCTGATGCTCGACCGTTTCCCGCGGGCACCGCGCCGCGCCTATATCGGGCCGGGCACGCTGGCCGAGGTGATCCTGACCCTTGCGGCAAAGGCGCCGGAGCTACCGCAGGTTCTGAACATCGCCGCGCCGGGGGGCGGGGTCGGGATGGATGCGCTTCTGGATGCGCTCGACAACCATGGCATCACTGTCCCGCGAAAGGACCGACCCGCCCCGCCGGGGGCGCTGGCCGACCTGCCGCTTTGCACCGCGCGGCTGGAGGCGATCCACTCCTTTTCAGAGCCGGAAAAGACCGCGCAGGACATGATCGCCCAATGGATGCACCTGCGGGGCCGGACATGACGCGGGTGGGGCGGGCGACGGACATCACCCTCGCACTCGCGCTGGGTCTGCTGCTTGCGCCGGTGATGGCGGCGACGGCGCTTGTCATCCTGCTGCGCGATGGTCGCCCGGTGCTCTACCTTTCGGAACGGATGCGCGCGCCGGATCGCGGGTTTCGCCTGTGCAAGTTCCGCACGATGACCAATGTCGGCGGCGACAGCGGCGTGTCGGGGGGCGACAAGGGCGGGCGGATCACCCGCAGCGGCGCAATCCTCAGGCGCTACCGGCTGGATGAGCTTCCACAGCTTTGGAACATCCTGCGCGGCGACATGCGGTTCGTCGGACCGCGCCCGCCCCTGCGGCAATATGTGGAGCTTTGCCCGGACGTCTATGAAAGGGTGCTTCGGGTGCCGCCGGGGGTGACGGGTCTCGCCTCGGTCATCTTTCACCGGCATGAGGAACGGTTGCTGGCGCGCAGCCGCTCGCCCGACGAAACCCATGCGATCTATCTGCGCGCCTGCATCCCCCGCAAGGCGCGTCTGGACCTGATCCACCAGCGGCATCGCGGTTTGCGGGTTGATGCGTGGATCATGGCGCTGACGGTGCTGCGGGTGCTGCCAAGGCGCCCATGCTCGAAATCGGGAAGATCACGGCGCGCGCCAGCCCCGCGCGCGGTCCAGCGCCGCCTCGAACCGCGCCATCCATTCGGCCCTTGGGCAGTCGCGCGGGGTATAGGTGCGGTCCTCGGCCTGATAGGGCGGCAGATCCTGCCCGAGGCCGAGCGCCGCCATATCCGCCGCCCCCAGCGCGGTCAGATCGGCAAAGCCCCGGGCAATGACGGGCCGGCCGATCAGATCGGCGAGGAACTGCACGAAGCCGGGCGACCGGCTCAGCCCGCCATCGATCGAGAGCGCCCGATCCCCGCCGTGACCACCGACATCCTGCAACGCGCCGACCACCCGGGCCGAGAGGAAGGCGACCCCTTCCAGCAGGGCCTGCACCAGATCGCGGGGGCCAGAGCCGGCATCGGCGCCGATCAGAAGGGGCGCGGCGCTGCGATCCCACCAGGGACAGGCGAGCCCTGAAAAGGCCGGAATGAACACGATCCCGCGCGACACCGCGGGGGCTGCGTCGAAACGGTCGAGTTCGGACAGGTCGCGCAGCCAGCCGCTGCGCATCGCCCATTCCACCGCGCTGCCCGCGTCATAGACACCGCCATCGAGCGCGTATTGCATCGGCCCATCGCCGATCTGCCAGGCGACCGTCGGCAACAGCCCCTGCCCCGACAGCGGTTGACCCCCGGTAAGCGTCAGCGCGAAGGCCCCGGTGCCGAAGGTCATCTTGGTATCGCCCGCGATGCGGCAGCCATGCCCGTAAAGCGCGGCCTGCTGGTCCGTCACGCTTGCCAGCACCGGCACGCCGTCGACGGACCCGAAGGGGCTGACGGTCGGGCGGATCGGGGGCAGACACTCGACGGGGACGCCGAACAGATCGCAAAGCTCCGGGTCCCACTCGCCCGCGCCAAGCGACATGAGCGAACTGCGCGAGGCGGTCGTCACATCGGTCGAACACGCGCCGGTCAGGGCTTGCAGGAAGAACGCATCCGTCGTGCCCAGTCGCAACCGCCCGGTCCGGCGTGCATCGGCGACGTCGGGGATGTTCTGCAGCAGCCAGCCGAGTTTCGAGGCGGAGAAATATGGATCGAGCGGAAGCCCCGCCCGGGACGCGACAAGCGGGGCCGCGCCCTCAGCCTCCAGCCTGCGGCAGATATCCTCGGTCCGGCGGTCCTGCCAGACGATGATGGGGGACAGGGGCCGTCCGGTCACCGCGTCCCAGGCAAGGCAGCTCTCGCCCTGGTTCGCGATGGCAATCGCATCGGCCGGACCCGTGGCCTCAAGGCAGTCGCGCAGCGCGGAGAGAAGCTCGTCAGGGTCATGTTCGACCCGCCCGGCGGCGGGGTGGATCTGGCGGTGACGCAGGGAATGGACCACCTCCGCGCCACGCTCGCTGCGCAGCAGCGCGCGGGTCGAGGTCGTTCCCTGATCCAGTGCAACGATGCGCATTCACGGCCTCTTCAGACTGATCCGGAGCGGGTCCCGGTCCTGAACCCCAATCCCCGCGAGCGGAACGAGGATGCGCGTTTCCGGCCCGTGGCGCAGCCTTTTGCGATGCAAAAGCGTGTCGCCCTGCCAAAGCTCCAGCACCCCGCGCCCATGCCCCCCGGCCCGGAGCTGGAGCGTGCCGCCCTGCCCCGGTGAAATGCGTTGCGGCATGACCCAGCGGATGTTCTCGCCGGCCCGGACGGGGATGTCCGGCGGGCGGCTCTGCGCCATCAGATCCGCCAGCACGCTTTGGGCGGTCGCGCGGCCTTCCTGCCAGCACCAGCCGGCGGTCTCAACCGGGCGGAGCATGTTTCCGGCCGCGAATATCCGAGGGTCCGAACTGCGGCCCTCGCCATCGACCTGCGGCCCGCCGGTCAGCGGATCGAGGGCAAGGCCGAGCATCCGCGCCAGCGCGCTTTCCGGCGTGAAACGCCCCGAGACGATCACCCCGTCACAGTCGATCGACCGCGTACCGCCGTCGGCAAGGCGTAGCTCCACGCCCTCGACCTGACGCAGGCCACGAATGTTGTCCACCGTCGCGCCCCGCAGGACCAGCAGGCCGATCAGCCGGGGAAAGGCGCTGAACGGAGGTCGCACGCGCAGGCGCGTATCCTCTTCCACCAGCGCGACAGGGCGGATGCCTAAGGCCCGGCAGGTCAGGATCGCCGAAAGGGCGACCAGTTCGCTGCCAAGGATCACGGGTCGGCAAAATGGCACAAGGCCCGCATCCGCCAGCCTTTGCAGCGCGCCGGTGTTCATCACACCATAGGGACGCGCGCCCGGCAGCAGGCGCGCCGCCGCCGTTGCCTCGCGGGTTCCCGTGGCAAGGATCATCCGGTCGAAACCGAAGCGGCACGGACCATCGGGGGTGGCGACCTCGAGCCCACCATCCGGACCAAGGCCAAGCGCCGAGTGGCGCATGAGGATCGACGCGCCCGCCGACCGGGCCGCATTGGAAAGACGCCGCGCATAGGTGCGCCCGCCCATCAGACGCCCGAATTCCCGCATCCCGAAGGGGGAGTGGCCGCAAAAGCGGGGGATGCCGCCGGGCTCGTCCTCGCGTTCAAGCACGGTCACGCGGTGGCCCGCCGCAGCCGTGACCGCCGCCGCCGCAAGACCCGCCGGCCCTGCCCCGATGATGAGGATGTCAGCCATCGCCGCCCCGCCCCGCCTCGCCACCCGTCCCGCAGGCCAGCGGCGGATCAAGACGCCCCGCCGTAAGCGCGGCGATCCGCCCGAGACAGTTGAACCCCTGGCACCGGCCCATCGCCGCCCGTGTCCGCCGCCGTAAGCCCCCCAGATTGCCCGGCGGCAGGGCCGAGGCGAGCGCCGCCTCGATTTCCCGCCGCGTGACCATCTCGCAATGGCAGACGATCTCTTCATAGCCGGGGCGCTGCCAGTCCCGCGCGCCATCCTCGGCCAGCATCGGCATCCGGGGCCAGACCGGATCCGCCACAGGGTCATGCGCGGGGCCGTCGCCGCTGTAGAGACGAAAGGCATGGGCCGCGAGTCCCAGCGCCGCCGTAAGTCCGGTCGAGCGGATGCCGCCCAGCGTGATCCAGTTGCGCAGCGGTTCATGGCGGATGCGATAGGCGCTTTCCTCGGTCGCGGGACGCAGGCCCGCATAGGTCGCGGTGACCGGAACCTGTGCCAGTGCCGGGACCATCCGCGCAGCCTCGGCCAGCAGGGCGCGCAGGGTGGCCGCATCGGTCGCGGGGTGATCGCGGTCTTCCTGTTCCTCGGCCGTGGGGCCCACAAGCACATTGCCAAAGGCGGTGCGGCAGATCACGACCCCCTTGGTCCGCGCGGTCGGCACCGGCAGGATGATGTGGCGCAACAGGGCGGCCGCAGCCTTGTCAAAGACCACGAACTGCCCCTTGCGCGGCCGGATCTCGAAACTGCCATGGCCCAGCAGGATCTGTTCCAGCCGGTCGCCATAGAGCCCCGCGCAGTTGATGACGGTCCTCGCCCGCAGCACCCGTCGGCTGGTCGTCAGGTGCCAGAGCGCACCGTCAAAGTGTCCCGCCCGCACCTCTTCGCCGCGCAGGACGCGCGCGCCATGGGTCATCGCCTGCAAGACATAGGCAAGTGCCGGGCTCCACGGGTCGATCACGTCTTCCCCGGCAACGCGCAGGCCCGCGCGTGCCGCCTCGCCCAGCCCCGGTTCAAGGCGGCGCAGGTCGGCCTTCCCGAGGCGTTCGACGGGAACCCCGTTGGTGGCGGCCTTGGCGGCAATGGCGTCAAGCTGGCCCTCCTGCGCCTCGGTCCAGGCGGTCACGATGGCGCCCGTTTCCAGCAGCGGCAGGTTGAACCGGTCGCGGATCGCGAGATACTCGCCCCGCCCCTCGCGCATGCAGGCGAGTTCGAGGCTGTCAGGCGGCGCGTCGAACCCGGTATGAAGGATCGCGCTGTTCGCCTTGCTCGCCCCCGAAAGGATATCCGCGCCGCGCTCGATCAGGACGACCCGCGCCCCTTCCAGTGCAAAGCGGCGCGCCACCGCACAGCCCACGATCCCCGCCCCGACTACCGCTACATCCGCATCCGCCACCGCTGCCGCCCCTGATCGCCCGTACGGTCAAACCGCCCGGATCGCCTGCGTAAACGCTGTCAGATCAACCGCTTTCGGTCAAGCAGTATGCCCGCTCGGGCGAAATTGGGGTGGTGACGCCCCGTCGCGGCAAATCCCGCAAAATTATGCGTTGCAGAGGCGCCGAAAAGCATTAGAAGTGGAACGCCCCTTCCGTCCGGCCATTGCGGGAGGTTCGTGAAACGCCCGCCAGAAGCGTCAAGAGGGACCCCCGCGCCGTGCCGGTCAGCAGCACCTCCTTCATCCGAACTTCGCTGCTCATGCTTCTTGTGGGGGCGAGCATCCTGATCGCGCTGGTCGGCTCTACCATCTGGCTCGCCGACCGCTCGAACGAACTTTTCATAAGCGTGATGGACGAACGGCAGGTGCGGCGCAGCGCGGTCGATCTACTGCGCACCCTGCAAGAGGCCGAGACGGGGCAGCGCGGCTATCTGCTCACGCAGGAACCGGCCTTTCTTGAACCCTATACCCAGTCGATCCAGCAGGTGGGGGACGCGCTGGACACGCTCGCCGAGGCAGTGGCCGGCAGCCCGCGCGAATCGATCCTGCCGGATCTGCGCGATGCCGTGACTGTCAAGCTCGGCGAGATGGCCCAGACACTCGCGCTTGTCGACGCCGACGACCTGACGGCGGCACAGGAGCTTGTCGCGGCGGAAACCGGGCTCGACGCGATGAACGAGATCCGCGCGGATCTCGACGCGATCATCGACCAGTCCGACATCCTGATCCAGGACGAAGTGCAGCGCCACCTTGCGATCAGCAGCCAGCTGCGGATCTTCTCCGGCCTCAGCGCGCTTGCCATGCTGATCGTGGTCGGCGGCGCGATCATGGTGATCCTGCGTCACATCAACGCGCTCCGCGCGGCCCACCACGAAGTGGAGACGCTGAACGCGAGCCTTGAAGGCAAGGTGAACGAGCGGACCGAGGACCTGATGCGCGCCAATCAGGAAATCCAGCGTTTCGCCTATATCGTGACCCATGACCTGCGCGCACCCTTGGTGAACGTGATGGGTTTCACGAGCGAGCTGGAGACATCGCTGCGCGCGTTGCAGGCCTATGTGCTGGCCGACAACAGCCCGCTCTCGGAACAGGAAATCCTTGAGGCGCGCGCCGCCGCCTCGGAAGACCTGCCCGAGGCGATCGAGTTCATCCGGTCCTCGACCCGCAAGATGGATGCGCTGATCAACGCGATCCTCAAGATCTCCCGCGACGGTCGCCGTCAACTGCGCCCCGAACGGATCGACCTGCGCGAGCTTGTGGAGCAAACATCGGACACGGTGCAGCACCAGATCTCCGAGATGGAGGGCGAGGTGGTGATCGACATGGATGTGCCGCCGGTCATCAGCGACCGCTTGTCGCTGGAACAGATCCTCGGCAATCTCTTTGACAACGCCATCAAGTATAGCCACCCTGACCGCGCGATCCGGCTGCGCATCAAGGCCCGCCGCGACGGGCCGCGCATGATCCGGCTGGAGGTGGAAGATAACGGCCGCGGGATCGCGGCAGAGGACCATGAGCGGATCTTCGAGCTGTTCCGCCGGTCGGGACAGCAGGACAAGGCCGGCGAGGGGATCGGGCTTGCGCATGTGCGCTCACTCGCCCGCAACCTTGGCGGGGAAATCACCGTCACCTCCACGCTGGGCGCGGGGGCAACATTCATTCTGCGGCTGCCGCTGGATCTGTCGCAAATCATGAGGACGATGCAACGATGAAAGCCCTTGGCAAGGAAGTCACGATCATCATGATCGAGGACGATGAGGGCCATGCGCGCCTCATCGAAAAGAACGTGCGCCGCGCGGGCGTCAACAACGAGATCGTGCCGTTCACCAATGGCACCGAGGCGCTGGACCATATTCTCGGGACGGACCGCAGCGGCATCGTCTCGGCGGATCGTTATCTGCTGATCCTGCTCGACCTGAACCTTCCGGACATGTCGGGCATCGACATTCTGGAAAAGGTCAAGACGAATCCCAACACCCGCCGCCTGCCCGTCGTGATCCTGACGACCACCGATGACGAGGCGGAGATCCAGCGCTGCTATGACCTGGGCGCCAACGTCTACATCACCAAACCGGTGGACTATGACAGCTTTGCCAACGCGATCCGGCAACTCGGCCTCTTCTTTGCCGTGATGCAGGTTCCGTGAACGTCTGTCCCGGGATGATGACCCGAATTCTCTATGTCGACGATGACGCAGCGCTCGTCCGCCTTGTGCAAAAGGTGTTCGGGCGCAAGGGGATCGAGGTCGTCCATGCGGAAGATCCGGACCATATCCTGCGCATCGTGCGGGAGGAGCCGTTCAAGGTCATCGTGCTCGACCACTATCTGCGCAGCGGCACCGGACAGGATGTGCTGCGTCAGTTGCGGGCTGCGGATATCCGCGTGCCCGTCGTCTATGTCACCGGGTCGAGCGAGGCGCAGGTCGCCATCGACGCGATGAAGGCGGGGGCGGCCGATTACGTCACCAAGACCGCCGGCGAGGAATTCCTGTCGCTTCTGGTCGCGGCAATCGATCAGGCCATCACGAACGAACAGTTGCGGACCGAAAAGGAACTGGCCGATGCTGAAATGCGCCGCGCCAAGGAACGGGCCGAGGCGCTGCTGGCCGAGGTGAACCACCGCGTCGCGAACAGCCTTGCAATGGTTTCGGGGCTCTTGCGTCTTCAGGCCACCCGGAGCCGCAGCGAAGAGGCCAAGGCCGAGCTGACCGAAACCCATGCCCGCATCACCGCCATCGCCCGGATGCACCGTGCGCTCTACACGTCCGAGGACGTGCGCAATGTGGACATGGACAAGTATCTCGGCACGTTGATCGACGATCTGGACGCCACCCTGCGGGACGAGGGGCGCGACGTCACCCTGCGGCTCGAGGCGGATGCGATCACCCTTTCGGCGGACCGGGCGGTTTCGATCGGGATGATCGTCGCGGAACTTGTGACCAATGCGATGAAATACGCCTATCCCGGCGGCGCGGCGGGCGAGATCCGGGTCAGCCTGCGCCGGGAAGATCCGCAGACGGCGCTTTTGCGCGTGTCCGACGACGGCGCCGGGTTCGACCCGGGCGCACCCGCGCAAGGCACCGGGCTGGGCACCAGCATCATCAATTCCATGGCTGCGAGCCTTGAAACGAGCCTCGACTATCGCCGTGTGCCGCGCGGGACATGCGCCGAGGCGCGCATCCCGCTGCGTTAACGAAGGCCTCAGATCCGGCGGTTGCGCATCCAGGTGGCCACAAGGCTTGCCGCGGCCGCGGCCATATGGCGCCGGCGTTCGGCGTGAAGCTGCTCGGACAGCCGCGTCAGCCGCGCGAGATCGTCGCTCAGCCCCGCGACGTGATGGGTTGCCGCGCCCTGCATCGCCCCGGGACGTTGCGGCACCAGCTCGAACTGAGAGCCGAGCATGTAGCGCGCGCCGTTTGGCCCGTCGATCGGATGCAGGAACAGCAGGTTGTCGAATTGCTCTCCGTTCTTGCGATAGTTGCGAAAGACGACCTGAACCTCTCTGAAGCTCTCCATCGCCCCGCGCACATCGGCACAGGCCTGCTCGTTTTCGCCGGGGCGCTGCAGGAAGCGGCAGTTCTTGCCGATCATCTCGCTTGCGCCATAGCCGGTGAGCCGCGCAAAGCGGTCGTTCGCCAGCAGAAGCGGCGCATCCTCGCGATCCAGATCAGCGAGCGTAAGCGCCACGGGTGAGCGTTCGAAAACGCCGCGAATGACCTCCATCCGGTCGGGCATGACGGACATGATCAACCTCCTTCCGCAAATGCCATTGACCTTGGGGGCCAATCCTGTAGCTCTATCGCGATGCGGTTCGACTTACCATACCGGGATGCGGCAAAATGACCGAAGAGGCCCGGCCAGACGGAGCAGAGGCAGGGCCTTCAGACCTTGTCATCTTCGGTGTAGGCGCCTCGGCCGGTGGGTTGGAGGCGTTTCAGGCGTTGCTGGCGACGCTACGACCCTCGGATGAATTCGCGCTGATCCTGGTGCAGCATCTCGACCCCGAGCATGTGAGCCTTCTGCCCGAAATCCTCTCCAAACGGACCCGCGCCCCGGTCGTTTCGATCGAGGACGGGATGCAGGTGCAGGCCGGGCATATCTACCTGATCCCGCCCGCCTTCCAGCTGGAAATCGAGGACCGTACCCTGCGTCTGGTCGAGTTCACCGACCCCCGCGGAATGCGCAGACCCATCGACAAGTTCTTCGAAAGCCTTGCCCGCGCCCATGGACAACAGGCCGCGGTCGTGGTGCTCTCGGGCACCGGCAGCGACGGCAGCCAGGGGGTGCGCGCGATCAAGGAGGCCGGTGGCCTCGTCTTTGCGCAGGAACCGCGCGAGGCGCGTTACGACGGAATGCCCCGCAGCGCCATCGCGACCGAGGCGGTGGACATGGTGCTGCCGGTGGGCGACATGATGCCGGTCCTGCGGGATTTCCACGACCGTCGGCGCGGCATCGCCCCCGCCATCGAAAGCGACGCCGAGTTTCTGGAAAAGGTCGTCAAGAACGTCCGCTACCGCACCGGCCACGACTTTTCCGGCTACAAGCATGCGACGATCCTGCGCCGGGTGTCGTTGCGCATGTCCGTGCTGGGGTTGGACGAACCCTCGGACTATCTGCGCGAACTGGTGCAGAACAAGCGCGAGGCCGAGCGCCTTTACCGCGACCTTCTGATAAACGTCACCTGCTTTTTCCGCGATCCCGAGGTGTTCGAAACGCTGCGCACCCGGCTGATCCCGGAAATCCTTGCCGGCAAGGGGATGGATGACGAACTGCGCGTCTGGGTCCCCGGTTGCGCCACGGGTCAGGAGGCCTATTCCATCGCCATCCTGATCGCCGAGGCGATGGAGCGGACCGACATCCGCCCCCGCGTCGCGATCTTCGGCACCGATATCGACGACGAAGCGCTCGATATCGCGCGGCGCGGGTCCTATCCGAACTCGATCATCACCGAGGTGCCCCATAACCTGCTCGAACGGTATTTCACGCCCACGCGCCACGGCTATGACGTTGCAGGCCCCTTGCGCGACATGGTGCGCTTTTCCAGCCAGAGCCTGATCAAGGATCCGCCCTTTTCCAAGCTCGACCTGCTGAGCTGCCGCAACCTGATGATCTATTTCAGCCAGAACCTTCAGGAACTGGCGACCCGCATCTTTCACTATGCGCTGCGCCCCGGCGGCTACCTGATCATGGGCCCGAGCGAGACGCCCCGCGCCGAGGATGACAGCTTTCGCGAGATCGCGGCGGGGCAGCGGGTCTATCGCCGGAACAGCGCGCCGGCCCGCCCGCTCGACCTGCCGCGCGCCTATCGTCCGTCGCTCCTGGCGATGCCCGAGGATGCGCCGGAGACCGAGGCACCCCGCCTTGCGATGCCGGTTAATGTAGCGAATGCGCTGCTGGCGCGGCACGCCCCGGCCTTTCTGATCGTCGGCTCGGGCGATGAGGTCCAGATGGTCGGCCCCGGCGCCGAACGTTTCGTCAAGGTGCCCAGCGGGCCAGTATCGCTCGGCCTGCGCAAGCTGATCCTGCCCGCGCTGGAGCCGGCGGTAAGGCGGCTATTGACCGGGTTGACGCTGGGCAAGGGCAGCCATCGGCAGATCGAGGTGGCCGATCTTGGCCCCGACATGCCGCCCCGGCTCCTGCTGTCCGCCGAGGATATAGGCGAGGGCGAACGGCTCGTGACCTTCCGGCCGCTGACCTCGGACACGCCGCGGGACGACGATGCCGAGGCGCGGATCGTCATCGACGAGGCCTATGTGGGCCAGCTTGAGGACGAGCTGGAGGATGCCCGCCAGACCATCCGCACCACGATCGAAGAGCTGGAGACCTCGAACGAGGAGCTGAAAAGCTCCAACGAAGAAATGATGTCGATGAACGAAGAGCTTCAATCGGCAAACGAAGAGCTTTCGACGACCAACGAAGAGCTTCAGAACAAGGTCCGGGAACTGAACGAGGCGAATGCCGATCTCGCGAACTTTACCGAAAGCACGCAGATCGCGACGGTTTTTCTGGACGACCAGTTCCGGCTGCGCAACTTCACCCCCGAGGCGGTCGCCTATTTCCGCTTTGTCGAACAGGACCGGGGTCGCGCGCTCGAGGATATCGGGGCGCGTCTCGACATGGCCGCGGTGATGGAGGCCTGCCGCCGCGTCGCCTCGACGGGCATCTCGGAGGAACGGGAGCTTTCGACGCTTGACGGCAAGGCCGAGGTCTCGGTCCGCTTTGCCCCGTATCGGGCGGACGGCGTGGGCGCGGGCGGGGTCGTCTTTTCGGTCTTCGACGTCACAACGGTCGCGCGCTATGCCCAGGATCTGGAACGCGCCACCGCCGAGGCCCGCGCCCGGCTTGAAGAGATCGAGGAGCTTTACACCGTCAGCCCGACCGCGATGGCCCTGATCGGGTCGGACCTTTGCTATATCCGGGTCAATCCGCATCTCGCGGAAATCCACGGCTTTACCGTCGAGGAACATATCGGCCGCCATATCTCGGACATCGTGCCCGAACTGGGCGAGGCCGCCATCCGCCCGGTGGAAAAGGTGCTCCGCACTGGCGAGCCGATCCTGCGGCAGGTTGTGCGGGGCAACACCCGCGCCCATCCCGACAGCCCCCGGATATGGGAGGTGGACTGGTACCCGCTGCGTCAGGGCGGCAAGGTCAGCGCGGTCGGCATGAACGTGCGCGACGTGACCAGCCATGTGGACATGCAGGCCGATCTGCGTCGGATCATGCGCGAACTGCAGCACCGCGTGAAGAACATGCTGTCGAATGTGATCGCGCTGGTGAACCGGGCCCGGCGGGAAACGGGCGATCCCAAGGTGATCCTTGAAACGCTGGATCAGCGGATCAGGGCGCTTGCGCATACGCATAATCTGCTCACGGCGGAAAACTGGGCCTCGACCGCCATTCGCGACGTCCTGACGCCCGAGCTTTTGCAGATCTATGGCGATGAGCGGGTGATCCTTCGGGGGCCCGACCTGCGGCTCAATGCGCGGGGAACGCTGGCGGTCGGCATGGCGATCCATGAACTTGCCACCAATGCGGCGAAGTATGGGGCCTTCTCGAACTCGACCGGGCGCGTTCAGGTGCAGTGGTCGCGCCTGGACGAAGGCGATGGCGAACGGCTGATCCTGCGCTGGCGCGAAAAGGACGGCCCCCGCATAGCCCCGCCCGAACGCGAAGGGTTTGGTACGCAGCTTATCCGGTCGCTCATCACCGGTACGATGGGCGGCACCATGCGGATGGAGTGGGAACCGGAGGGGCTTGAGGCCGTTTTGGATCTGCCTTGGAATGCAGCAACGGAAGTGGATTATGACACAGAGGTGGACCCCCTCCAACCTTCGCCTCCTCTATCTGGAGGACGAAGCGATTATCGCCCTGGAGACGGTTGACACCCTCTTTGACCTGGGCTTCGAGCAGGTGGAACAGGTCTATACGCTTGAGGCCGCCGCCGAGGCGGTCGCCCGCGCAAAACCCGATATCGCCCTACTCGACGTGAACCTCAGCCATGGGCGGACGTCGTTCGAGCTTTCGGAAAAGCTGCTTGCCGATGGTGTTCCGGTGGTGATGGCGACGGGATATTCCCGGTCGAACCTGCCCGTTCATCCCGATGTGGCGGTGATCGAAAAACCGATCACGCCCACGCAACTGGACGAGGCGTTGCGTCAGGCCTGGGCTTCCCGTCACGCCGGGTGACAGGCCGGGCGACGGGCCGGGGGCAACGGGCGCCGATAAATCGGCGTGATCTGGGGAACAACTCCACCCCGCCGGGGTTTTGTCGAAAAGCAGAACACCGAGCAGCCCAGGCCAATGATACATGACTCTCCCATAGAAGCCCTGTTGCAGGCGCTCGATCAGAGTGTCTTTTCGATGGAGGCCCATCGCCGTCGCGGTGCTACCCTGCCGGTGCCGGGGATGCTCGCCGCACGCCGTCGCGCTGCGGCCACGCTTCGGGCCGCGCTGCGGTATGGCGCCAAATCCGAATTTTCGCTGCATTCCCGCCCTTGCCAGAAATCGGAGGTGGCCCTGATCGAAGGGGAGCGGAATATCCTGAAGCTTTACGAGCGCGCGCTTGCCGCCACCCATAGCGACGCGCCGGAATTCCGCCTGATCGACGAACAGCGGATCTCGCTGCGGAACATGCTGGCCGAGATGCCGAACGAAGCCCTGCAGATCCCGCGAGCGCCCCATCGCGGCGCGCAGGGGGCGCATAAGCTGATAGGCTGACCCGCCGACAAGAGGCACGGCAGGAACATCGAGCGTTGTTCAGGGTTCAGCATCTCCATAGCCTGACCGAAGGAGATATCCCATGTCACGCCGCTTCAGCCTGTCCTGCGCAGGCGCATCCCTTGCAGCCTTGCTCGTCGCCGCACCTGCCATCGCGCAGGAGGCCAGCGCAACCTTCCTCAGCCCCGACGGGACGGAACTTGGCACCGCCACGCTGAGCGAGGCGGCCGAGGGCGGCGTTCTGGTGACGCTGGATGTCGGCGGCCTCCCGCCGTCAGCCTGGGTCGCCTTCCATGTGCATGAGACGGGCGAATGTGACCCCGAAACCGACCATGAGTCTGCCGGTGGCCACTTCAACCCCGACGACAGCGCGCATGGCTATTTCGCCGAAGGTGGCCCCCATGCGGGCGACATGCCGAACCAATATGTCGATGGCGACGGAATGCTGCGCGCTGAGGTCTTCAACAGCTATATCACCCTTGCCGAGGGCGAGACATCGGTGATGGGCCGCGCGCTGATGATCCATGCCGACCCGGACGACTATGAAAGCCAGCCCACGGGCGATGCGGGCGACCGGATCGCCTGCGCGGTGATCGAATGATCAAATGCGCCCCGGCACCTCACGCCCGGGGCGCATTTCCTTGAAGCGGTGCCCGCGCGCGCTAGTCTGATCGTCGTTTGAGGATCGACCCAATGAACAGGACCGCTACATGACCTTTGCCCGCGCCCTTTCCGGCCGCCGTCTTTCCGCCTCTGCCCTTTGTCTTTCCGTGCTGCTGCCCCTGCCCGCAGTTGCTGCCGATCCGGAGACTTGTTCCACAATCCGCCTTTCCGATCCCGGCTGGACGGATATCACGGCGACCAATGCGGTGGCGGCGGTCCTGCTGGAGGGGCTGGGTTACACGCCGGAAATCCGCAACCTTTCCGTCCCGATCGGCTACGAGGCCATCCGCAACGGTGACATCGACGTGTTTCTTGGAAACTGGATGCCCGCGCAGCAGCATTTCATCGACGACCTGAACGCAGCGAATGCGGTGGAGGTTCTGGCGCGCAATCTGGAAGGCGCGGTTTTCACGCTTGCCGTGAACCCTGCGGGGGCAGAACTGGGCGTGGCCGATTTCGCGGATCTCTCGGACCATGCAGATGCGTTCAACCGCACCATCTACGGGATCGAGCCCGGCGCGCCCGCCAACGAGAACATCCGCAACATGATCGAGTCGGGCGATTTCGATCTGTCGGACTGGACCTTGATGGAATCCGGTGAGCAGGCGATGCTTGCCCAGGTGCAGCGCAACGACAGGGCGGGCCGGCCGGCGGTCTTTCTCGCCTGGGCGCCGCATCCGATGAACACGGCCATCGACATTACCTATCTCTCGGGCGGCGACGATTATTTCGGGCCGGACTATGGCGGCGCCGAGGTCTTTACGCTGGCACGGACGGGCTGGTCTGATGAATGTCCCAATGCGGCGACCTTCTTCGGAAACCTCGTCTTTGAGCTGGAGATGGAGAACGCCCTGATGGGGGCGATCCTGGATGAAGGCGCCGATCCGCAGGATGCTGCCCGCGACTGGATAAGCGAGAATCCCGCTGTTCTCGAAACGTGGCTGGACGGCGTGACCACCCTTTCAGGGGAACCTGGTCTGCCGGCGGTTCAGGGCGCGCTGGGGCTCTGACGGATCAGCCGCAATGGTCGGGGCGCGGTGCTGCGGGGCTCGCCATCTCTGTCATAAGGCGTGCAAGCTGCGCAGCTTCCAGCGGGCGCGCAAGCAGAAAGCCTTGAAATAGGTGACATCCGAGCTGGGCCAGGCGGTGTCGTTGTCCCTTGCTCTCGACCCCTTCTGCGATGATCGAGAGACCGGCGGCCCGGGCGCTCGTGCAGAATGCCTTGACCAGCGCGTCGTTAGCCCCGTCCATACCGAGCCGCGCGATCAGCATCCGGTCAAGCCGGATCGCATTCACGCCCGTTGCCTTTTCCATGACAGCCGGATCGGAGTCGGGGGTCACACGCAGGATCAATGTGACATCGGCCGCGCGCAGGGCGTCCAGGTTGTCGGCAACCGCCCCGGTCCGGACCAACGCGTCTTCGGTCAGTTCCAATGCGACGCGCGACGTCGGCAGGCCCGCCTCGCGTGCTGTCGTCAGCACCACGTCAGCAAAACCTTCTTGCGCAAACTGACGCGAAGAAATGCTGAAGGCGAGCTGCGGCAACCCCACATCCGCGGCAAAGCGCATCCCTTTCTGCATCAGAAAGCGCCCCAGTTCGGAAATGATGCCGCGTTCCTCGGCGATATTGACAAAGATGTCGGGCGAGAGCTGGCCGTGAACCGGATGATCCCAGCGGGCCAGAGCCTTTGCAGCCACGAGACGGTTTTCCGAGTCAACGCGCGGCTGATATACCAGACGCAGATCCTTTCCCTGCAGCAGCGCGGTGCGGATATCGACCTCCATCTCCTGGCACCGTTTTTCTATTTCTTCGCTCTCTTCGGTAAAGATCCGGTATCCCCCGCGTCCGCTGTGCTTTGCCTGATAAAGCGCCGCATCGACGCGCCGCAACAGTTCGTCCTTGCCAAGATCGGATGTGTCGCACCGCACCGCACCGATACTGACGCCGATATGCGCGGGGCCGACTGCAAGCGCATAGGGTTCAGAGACGGAACCGATGATCCGACGGCAGAGATCCTCAAGCTCCTGTGGCGGCAGCCGCCCGATGACGAGCACTGAAAACTCGTCCCCGCCGATCCGCGCGACCATGTCGTCCCGCCGCAACAGACCGGTAAGCCGCCGGCTGACCTGCTTGAGCAATTCGTCCCCCGCCGGATGGCCCATAGCATCGTTCACGGTCTTGAAGCGGTCGAGATCGAGGCTCAGCAAGGTCACGGGCGGACCGCCCTTTCGCAACGCGTCCAATGCCTCGGTCAGGCGCTGGTCGAAATAGATCCGGTTCGGGAGGCCTGTCAGCGCATCATGCAACGACAGGAACCGGGCCTGTGCCTCGCGCAGTTCCAGCTGATGGGACGTCCGCAGGAGATGGCGCACCACGTTGAAGAGCAGCAGAAACCCCGCCAGCGTCGCCACCACCAGGGCAGGAAGCACCTCGATCAGGATCTGGCGTCCCGGCCGCAGGATCGTCCACGAATATTGCGCAACGACATCCCCCGAAGGCCCCAGGATCGGGATCGAGAGCCTGTCCCGCGATCCTGGCGTGCCCGCGGGCTCGAACCTCGGATCGCGCAGTTCGAACGTCTCGGCCACCTTGTCGGCCAACGACTGATCCAGGTGCCGGATCACGACATGAATGAATTCGGTCCCGGGCGTCTGTGGCACATTACCCGAATCCGACAAAACCGGCATCACGCTTGCGATATAGCCCAGCCCCCGCCCCGGAAGCACGGCGGTTTCGGAAATGTCGCCGATCGCGGCGTTCGAATCCTCCATTCCCATCGACGCCTCGGCCATCCTGCCGCGCAGGGTGCGGAAGACGGGAATGACCTCTTCGGCGATCTCGTCGAAACGATCCGCTGGGATCGTCTCACCACCGCGCGAGGCATAGACGGAGGTGCCCCGCGGGCCGAGAACATAGGTCTCATCATGCCCGAAGTAGTTCTGCATCCAGACGCCAATATTCACCGCCGTCCAGGCCATGTCGCCTTCGCGCAGTCGCAGTACGGCGTCGTCCCAGAAGGTCACGCTACGCTGTTCGTATTCCAGGTTCCAGGCCTGGGCGGCAAAGCTGCGCTCGGCCACCCGCGTCTCCCGCTCGACCGCGGCGGCATCGATCCGATTGATCGCCGTCCAGCCGAGGATGAAAACGGTGACCAAGCCAACAAGAAAAATGGTGATGACGGTCATCACCACCTGCCTTGAAAACGTGCCTTTTTTGCGTGCCGCCGCCATGCCTTCCCCCGCGCGGCGAGATTAGGGTGGACGCAAGCACATGAAAACACGGAAAGACGGTTACATACTTATGCGCATCCCGTGCGCGTAAGAGGGCGCCGGTCAGCAGGGAGACAGCGCCTCGGACCGGCGCTGGTCCCAGACCGAGATGCCCAGCATCAAAAGCCCGCAAACCGCCAGCGCCGCGCCGACATAGCCCGAACTTTCGAACCCGTATCCCGCCGAGATCGCCAGCGATGCGAGCCACGGCCCCAGCGCGTTCGCCGCGTTGAAGGCGGAATGGTTGAGCGCGGCGGCCAGCGTCTGCGCCCGGCCCGCCACATCCATCAGGCGCGTCTGCAGCACAAGGCCCAGAGACCCGCTTGCCCCGATCATGAAGACCGTGGGCGCAAGGGTCCAGACACTGCCCGATGCCATCGGATAGATCATCAGCATCACGAAGGATGTCACGATGATGCCCGCCGCCGTCCGCATCAGCCCACGGTCCGCGATCCGGCCCACCACGACCGTCCCCGTGAGCATCCCCAGACCGAAGATCATCAGGACGACCGGCACGGTCCATTCAGGGGCCTGCGTGACGCTTAGCAGGGTCGAGGCGACATAGGTATAGACGGCGAAAAGACCGCCGAAGCCGACCGCCCCGGTCAGGAGCGTCAGCCAGACCTGACGCCGCCCCAGCGCCGAAAGCTCGGATAGCGGGCTTGCGGTCGGATCGCCCCGGTCATCGGGCGCGTGGCGCATCAAGAGCGTGACCGTGATCATCGCGAGCAGCCCGACCACCCCGAACCCCCAGCGCCAGCCAAGATGCTGTCCCATCAGGCTTGCCGCCGGCACGCCCACCACGGTCGCGACCGTAAGACCCATCATCACCCGCGACACCGCCCATGTCCGGCGGTTCTGCGGCACGAGCGACGCAGCCAGCAGCGAGGCCACCCCGAAGTAGGCCCCGTGCGGCACGCCCGAGAAAAAGCGGAAGAGCACCATGCTGCGATATTCCGGGGCGAGGGCCGCAAGCACATTCGCCAGCCCAAAAGCCAGCATCAACAGGATCAGGAGCCGCTTGCGCGACATGCGCGCCCCGAAGGCCGAGATCAGCGGCGCGCCCACCACGACCCCCAGCGCATAGGCGCTGATCGCGTGGCTCGCCTCGGCCTCGCTGATCCCCAGATCGGCGGAATAATAGGGCACGAGGCTCATGGCCGCGAACTCGGTCGTGCCGATCGAGAACCCGCCCATGGCGAGCGCGAGCAGGATTATCCCGGTTCCGGATTGGGGTTGGCTGGCCGATGTCATCCTGTCCGTCCTGTCCGCTGTGCCGCCCGAGTCGAGCTCTCTCCCCCGGTCGGAATGGATGCTGTCTGTATCCTGTCGCCGCAAGGGAAAAAATGGCTGTCAGCCGGGCCAGTCCGTCATTCGCGCATCCAGCCATCGTCCCCGCGCCGCAGGTGCAGGATTGGCAGCGGCGTGAAACTGTCATCGGGCCCGGCGATGTAGCGCGTCACGCTCAGCCGGTCGCCGTCGCGGGTGATGAGGTTGAAGTCGTTCTCCTCGCCGCGCAGCCGGTCGGAAAGGCCGGTGCCTGCCTGCACCTGCACAGCGCTGCCCGCGCCCCCGCCGCCACCGTCCAGCCGTGTCCAGGGCGCCACCGACCAGCGATGCAGATGCCCCGACAGCACCAGGTCGAGCCCGCAATCGCCCAGCCGTCGCAGCGCCGCATCCGCCCCGATGGTCGAGGCCTTGCCGCTTTCCTCTTCCTGCTGCAATGGGTGATGCAGGACCAGAACGCGCAGATCACCGGGGGCGGAGTTCCGGAAGGCCGCGCAGGCCCGTCGGAGCGAACCACGGCGGATGCGTCCGCGCTGCCAGCGCATCGGATCGGCGCTGTTGATCGCGGCAACCGTCAGCCCCGGTGCGGACCATGTGCTTTCGAGCGGGCCGAGCGATTTCAGATAGCGCCGGAAGGGTCGGACCGCCCGCATCGCGAGATTGTAGAGCGGGATGTCGTGGTTGCCCGGAACACTCAGCACCGGGGCGCGCAACTGTGCGATGAAGGCGGCGGCCGCCTCGAACTGTTCCGGGCGGGCGCGTTGCGTCAGGTCACCGGAAATCACCGTCAGATCGGGCGCCAGCGCGTTCACCGCCTCGATCAGCGGCGTATGCAGTTCCTGCCGCTCCCGACCGAAGTGGAGGTCGGACATATGCACTATTCTTGCCATCAGGCCGGATCGGCCGTCTGTCCGACAGCCGGCGCGATGACCCGCAGCGCATCGCTCAGCAAGGTAAAGCGGAAGGGGCCGCGCATCGTTTCCCGCTCACCGTCGCGGGCGACCAGATCGCGGGGGCGGCCGGTGTCGATCAGAAGCTCCCGCGCCTCGATCAGGGTGAAATCGCGCGCCTTTTCCAGCCGGCCGGTGGCCAGCCCGATCGCCGTGCGGATCATGCCGAACCGCGTGAGATCCGGGGCCACGAAGACCGCGAACTTGCCGCGGCGAATGATATCCTCGCCGTCAAGCTCGTGCTGGCGCAGCTGATAGGCGTTGAGCATGATGAAGACGAGCGGCGTGCGGAACCGATGTTCCTGACCGTCCGCGACCAGCCGCAGCCGGATCGAGTGGCTGCGCCGGCAGAGCGCGACCAGAACCGACCAATAGGCCGCGACGCGGCTTCTGCCCCAGCGGCTGTAGATCTCTTCGCGTGACTTGAGGATCGAGGGATAGGCCCCGAGGCTCGCGTTGTTCAGGAAAAGCCGATCATTCACGCTGCCCACATTGATCGGCCGCGCCTCACCCGTCCGCAGAAGATCGAGCGCCGGGCCGAGTTCCTGCGGGATGTCGAGCGAGCGGGCGAAATAGTTGAAGGTGCCCAAGGGAAGCACCCCCATCACCTGACCGCTTTTGGCAAGGGCGGCCGCAATGCCGCAGATCGTGCCGTCGCCCCCGGCCGCCGCCACGATGTCATATCCTTCGGCCACCGCGCTTTGCGCCTGATCGGCGAGCGGGCGGTGGCGTTCCAGCTTCCGGACCGTCACCTCCGGATGGGCCGAGGCGGCCCCGGTCACCTCGCGCAGCTTTTCCGCGCCGCGTCGTTTTCCCGAGCCGGGGTTCACGAGGATAGAGATCCGTCGCGCAAGTTCAGCCATTTTGTCCCGCCTGTCGGCCCCCTGCCCCGCACCCTGCGGGACGATATCGGGCAGCCCCTGCATCAAGGCCCGAGCCCGCGACCCGGTTCCATGCGGCGGCCCGGCGGCTCACATTTCCGCGCTGACAGGGGCGGGCTTCTTGAAGATGCGGCGGCGCCTCTCTATCTGTCGTCAACCGCCAGACAGACGGAGCCGGATATGACCCGAGACCAGCGGCGGTTTCAGCGACAGGTAGATGCGATGATGCGCCGCTATCCACGGATGGGGCAGCGCATCAACCCGATGATGGGCAGGAAACAGCGCCTTTGGCGCATACCGCTCGCGATCTTTTTCATCATCGGCGGGTTTCTCGCCGTCCTGCCGATCTTTGGACTCTGGATGCTCCCGCTCGGCGTCCTGTTGCTGGCGGTGGACGTGCCCGTTCTGCAACCGCCCGCCTCACGCGGGATGATCTGGCTGCGCCGCAGGCTGCGGCGCAGTGACGGGCACGGCGTTCAGAAGCGGTAGGTGACCGCCAGCTTGACATAAGGGATCGTGCGCCAGCCGGAAACGTCGTCACGGATGCTGCGTTCCAGATCGGCCAGGTCTTCCTCGAACTGGTCCTGCAGCAGCGGTCCGCCGTCCTGTTCCCCGGTGACCGAAACATCAAAGCCACGCCCGAAGATCGCGCCCAGATCGCCCGAAAAGCCCCAGCCGGCGTTATAGGGGTTGCTGTCATAGCCGATCACCAGCATCGGGCTGAAGTCCGAACGCGGATTGACCTCGGCGTTCACCTCACCGGTATAGACGCGGCCCTGCACGGTCACGGTGCCCCGCGCATCGCCTTCCATCCGGTAGTTGTTGTAGAACACGCCGCCCGAAATGCGGAACCCGTTCGCCATCGGAAAGTAGTCGGCCAGAAGCCCCACGCCCCCCAGCCGGAGATCACCGTCAAGCGGCGTTCCGTCCACGGTCTCGGTCCGGGAATAGCTGCCATAGCCGACGGGCACGCGGATACCGAACTGATCGGTCAGGCGGCTGGAAACCTCCAGCGTGGCGCCCAGGGTGCTGACACCCCCGCCAAGCGTCACATCGCCCGGCATCTGCGCGACTGCCGCGCCGGACGCAACCACACTGGCCACCGAGAAGGCGGCTGATCTTGCTAAGTGTTTCATGATGATGATCCTTCCTGCCAGGCTTGTGCGGCGCCAGAAATGGCAACCTCGGGTTTAGTTCCCGTTAAGAACGCCAGAAGGCACAGCTTGTTCGCCGCAGAAAAGAGTCACGCCGGAATTTGCGACCGGCGTGACGTTTGGGACACAATGACAGTGTCGGACGGCGACAGTGTCAGACGGCCTCCAGCGCGATGGAGATGCCCTGCCCCACGCCGATGCACATGGTGGCGAGCGCGCGCTGCCCCGGCTGGCCCGCAATTTCCAGCGCGGCGGTGCCGGTGATGCGCGCACCGGACATCCCCAGCGGATGGCCAAGCGCGATCGCGCCGCCATTCGGGTTCACCCGCGGATCGTCATCCGCGATGCCAAGCGCGCGCAGCGTCGCCAGACCCTGGCTGGCAAAGGCCTCGTTCAGCTCGATCACCGCGAAATCGCCCGCCGTCAACCCAAGGCGCGCCATCAGCTTCTGGCTGGCCGGGGCAGGCCCGAACCCCATGATCCGGGGGGCGACGCCCGCCGTCGCCCCGCCCAGAACCCGCGCGACGGGCCGCAGCCCGTGCCGCCGCGCGCCTTCGGCAGACGCGAGGATCAGCGCCGCCGCGCCGTCATTGACGCCCGAGGCATTGCCCGCCGTCACCGTCCCACCCTTGCGGAAGGGCGTCGGCAGCTTGGCCAGGGCCTCCGCCGTGGTGGCGCGGGGGTGCTCGTCCCGGTCCACCACGCGCGGATCGCCCTTGCGCTGCGGGATCGTCACGGGGACGATCTCGCGCGCCAGACGTCCGTTTTCCTGTGCCGCCGCCGCGCGGTTCTGGCTGCGGAGCGCAAAGGCGTCCTGATCTTCGCGGCTGATCGCGAAATCCTCGGCCACGTTCTCGCCCGTCTCGGGCATGGAATCGACGCCGTATTGCGCCTTCATCAGCGGGTTGACGAAGCGCCAGCCGATGGTCGTGTCATAGATCTCGGCATTGCGGGAAAAGGCGGTTTCGGCCTTGGGCATCATGAAAGGCGCGCGGCTCATGCTCTCGACGCCGCCGGCGATCATCAGGTCGGCCTCACCCGCGCGGATGGCACGCGCGGCCATGATCACCGCATCCATCCCCGATCCGCACAGCCGGTTGATCGTCGTGCCCGTCACCGTCTCTGGCAGCCCGGCAAGCAACAGGGACATCCGCGCGACATTGCGGTTATCCTCGCCCGCCTGATTGGCGCAGCCGAAAATCACGTCATCGACGGCGGCCCAGTCAACGCCCGCGTTGCGCTCCATCAGCGCACGCAGCGGAATGGCCCCCAGATCATCGGCCCGGACCGAGGACAGCGCGCCGCCGAACCGGCCGATCGGGGTGCGGATATAGTCGCAGATGTAAACGTCGGTCATGTCAGCTCCGGCACGATCAGGTCGCCTACGGGGCCGTCGGTATGAAGTGTGGCCCCGGTGATGGATTGCAGCGCCTCAAGACTGAGACCCGGCAGTTTTTCCCGCAACAGGAAACGCCCGTCCTCGATATCGACCACCGCATGGCTGGTATAGACGCGGGTCACGCAGCCGACGCCGGTCAGCGGGAAGCTGCAGCTTTCTACCAGCTTGGGTTCTCCGGCCTTGGTCACATGCTCGGTGATGACACAGACCTGTTTTGCCCCATGGACAAGGTCCATCGCCCCGCCTACCGCAGGCACGCCCTTGGAGCCCACGCGCCAGTTGGCCAAGTCGCCGTTCTGCGCGACCTGATAGGCCCCCAGGATCGCCACGTCCAGATGCCCGCCCCGCACCATCGCAAAGCTGTCGGCGTGGTGAAAGAATGCGGCCCCGGGCTTGAGCGTGATTGCCTTCTTGCCGGCATTGATGAGGTCCCAGTCCTCCTCGCCCTCGGGCGGGGCGTCGCCGAAATTCAGGACGCCGTTTTCGGTGTGAAAGATCGCCGCGCGTCCGGGGGGCTGATACCGCGCCACCATCTCCGGAAAGCCGATCCCGAGATTGACATAGGCACCGTCCGCGATGTCCTGCGCCGCGCGCCAGGCGATCTGTGCATTGCTGAGTTTGTCGGTCATGGATGGGTCGCTCCGGCACGGATAAGGAGTTCTTCCTGCTGCGGGTCCGGCACTTCGACCACACGGTCGACAAAAATACCGGGGGTGACAACATGTTCGGGGTCGATCGCGCCCGGTTCGACCACCCGCGACACCTGCACGATGGCGCAGGCCGCCGCCATGCACATCAGCGGGTTGAAGTTCCGCCCGGCCTTGCTGAAGGTCAGGTTGCCCATCCGGTCGCCCAGATGCGCCTTGACCAACGCCACATCGGCGCGCAGCCAGCGTTCCTGAACATAGGTGCGGCCGTCGAACTCGGCGGCGGGCTTGCCCTCGGCCAGTTCGGTGCCATAGGCGGTGGGCGTGTAGAAAGCCGGGATGCCCGCCCCGCCCGCGCGGATACGCTCGGCAAGGGTGCCCTGTGGCACCAGCTCCAGCTCGATCTCTCCGGCCAGGTACTTCTCGGTAAAGGCGCGCGGGTCCGACGACCGCGGGAAGGAGCAGACCATCTTGCGCACCATGCCGGCGTCGATCATCGCGGCGATCCCGATCCGGCCGTTGCCGGCATTGTTGTTGATGACCGTCAGGTTGCCGGGTGAACCCGTGGCCCTGAACCGGTCTATCAAGGCGTGGATAAGCTCGATCGGCGCGCCCGAACCTCCGAAACCGCCGATCATGACCGAGGCGCCGTCCGCGATATCCGCGACCGCCTCCGCAAGGCTGGGGACTGTCTTGTCCATCGTGATCTCCCTTTTCCGAGCCGAAGCTAGGGGAGGCAGGGGTGGACCTCAACCCCATATGTGCGATATACGACTTTTGTTCGCATATCGCACAAGGTAGGAATGACAGACAAGAACCACATGGGCGGCCTTGCCAAGGGCCTGCGGGTGATCGAGGCGTTCGAGGCCGACCGCCCGCGCCTGACCATTGCCGAGGCGGCGCAGGCCGCGGGGCTTGACCGGGCGACGGCGCGGCGCTGTCTCCTGACGCTCACCGAGCTTGGATATGCGAGCTATGACGGCAAGTTCTTTGCGCTGACGCCGCGCGTGCTGCGGCTCGGGATGGCCTGCCTCGCGTCGATGCCCCTGCCCGCCCTGGTACAGCCCGCGCTGGACCGCCTGTCGCAGATGCTGGGCGAGAGCACATCCGTCTCGATCCTCGACGGCGACGAAATCGTCTATGTGGCGCGGGCGGCGCAGCGCAAGGTGATGTCGATCTCGCTGATGCCGGGCAGCCGCCTGCCGGCCTTCTGCACCTCGATGGGCCGCGTGCTGCTGGCCGCCCTGCCCGAGACCGAGGCGCGCACCCGCCTTGCCCTTCGCCCGCTGGCAGCCCGCACGCCCCTGACCGAGACGGACCCCGCCGCGATCATGGCCCGCCTCGCGCTTGTGCGCGAACAGGGCTATGCGCTGATCGACCAGGAGGTAGAGCTTGGCCTTCGGTCCATCGCGGTGCCGCTGACGGATACGCACGGGCATGTGGTGGCGGCGCTGAACCTCGGGCTGCCGGCGACGCAGGCGGATGTGTCGGACCTTGCGCGGCGCTACCTGCCGGCCCTTCGCGATGTTCAGCAGGAATTGCGGGCGACGCTGGTCTGATCCTTGCCTGAAGGATCCTTGCCGGAAGACGCAGCCCCGAGCCGTGCCACGCGCGGCAGCACGACCTGCCCGCCCTCATCGCGCTTCTGGCGGATGACCAGTGTGTTGATACGTGCGAGGATACCTTGCTTGCGCGTTCGGCCCCCCATCTCGGCGACAAGCTCCCTGACGCTCCGTCACGGGAACATCCTGGCCTTCCCGCTGTTCGGGCAGCGATGGACAACGCATGCGCCGGGAGGTCCGGCCTGCCTTGTCGGAAGGAGATTATGATGAACGAGATCCGCGAGAACTTTGTCGACTGGCTGCGTGACGCCCATGCCGCCGAGGAACAGGCGCTGACCATGCTCAAGGGGCAGGCCGGCCGGATCGAGAACTACCCTGCGCTGCGCCAGCGCATCGAGCAGCATATCGAGGAAACCAAAGGTCAGGCCGAGGCGATTTCGTCGCTACTGGAACGGTATGACACGAGCGCCTCAGGGCTCAAGGACTTCACCAGCAAGGTGACGGCGAGCTTTCAGGATATGAGCGGCGTCTTTGCCAGCGATGAGGTCGTCAAGGGTGCGCTCTTCAGCTATGCGTTCGAGCATATGGAAATCGCAAGCTATCGCATCCTCGTCACCACTGCCGAACAGCTGGGCGACACCCACGCCGCCGAAGTTCTCAAGGGCATCCTGAAGCAGGAAGAGGCCATGGCCCAGTGGCTGTTCGACCATCTCGACGAGATCACGCGCAGCTATCTGGCCCGGTCCGAGGCTGATCTGGACGCCAAACGCTGAGACAAAAAAGGAACCCCGGTTTTTACCGGGGTTCCTTGTTCTGAGGCACGGAGTCAAGGATCGGCGGCGATCAGCCGTTCCCGTAGACCGGATCGCGATCCAGACCCTTGCCACCGCGGCGCTTTTCGTCTTCTTCCTTGGCTTCCTCGCCTTCCGGAAAGGTCGGATGCTCGAACTCTCCCTCGGGGTGCTCCACTTCCTCTTCCAGCTCTCTCTCGAGCTTGCCGAGGTCCTTTTCCATCGCCTCATGCCGTTGCGGCGAAGGGCCGCCCGCGGGCTTGCCATCAAATGTGCCGTTCATGGGAAAACTCCTTTTCCTGATGCGCGACCTGGCGGGCATCTGCCGGCCTGCGCTACGGTAGGAAAACCCGCTCGGGGCAGTGCCGGTTCCCGAATGGCTATGCCCCGGCCCGCCTTCCGCATTGTGGCATCGCCCGGCGGCAGCCATCCTTCCGAAACAAAACGCGGTTGAACGGCGTTGTCACTCCAACAAACCCCATCGCAACCACGTGGAAGGATCTTGCCATGAAAATGAAGAACACCCTCATTTCTTCGGTGCTCCTCGCCTCGGTGGCCGCATTTCCGGGCCTCGCCCAGCAGGTGCAGGCCCCAACCGACACCGAGACCGACATCGTTTCCCCGACCGAGGAAGGCGTGACGCAAGGCGATGCCACCGGCACCACGCCCGCAAACCCGCCGGGCTCCACCGCCCCCGTTCTGCCGCCGCCCGATCAACCCTCGGCCGTGACCGGCGAAGGCGCGGACCCGAGTGTGGCATCCCCCGGCATGTCCTCGCCCGACCCCGCACCGGGCGACCCGACCGGCGGAACCGCAGGGTCGACCAGCATCGTCGATCCGACGGGCGGTGACGCGACGGCAACGACCGGCGAAACCCCGACGCCCGGCGGAGGCGTCGCAGAAGGTACAGCGGCCCAGCCGCAGACGGGTGCCGGAGACGGCGCGCTGGCCGGCGCGCAGATGGTCTCGCCCCCCGACGGGTATGAGCCCTTTTCCGATCCGCGCACCCTCACCGCCGAGACGCTGACCGGCCAGAACATCTACGGATCTGACGATCAGAACATCTCGACGGTCAGCGATCTGGTGCTGGATGCGGAAGGGGCGGTCGTGGCGGTGATCGCCGATGTGGGCGGCTTCCTGGGCTTTGGCGCCCGATCCGTGACCGTGCCCTATGAAGAGCTTCAGATCTTCCGCAGCGGCCAGAACGACATCCGCGTCTACCTGCCGATGACGCAGGAAGAACTGGAGGCCCTGCCGGAATACATGCCCGAGGCCGAAGGCGGCACCGGCGAATTCGGCGAAGACACCTCGCCCAACTGACCTCCCCCAACTGACGTTGCGCTGTCATGCAGCAAACGAAGGCCCGCCTTGCGCGGGCCTTTGTCGCTTGACGGGGCGGCCCGAGGTTCCATATGCAAAACTTGCACAAACTGCAAATCTTGCCAAGGAATACCGATGTCCCTTCGTGAACGCCGCCGCCGCCAGACGGCCCTGGAGATTCAGGCGGCCACCCTCGCGCTGGCCCGCGAACACGGGTTCGAGCAGATCACGACCGAGGCCATCGCCCAGGCTGCCGGGATTAGCCCCCGCACCTTCTTCAACTATTATCCTTATAAAGAGGCCGCCGTCCTCGGCCCGCCGCGCGAAATCTCGCCCGAGGCCATCGCGGCCTTCACGGCCTCGGACGCGGATCTCTCGGACGATCTGGCGCAGCTTTTCAAGACCCACCTGCGCCTGACATGGGAAGGCCGGATCGAGACGCTGCGCGCGATGATCGAACTGACCCGCGAACATCCGCGCATCATGGCGCTGCATCAAAGTGCACTTTTCGGCCTGCGCGAAACCCTGCAAGAGGTGATCGGACGGCGGTTGCCGGACGATCCAGTCCTGTCACGGCTCCTTGCGCTCCTGATGCTCGACGCGGCGCGGGTCGCGCTGGAGGGATGGCTCTCTGGCGACGAGACGCTTGAGGCGCAGATCGACGCGGTCTTCGGGCGGCTGCCGGACCTCGGGCAGATCCTCACACGGTCCGGGGGCCGGGCATGAGCGCCGCGTCCTCTGCGGCCCGTCCTCTCTGGCGGCCGTTCCTCGTCTTTCTTCTGCCGATGATGGCCACGAACATCCTTCAGTCGCTGTCGATGACGATCAACAACATCTTTCTGGGCCGGATGCTGGGGTTCGAGGCGCTGGCGGCGGCGTCGGTCTTCTTTCCGGTGGCGTTCCTGTTCATCGCCTTCCTGATCGGGCTTTCGGCGGGCGCGACCGTGCTGGTGGGACAGGCGCAAGGCGCGGGCGCTGTGGACAAGATCAAGGCCGTTGCCGGAACCTCGATCACCGTGGCGCTGGCAGGCGGCATCCTGATCGCGGGCATGGGCTGGCATTTCGCGGCGCAGATCCTGACGCTGCTGGGCACACCGGCCGAGATTTTCGGGCAGGCCGTGGCCTATGCGAGGATGAGCTTCCTGGTCATGCCCTTCACCTTTCTCTTTCTCGTCGCGGCATCGCTTCTGCGCGGGACAGGTGACACGGTGCGGCCCCTCATGGCGCAGATTTTCGCGACGATCCTTGGCGCCGCCCTGACCCCCGCCCTCATCCAGGGCTGGATCGGACTGCCGCCTCTGGGCGCGCCGGCGGCAGCACTGGCTGCGGGGCTTGCCTTTCTGGCGGCACTGGTCGCGCTTGGCGGCTATTTGTCGGCCAAAGGGCATGTGATGGCGCCGGACCGCGCGCTTTTGCGGGCGATGCGCCCCGACCCGGCCTTGCTCGCGCTGATCCTGCGGATCGGACTGCCAACCGGCGTTCAGGTGGTGGCGGGCTCGCTGGCGGGGCTGGTGATCGTGGGGCTGGTCAATGCCTACGGGGTTCAGGCGACGGCGGCCTATGGCGCGGTCAGCCAGATCATCAGCTATGTTCAGTTCCCCGCCCTTTCGATCTCGATCGCCGCTTCGGTCTTTGGCGCGCAGATGATCGGGCGCGGGCGGCCTGACCGGCTGGGCGAGGTGCTGCGCACCGCGATGGCGATGAACCTGATCCTGACGGGCGGGCTGGTGCTGATCGTCTATGCAGGGTCCCGCCAGATCATCGGGCTTTTCCTGACCGACCCGGCCATTGTGGACCTGAGCCAGGAGTTGCTGCATATCGTGGCCTGGGCGGCGCTGATGTTCGGGGCGGGCACGATCTTTTCCGGGATCATGCGCGCCTCAGGCACCGTGCTGATGCCGATGGTGATCGGGCTTTTCGCCATTCTGGGGGTGGAGATCCCGGTGGCCGTGCTCCTTTCGGGTCAGATCGGGCTGCCCGGGATCTGGTGGGGCTATGTCGCCTCCTTCGCCGCGATGATGGTCCTGCAGGGCGCCTATTTCGGGCTCGTCTGGCGCCGAAAAACCATCCACGCCCTGATCTAGAACGCGATCTCAGGAGGCCGCGACGAACTTGTTGAACCGGCTGGTGCCACCATCCGCCGTTTCATCCTGATAAAGAAACTCCAGATCGTTCTCGTCGAAGATCGCAAAGAATTCTTCCCAGGTGATGGCGGTCAGGCGGTCCTCGGGTTCGTTGAAGTCGATCCGGAGGATACCGCCATCGCCCTCGGTCTCGACCTTCGCGGGGTGGCCGTCACGCTCCTCCGCCCAGGAACGGATCACCTCATGGTCGCGGGTGCGTCGGGATTGGGTCATGCATCATTCCTTTTTGCGGGGGCCGACTTTACGGGGGCCGACGCCCGGAAGAACCGGGCCTCGGCCTTGCCGTCTCAGCTTTCGCGGCGGTTGGCGGTGTGGTCGTGATACTGCTCGGTCTGGACATTTCGCCCGTCGAGGCCGCGATCCGGCGTATGCTGCGCCTTGTCCCGGTTGGACAGGACCGAATTGGCGGGGATCTTGCTGATATCGGCCTCGGACAGGGCGCCGGTGCCGTCGCCCTTGCCATGCGTGCCGATCCCGTGATGCTTGCTGTTCGCCTTTGCCATCGGTTCCTCCTTTCGATGATCTGTGCCGATGCTTGCAACCCCAACGTCATGCAGGTCGCGACGTTCCAGCCCAACGCATCACAACTGTGTCCAAAAAGGGAGCCAAGGCACCCTTTTGGGTGTCTTTTTATATGCAATCCCAAGACTTAAGGTGTCCTGTGAAGCAGGAGAACAAGATGATCGACTTTCCGGACGCCCACCCGATTTCAGGCCCGCTGCGAGTCCTTCTGGCACATGACGATCATCTCTTTCGGTTCGCGATGCGCACGATCCTTATCGAGCGGCTGAATGCGGCCGAAGTGATCGAGGTCGGCTCGCTCGATGAGGCGATCGAGGTTCTGGGGGCCGACGACCCACCCCAGTTCGCCGTTCTTGACCTTGCGATGCCCGGGATGCGCAGCCCCTCAAGCCTTGGGGCCGTGCGCGAGATGGTGCCGCAGCTGCGGGTGGCGGTCATTTCCTCGTCCCGGCGGCGACAGGACGTGATCGACGCGTTGCAGGCGGGCGTGCACGGTTTCCTGCCGAAATCCTACAGCGTGGAACAGCTCACGAATGCGCTGCGCCTTGTGCTTGAAGGGCTGATCTTCGTGCCCTCGTCGGTCGCGATTCACGCGGCGGCGCTGCCGCCCGAAGGCGCGGACCGACGCCGCGAGCCCAGGATCGACATTCCGCAGCCAACCATCCTGACGCCGCGTCAATGGGATGTGCTGGAGCTTCTGGTTCAGGGACAATCGAACAAGGAAATCGCCCGCACGCTCGAACTGGGCGAAGGCACGGTAAAGATCCACCTGGCGGCGCTGTTCCGCAACCTCAAGGTCCGGAACCGTGCGGCGGCCGCGGTGGCAGGGCATGACCTGCTGATGCTGCGCCCGGAACCCGATCTTGCCGCGATCGGGTCCTGAGGGTCAGGGCGTGCCGGGTGAGGCGGGCGAAGCGGGGTTGCGATAGCGGTCGATGACCGTTTCCAGCCGCGCCCCGTCCGCCGCAGGCCGCGGACAGGGGGCACCCGGCCTGCAGGCGCCCGTCTGCACCGCGATATTACGCTGGATCGCCACGCCCGCACCGGGGCTGATCCTGTCGCCGGTATAGGGCGCACATCCAGCCAACAGCAGGATCGCAGCGATCGCCGTCCTCATGGCGCGATGTCCAGGATATGCCCGAACGGCCCGATGATCCCCTGCCCCTCGGCATAGGCGCGCAACCGGTCCTGCGACACCTCGGTCTGGCCGAGCAGAAAGAACTCCATATCCGTGGCCGCGCGGCTGTTGTCCAACGGGGTCGAAAGACGGGTATTCCCGCCCGCGGGCTGGGCAAGGCGGGGCGTCACGATCACCACGAGGTCGGTTTCCTGCCGCTGGTAGGACGAAGACCGGAAGAGCGCGCCAAGCACCGGCACCTGCCCCAGGAACGGCACCTGCGCCTGCGTGCTGTTGTTGGTGTTCTGCAAGAGTCCCGCAATCGCAAAGCTCTGACCGTCCCTCAGCTCGACCACGGTGCTGACACGCCGTGTGCTGAAGGCGGGAATGGTGATCGTGCCGGTGCGGATGGTGGTGGTCGTGTCGATCTGGCTCACCTCCGGCTCCAGCCGCAGGTTGATCATCCCGTCAGCCAGAACCGTCGGCACGAAATTGAGCCGGACACCGTATTCCTTGTAGCTGACCGTGACCTGCCCGTCCGATTCCGCCACCGGCACGGGGATTTCCCCGCCGGCGAGGAAACTGGCCTGTTCTCCCGACAGGGCGACGAGGTTCGGTTCCGCCAGGCGGCGGGCGAGGCCGTTTGCCTCCAGCGTCTGGATCAGCAAGTCCGCGCTGACGCCTCCGTCCAGGATGCGCGTCAGAACCGAGCCGAAGGGTTGGTTGTTCGATGGCAGCGCACTGCCCACGCCCGTTCCGTAGCCGGTACGAAACGCGCTGCGGCTGCCCTGCCCGAACCAGCTGACCCCCAGTTCGCGGCCCGTGTTCCGCGTCGCCTCGACGAAACGCACCTCCAGCAGGACCTGCTGCCCACCCGTCACCCGAAGCGCGTTGACCACCGGATCAGGGCTGTACTGCCGCGCGAGATCCAGCGCGGTCGAGAGCGCCACCGCATCCGGCACCGTTCCGTTCAGTTGCAGACGCCCGTTCACGCTGCTGACGCTGATCTGCGATCCCGGGATCGCCTGTCGCAGCGTCGCGGACAGATCGCCGACGTCCGGGCTTACCTCGACCGTCAGGACGCCGATCCGCCCGCCGCCGGGCGCAAAGAGGGTCAGCGTCGTGCGCCCGATCTCATATCCCGTAACCGCCAGAGAACTGTCGCTCAGCGGCACCGCATCCGCGACCACCGGGTTGCCGACCACCACCCGCTCGATCACCTCGGACGTGGTCACCGTGACGGATTGCCCGAAGGGCACCGCAATCTCGCCCGCGGCGCGCCCGTCGGTAAAGTTCACATGCCGCGATTGCGCACTGGCCATCGCCGGAAGCCATGCACATAGCGCAAGGAACAGGAGACCCGCCATGGCGAGCCGAAAGAAAGGATGCGACCTGGCGAAATGCGGCACCGCGCTGACCCGAAACTGTGAAACTACGATCCCGACGCTAGGCCCTGCCGCCACGACGGACAAGCCACCATAAGGGGGCATCGACAATCTTTCGGAGGGGGGAGGCTCGACAGAACCCACAGGACCGGGCGATATGGTCCCGACGAGGGAGGAGTTTTCATGACCATCCGCAATCCGTTCCGCCGGGCTTCGGCGGGGGCGCTGTTGATACTGGTCCTGAGCGGATGCGCCGGCGGTCTTTCCGGTTCCGCGCCGCTTGCGCAGGGCAGGCTGCCCGCGTCGGTTCCGCCGGTCGCGCCGGAACAGGCCCTGCCTGTGGCCCGGCAGCGGTTTCTGGCCGGCGAATGGGGCGAGGCCGCGCGCTATTACGAACAGGCCGTCACGCGGGCGCCCGGCGATGGCGCGGCATGGCTGGGGCTTGCGGCCTCTTACGACCGGTTGCGGCGCTTTGATCTGGCCGATCAGGCCTATCGGCAGGCGGCGGTCGTGGTGGGAACACGGGCCGAGTATTTCAACAATGTGGGCTATTCCTATCTGCTGCGTGGCGACACGCGGCGGGCCGCGCAGAACTTTCAGCGCGCGGCAGAGCTTCAGCCAGGGAACCTGACCATCCAGAACAATATCGAGCTGATGCGCAGCTTCTGACGGATGGACTAGACCGTCCGGACGAATGGCTGCGCGCGGCTCCTTCGGGCAGAATTGGTTACCAAACCTTTGAGGTGCGCCATGCCGGACCCAGCCACCCTGTCCTTTGTCGTGTTCGCAACCCTGACGGGGCTTGCCGCCGCATCGGATCTGTGGCGGCTGCGGATTCCCAACCGGATCGTTCTAGGCCTTGTGGCCGGCTATCTTGTCCTCTTGCCATGGCATCTGGGCAGTTGGGGTGACGTGGCCGCGGCCATGGCTGCGGCAGGTGCCGTCCTTGTGGCGGGGATCGTGGGGTTCGCGCGGGGATGGTTCGGCGGCGGGGATGCCAAGCTCGCCGCAGCGATCGCGCTCTGGCTCGGGCCGGCGGCGCTGCTGCCGTTTCTGGTAACGACTGCGGTTCTCGGGGGGGTGCTGGCATTCGGTGTCATCTGCCTGCGCCCCATGTCCGTGGCCGGGGCGGGCTTTCTGCCGCGCTGGCTGTGGCAAAGCAACCAGTTGCCCTATGGGGCGGCGCTGGTGCCCGCCGCGCTCTGGCACTTCCCGCAGGGAGCCTGGGCCGCTGGCTGGTTGATCTGATGACAGGGAGGGCCGGATGCATCGTTCGCTTATCCTCTGTGCCGCGCTGATCTGCGGCCTTGCCGCCTTCTGGCTGAGCCAGCGGGAACCCGTGGCGATGGCCGAGGCACTTGTGCCCGAACCGCCGCCGCAGGCCGAGGTGCTGGTGGCCGCCGCGCAGATCGGCCCGGGGCAGCCGCTGGACGCGTCCCTGACCCGCTGGCAAAGCTGGCCGGTCGAGGCGCTGCCCACCGGCGTGATGACCCGCGACAGCGCGCCCGACGCATCGGCCGCATTGCAGGGTCATGTGGCGCGATCCTCTTTCGTCGCGGGCGAGCCGATCCGGATGGACAAGCTCGCCGGTCCCGGCAGCGGCTTTCTCGCCGCGATCCTGCCATCGGGGCGGCGGGCCGTCGCGGTGCGGATCTCGGCCGAAAACACGGCGGGCGGCTTCATCCTGCCGGACGACCATGTGGACGTGATCCATTCGGTCTCGCGCGCCGGCCCCGACGGATCGTCGGGCGGCGCGGTCAGCCGCACGATCCTGCGCAATGTCCGCGTCCTTGCCATCGATCAGGCCGTCCCCGAGGACGGTTCCCAGTCGCCCACGGCGCTCGGCAAGACCGCGACGCTTGAACTGACGCCGCAGCAGGCGGAAATCATCGCTGCGGCAGAGCTTTCGGGGGCGCTCTCGCTCGCGCTCAGGGCGGCAAGCGACAGCGGACTGGCACAGGTCGAACCCGACGAACCGCAGGACGAAACACAGCCGGAACCGGTCGCAGCCCCACCGAAGGACCGTCAGATCCTTCTGATCCGCTCGGGCCAGAGCGAATACCTCACGAGCAGGATCGCAGGCGGAGGCACGTGACCATGGGCAGGCCCATCGAGACGATCCATCTTCCCCGCGCCGATATCACCGCCTATTGGGCGACCCCCGAAACGGGTGCGTTTCTGGACCGCGCGCGGGTGGACCGCCGGTTTGCCAGCACGACGATCGAGGTGCACCCCGGCGGGATCGAGGCCGCGATCCGGTCTTGTGCGGCTGCCCGCTCGCCCGACCTGCTGATCCTTGAGGCCCCGCAGGCGGATGAGGGTTTTCTTGCGGACCTTGAGCGTCTGGCCGAACATTGCCTGCCCCATACACGGGTGATCGTTCTGGGCGCCGCCAATGAGGTCGGCGTGTTTCGCGCCTTTGTGGCCCACGGTGTCAGCGATTACCTGGCCCTGCCCGTCACGGTGCCCGACCTCGCACTGGCCTGCGGGCGGGCCTTGCCGACCGACGGCGCGGGCCGCCAGGGACGGATCGTCGCCTGTCTGGGGGTACGCGGCGGCGCGGGCGCATCGAGCGTCACGCAAACCCTTGCGGGCCTGATCGCCGAGGATCTGACGCTGGAAACCCTGCTCGCCGATCTCGATACGGCGGGCGGGAGCCTCGGCCTCGCGCTCGGGGTCGAGGGGCAGCAGAACGCGACCGTCGAGGCGATGAAGAACGCCGAGCGGCTGGATCAGGCGCTCTTTGACCGGCTTGCGGCACGGCCGCATCCGCGCCTTGCGGTGCTCTCCGGTCACCCGGACCTGGAGATCGGGACGGCGACGCTCGCCTCGCTCATGCCGGCGTTCGCCGCGACCTGCCGGCGCTACTTTCCCATGACGCTGCTGGACCTTCCGCGCGGCTGGGACGGGCTGACGCGATCCGCCGTCGGGCTGGCGGATGCGGTGCTGCTGGTGGCCACGCCGGACCTCACCTCGCTGCGCAATGCCCGGCTGCTGCTGGCGCAGCTTGCGGCGCTGCGGCCCGATGACGAGCCGCCGCATATCGTGCTGAACCAGATCGGCCTGCCGCAACAGGAACAGATTGCCCCTGCCCGCTTTGCCGAGGCGCTCGGCAAACCGCTTTCCGCAAGGCTCGGGTTCAATCCGCGCAGCCTGCCGGGCGAAACCTGCAAGATCGCCGACCGCCGCCTGCGCGAGGCGCTTTTGCCGCTGGCGACCAGCCTCTGCGGCGCGCAGATGCGCAGCCAGCCTGCGCCGCGCCAGGGTCTGGGACGGCTTGTGGCGCGGCTGCTGCCCGTGGGCTGACCATGGGCACGCGGCGCTTTCTCTCCTGCACCTCCGGCGCTTCGGCCATCGAGTTCGCGCTGGTGGCGCCGGTGCTGATGGGCCTCATGCTGGTCATGGTGGATCTCGGCATGGCGGTGGGCGAGAAAATGGCGATCGACCAGTTGCTGCGCGCGGGGGCACAGCTTGCCATGGCCGATCCCGGGACGGGTCCGGTTCTGACGGCGCTGGCCAGCATGAACGAAGACGCGCCGGGGCGCAGCTTTGCCGTCACGCTGCGCTGCCCCTGCTCCACGGGCACCTGCACGACCAGCTGCGCGCCCGGCGCGCTTCACAATGCCTACCGGCTGGAGGTGAGTTCGACCTATGACAGCCTGATGACCGGTTTCAGCCTGCCACTTTCCTCGGTGCTGGAGGTGCGCGTGCGATGATGACGCTGTTGCGGCGCATTCTGCGGTGCGGATCCGGGGCGGCCGGGGTGGAATTCGCGCTGGTCTGCGTCCCGCTGGTGGCGCTGATCGTGGGGATCGTGGAACTTGGCCGCGCGCTCAACCTGCGCAACGAGCTTGCCTATGCGGCCGATCAAGGGGTGCGCATCCTGCTGATGCAGCAAGGCAGCAGCGCCGCCGAAGAGGCCGTGCGCCAGGGGTTCAGTTTCGGCGGCAGCGAGGATCTTCAGGTCTCGGTGGTGACCGCCAGCGGCAGCCAGACGCTCGTGGTCAGCTATCCGCTGGACCTGATCGTGCCGGGTCTGAACAAGACGCCGATTTCGCTGCGCATCGAACGCAAGCTGACGGCACCATGACCCAGGGTTAAGACCCCAGGTTCAGCGGGGCGGCGCGGCGCCGATCTGCTGGCCCGTTCCGATCTGGCCCGCGACGGTACTGGCAAAGCCCGCCTCATCCCCCACCGAGAAAACCGGCGTGCAGCGCGCACCACAGGCATAGGTTTCGCGGCTGCGGCCCCGGTGCACGGTGGTCAGGCCCGCCCCGCCCCCGCTGACCCGTACCATCCGTTCCGACAGCACCTCCCCCTCGGGCGACAGCAGGATGAGGTTCGTGACCCCCGGCGCCCGCCCCGTCAGGATCAGCGTCTGGTCGTCAAGGATCGTGGCGTCCAGCAATCCGGCATTGCCGATGACAATGGTTCCCAGCGGGTCCTCGACCCGCATGACCTGCGCCATGTCGAGACCGACCTCCATTCCCCGCCCGGCCCCCTGCGCGAGGGCTGGTATCGCAACGACGCAGAACAAGGCGGCAAGGGCGTGTTTCATGGCAATCTCCGGTATTCGGGGCAGTATAACACGGCGCGGGCCACGATCTCTTTATCTACATGGTCTAGTCCATGGTGACGGGACCCATGCCAAACGGACTAGGCCGCGCGGGAAGATGTGAAAAACTGGTTAACCCATTTGGGCGAATTGTGAAAATCAAGACTCAGGCGCATCGTTTGTTCCAGAAGCCGCAGGAACAAGGCGGCAGATCTTCTCCAGCCAGCACAAGGAAGCCAGACCATGAAACTCCTCTCCCGCTTTGCAAAAGACGAATCCGGCGCAACCGCGATCGAGTATGGCCTTATCGCGGCGCTTCTCTCGGTCGCGATCATTGCCGGTCTTCAGACGATCAATCTGGGCGAAGTGTTCACCGGAATCGGTACGGCTATCTCAGAGCGCTAACCGCGAAGATCGCGCGCCTCACGGGGCCATCGTGCCCCGTGAGTCCTCTAACAGTTTGCGGAGCGCGCCATGTTCGGCAAGAAGATCGCCGCCGGCCAAGCAGAACCCGTCAGGGCACCGGCGCAAGCCTCGGCGGGCACGCACGCAACAATCCCGCGCCCGGCCGAGCCGTCGGAACGCCCCGAGAGTTTCTACACCCTCAAATCCCAGCTTTTCGGCGCATTGGTCGATGTGATCGACGTCGCGAACCTCGCGCAGATGGAGCCGGACAAGGTGCGCGAGGAACTGCGCGACGTGTTGTCCGAGATCATCAGCAGCCGCAAGATTCAGGTCTCGGTCGCCGAACAGGAAGAGCTTTTCGTCGAGATCTGCAACGACATCATGGGCTACGGCCCGCTGGAACCCCTGCTGGCCCGCGACGATATCGCCGATATCATGGTCAATGGCAGCAGCCGCATCTTCATCGAGGTCAACGGCCGGATACAGGAAACCGATATCCGGTTCCGCGACAACACGCAGCTTCTGAATGTCTGCCAGCGCATCGTGAGCCAGGTCGGGCGCCGCGTCGATGAATCCAGCCCGATCTGCGACGCCCGCCTGCCCGACGGATCGCGCGTCAACGTCATCGCACCGCCGCTTGCCATTGATGGCCCCAGCCTGACCATCCGCAAGTTCAAGAAGGACAAGCTGACGCTAGACCAGCTTGTGGGGTTCGGGGCGATCACCCCCGAGGGGGCGGAGATCCTCAAGATCATCGGGCGCGTGCGCTGCAACGTCATCATCTCGGGCGGGACGGGCTCGGGCAAGACCACGCTTCTCAACACGCTCACCCGCTATATCGACGATGGCGAGCGGATCATCACCTGCGAGGATTCGGCCGAACTGCAGCTGCAGCAGCGCCACGTCGTGCGGCTGGAGACGCGGCCCGCGAACCTCGAGGGCGAGGGTGAGATCACCATGCGCGAACTGGTCAAGAACTGCCTGCGGATGCGGCCCGAACGCATCATCGTGGGCGAGGTGCGCGGGCCCGAGGTTTTCGACCTTCTGCAGGCGATGAACACCGGCCATGACGGGTCGATGGGCACGATCCACTCGAACTCGCCGCGCGAATGTCTGAAACGGATCGAGTCGATGATCGCCATGGGGGGCTTCACCCTTCCCGCCCGGACGGTGCGAGAGCTTATCGTCGGTTCGGTCGATGTCATCATCCAGGCCGCGCGGCTGCGCGACGGTTCGCGCCGCATCACCCATATCACCGAGGTCCTGGGCATGGAGGAGGACGTGATCACCACGCAGGATCTCTTTGTCTACGACATCCTGGGCGAGGACGCGGACGGGCGCATCATCGGGCGGCACCGGTCCACCGGCATCGGCCGCCCCGGCTTCTGGCAGCGGGCCGCCTATTACGGCGAAGATCGCAGGCTGGCCGAGGCATTGGCGGCCTCCGAAGCGCCGTCCCCGGACTGAGATGTCGGCGGTCCTTCTGCCCCTTCTGACCGCCCTGGCCGCCGCACTGGCGGGCGGCTTCGCGATGACGGCGATCCTTTATCCGCGGCTGCGGCAGGCACACGCGCTGCGGCGGCGGGTCGATCGTATCGCTGCATCGGGTGCCGAGATCGCGGCCAGCCCACAGGATGAGGACGCCCGCCGCCGCCAGCTGGCGGTCGAGAAATCCTTGCGGCAGCTTGAGGAAAAACGCAGCGATCACGCGCGGCAGAACGGCCGCCTGACGCTGGGCCAGCGGTTGCAGCAGGCAGATCTGGACTGGACACGGCAGACCTACCTGATCGTGTCGCTGGGGGCGGGGGTCGTTTCCGCGCTTCTGCTCTATCTTTCGGGCCTGCCGGGCGTGGTGGCGCTGCCGGGCGGTATGCTGGGCGGCTGGCGCCTGCCCGTCATCTATGTGAACCGCCGCCGCAACAGCCGTTTCCGTAAGTTCACCGCAGGCTTTCCCGGGGCGATCGACGTGATCGTGCGCGGCATCCGCGCGGGGCTGCCGCTTGCGGATTGCATGAAGATCATCGCCGCCGAAGCCCCCGAACCGATCCGGTCCGAGTTCCGGACCGTGGTCGAGGAGCAGATGCTGGGAATGCCGATGCCCGACGCCGTTCAGCGCCTGGCCGACCGGCTGCCGCTGACCGAAGCGCGGTTCTTCGCCATCGTCATCACCATCCAGTACCGCACCGGCGGCAGCCTGTCCGAGGCCTTGGGCAATCTGGCGCGCGTCCTGCGGGAAAGGCGCAAGATGCAGGAGAAGATCAAGGCGATGAGCGCCGAGGCGAAGGCATCGGGCGGGATCATCGGGGCACTGCCGGTCGTCGTGGCCTTTGTCGTGTGGCTGACCAGCCCGGATTACATCTCGCTCCTGGCGACGACCTTCACCGGGAACGCGGTTCTGGTGGCGAGCGGGCTCTGGATGCTCATGGGGGTGCTCGTGATGCGCAAGATGATCAACTTCGACTTCTGAGGATGTGCGATGGAAATGCTGCCGCTACAGTCGATCCTTGCAGGCCTCGCGGTGGCGGCGCTGGTGCTGGCCGTCTTCTGGCCCCAGCTTGCCGGCAGCCGGCTTGAGGCACGCATCCGCGCCATCGAGGGGCGGGCCGCCCCGGTCCGGCCCGCACGGAAGGCGCGCAAGGAAATCTCGCTCAAGTCCGAGCCGCGGCGGCTCTTCAAGCTGATCGTCGACCGCTTCAACCTGACGCGGCAGGCCGAGAGCAGCGATCTTGTGCAAAAACTGCGCATGGCGGGCTATCGCGGGCAGGGCCCGGTCCTGACCTTCGTCGCGGCGCGGCTGCTGTCGCCCCCGGTTCTGTTCCTGCTGGCGGCGATCTATCTCTTTGCCGTGGCCCCGTTCGACCTGCCCCCGATCCTGCGGCTGGCGATGGCCGGGGGCTTCGGGGCCCTGGGCTATTACGCGCCCGACATCTTTCTGCGCAACCGGATCAGCAAGCGTCAGACCACGATCCGGCGCGGCTGGCCCGAGGCGCTGGATCTGATGCTCATCTGTGTCGAAAGCGGGATGAGCATCGAGGGCGCCTTTCGCAAGGTGGCGCAGGAAATCGGCGCCCAGTCGCCCGAACTGGCCGAGGAACTCGCCCTGACCAATGCCGAGCTTGCCTATCTGGAGAACCGGCGCCAGGCCTATGAGAACCTCGGCACCCGGACGGGACTGGAGGGGGTAAAGGCCACCATGACCAGCCTGATCCAGGCCGAGAAATACGGCACCTCCATCGGTCAGTCGCTGCGGGTCCTGGCGCAGGAAAACCGCGACATGCGGATGAACGAGGCCGAAAAGCGCGCCGCCGCCCTGCCGCCCAAGCTCACCGTGCCGATGATCCTGTTCTTCCTGCCCGTCCTTTTCGCAGTCATCATCACCCCGGCGATCATCCAGGTCGCCAAGCTGCCATGACCGCCGTGTCCACAGCCCGGCGGTTTGGCCGACATGAAGGCGGGGCGGTTGCGATCATCGCCGCGATCCTCTTTCCGCTGATCCTCGCGGCGCTGGGTCTGGGGATGGAAACGGGCCTCTGGTACATGAGCCAGCGCAAGCTGCAACACCTTGCCGATGTTGCGGCCCATGCCGGGGCCGTCGAGCGACGCAAGGGGCCGGACGCCACGGCGATCCGTGCGGTAGCGACGGCGACGGCCGTCGCAGGCGGTCATTCCGGTGCGGGCACCACCACCACCGTGACGCCATCGGCCCGCGGGGACAGCCTGTCGGTCGAGGTCGAGCTGGAACGGGTCATGCCCCGCCTCTTTTCAGGGTTCTTTGTGGACGGCGCCATGGTCGTGCGCGCACGGGCGCTGGCGCGGGTGCAGGGCGACGGGGCCAGCGCCTGCGTCCTCGCCCTGTCACCCGATGCGAGCCGGGCCGTCAACGTGGCCGGCAGCGCGCAGGTCAATCTGGAAGGGTGCGACCTGATGGTCGCCTCGAACGCCACGAACTCGCTGAGCTTCGGCGCGCAGATCACCATCCGCGAGGGCTGCGCCTATACCCGGGGCGGGGTCGAGGGCGCGCAGAACCTCCGGCTTCTCGACACCGGCTGCACGACCGTCCGCCAGATCGTGAACATGCCGTCCGACCCCTACCAGGGCCTGCAATACCCGACCCAGGCCCATTGTGGCGGGCAATGGAACGGCCTGACCGTGCGCTGTTTCGGCGATCTCGTGCTGGAGGAAAGCAATCTCCATTCCAACAGCATCTACCTGATCACCGGACGGCTGAGCACGCGGTCGAACAGCGAGCTCAGTGCCTCCAACGTGTCCTTCGTGCTGAACGGATCGGGCTATATCAGCATTCAGGGCAATGCGAACATGCAGTTCACCGCGCCCACCGGCGGGCCGCTGGCCGGTATCCTCTTTTCCGGCGCGCAGCCCGCGAGCAGCACGAACGACCTGCGCGGGACGCCGGGCACGGTCTTTGGCGGCACGATCTACTTTCCGCAATCCGCCGTCAGCTATTCCGGCAACTCGGCCGCCAATTGCACCTCGATCGTGGCGCACCGGATCACCTTTACCGGCAATTCCGCGATGAACTGCCGGGGGAACCCGTCGCAGCAACGCGACTACACCTCAAGCAACGTCGCGCTGGTGGAATGAAGCGCCGCGCAAGGCGACGGCCCGACCCCCGCAGGGATCGGGCCACCGGGGGCAGCGCCCGCGATCAATCACGCGTCCTGCGCCGCCCGGTCGCCAAGGGTCACGGTGACTTCCGTCGGCTGGCCCGCGCGCAAGAGGCCCAGCGTCACCTCGGTGTCGGGCGCCTGACCTGCGATAACGCGGGTGAGGTCGCGCGGATTGCCGATCTCGGTTCCCGCGACCGAGGTCACGATGTCACCGCGCCGCAACCCGGCCTCGGCCGCGGGGCTGTTTTCCAGCACCCGGCCCAGCATCGCGCCCTGCCCCGGCTCAAGCCCCAGCGCAGCCGCGATATCCTCGGTCACGGGCGCGATCTCGACCCCCAGCCAGCCCCGGCTGACGCTGCCGCCAGCGCCCAGATCGGCGACGACCTGCGCCACCATGTCCGAGGGCGCGGCAAAGCCGATCCCGACCGAGCCGCCGGTGGGCGACAGGATCGCGGTGTTCACGCCCACGACCTCACCCGCCGCGTTGAAGAGCGGTCCGCCGGAATTGCCCCGGTTGATTGCCGCGTCCGTCTGGATAAAGGCGTCGAACGGCCCCGACCCGATATCCCGGCCCAGGGCGGAAACGATCCCGGTCGTGACCGTCGTGCCCAGCCCGAACGGGTTGCCGATCGCCACGACCGGCTGGCCTACCCGCAGCGCCTCGGATGAACCGAAGCTGACCGTGGGCAGATCGGCCGCGTCGATCCGGAGCACGGCGAGATCCGTCGGCGCATCCCGCCCGACCACTTCGGCGGTGAACTGGCGGCCGTCCTCCAGCGTCACCCGCACCTCGCTTGCATCGGCGACGACATGGGCGTTCGTCACGATCTGCCCGTCCGTGCCGATGATGAACCCGGTCCCGAGCCCGCGCATCTCACGCGGCTGGGGCTCTGGCATCTCGGGGAAGGCAAAGCCGAAGCGGCGCTGGAATTCCTCGAACGGGAACCCCTGGGGCATCTGCTGCCGTCCGGCGGTGGGCGTGACCTGCGCCGTGACCTCGATCGTCACGACGGCGGGCGAGACGCGCGCCACCAGATCGCTGAAATCGGCTTGGGTCAGCGCGCCCGAATTTGCCTCGGGCGCCGCCTCCGTCGTGGTCGCCGTCTGCGCATGGGCGGCGTTATAGGGTGGCAGCACCGCACCCCCTATCGCCGCCGCCAGCGCCGTGCTGAAAAGCAGCGCCGCCGTTCCACTGATCCTGCCTTTGCCACGTTGCTTGACATACATTCGGTCATTCCTTCTGACAGTCGGTCAGCTGGCCTCTTGCCAGCTCTGAAGGAAAAGATGCGATTGCCGCCTCGCGTCCGCTTGTCAGGCAGATTACAGTTGCGCAATCTTTGTCACAGGGATGCGAGGGACGCGCGCCCGGGTTACAGGGCTGTAATCGCGCGGCCATTGTCAGGTAACGGTCCTGCCACCAGATGTCTTGCAGGACGGGACGTCGAGGCGGACAAGGTCATGCAGATACTTCTGGTCGAGGATGACGCGACCATCGCGGATTATGTGATCGACGGGCTGCGCCGCGAAGGCCATGGCGTCGATCACCTGTCGGACGGGCGGGACGCGCTCGCACAGGCCGCGCGGGGCGAATACGACGCGCTGGTGGTCGACAGGATGCTGCCGGGGCTGGACGGGTTGTCGCTGATCAAGGCGCTGCGGGCCGCGCGGGTCGTGACGCCGGCTATCTTTCTGACGGCGATGGGCGGCGTGGATGACCGGATCGAGGGGTTGCGGGCGGGCGGCGACGACTATCTGGTCAAGCCCTTCGCCCTGGGTGAGCTTTCGGCCCGGCTCGATGCGCTGGCCCGGCGCCCGGCGTTGCGGCAGGACGAATCCGTGCTGCAGGCGGGCGATCTCACGATGGACCTGATCCGCCGCCGCGTCACCCGCGCCGGGCAGGAGATCGAGCTCTTGCCGCGTGAATTCGCCCTTCTGGAACATCTCCTGCGGCGCAAGGGGCGTGTCCAGACACGGACCATGCTGCTGGAAGGCGTCTGGGACCTGCATTTCGACCCCCAGACGAATGTGGTCGAAACCCATATCAGCCGCTTGCGCGCCAAGGTCGACAAGCCCTTCGCGACCGAGCTGATCCGGACGGTGCGCGGGGCGGGCTATCGCATTGACGACTGATCCCGCACAGGCCGCGCCGACCCGCAGCTTTTCGATCTGGCGGTCCACGCCCCTGCGGCTGGGGCTGATGCTGGCGGCGGTCTTCACGCTTTGCGGGATCGTGACCTTTGCCGGCGCCTATGTCGTGGTCCGGGCCGACCGCATCCGCGCCATCGAGGCCAATCTCGACCAGCATGTGGCAAGCTTTTCCGCCGCGCGCCTGCCCCTCGCGCTTGGCGCGCAGGTGGCCGCGGATGCGGCGGCGACCGACGCGCGCGACCGGATCTTTGCCTATATCTCGCCGCTCGGGCCGCGGGTGGGCAATGCCGCGGTCGAGGTTCAGGATGACGGCGTGCTGCTGTCGCCGCTGCCGGGGCGCCCGCCCCTGTCGCGCGACGGATACCTGAGCCGCGTCGTGCCCATGGCGGGCGGGCTGCTGATCGTGGCCGAGACCAGGACGCCGCTGGTGCTGGTGCGGCGCACCTTCCTGATCCTTGCAGCCGTGGGATTGCTGCCGACCGCGCTTGCCGCCTTCCTGTCAGGATATGCGTTGGCGCGGCGGGCAGACCGCCGGATGCGCGAGGTTGAAACGGCGCTCGACCGGCTGGCCGCGGGCGATCTGTCGGCCCGTGTGCCCGACCGCCGCACGGGCCTGGAGGATCTGGACCTGATCGCCGACCGGGTGAATCGCATGGCCCGCGCGCAAGAGGCCGCGACCGCAAGCCTGCGGCAGGTGACGACCGACATCGCCCATGACCTCAAGACCCCGGTGCAGCGCATCGCCGTCCTGCTGCACCGCCTGCGCGACGATCACCCCGAGGGGAGCGCGGCCACGCTTGCCGAGGCCGCCCTGAACGAGGCCGAGCGCGCGGCGGGGATGTTTCAGGGACTACTGACCATCGCCGAGATCGAGGGCGCCGGCGGCGGCGATCCCGCGCCGCTGATCGACCTTGGCCAGATCGCCGCCACGCTGGCCGAGGTCTTTGAACCCGCCGCCGCCGAGACAGGCCACCGGCTGCTGCTGGATCTGCCGCCGGGGCCGGCGCGGATCAGGGGCGACCGGGCGCTGGTGGGGCGGATGGTCTCGAACCTTCTGGACAACGCGCTGCGCCACACGCCAGACGGGACCGAGGTGACGCTTTCGGTCCGCGTCAGTGCCGGGGGCATCACGCTGGGCGTCGCAGACCGCGGCCCGGGTATCCCGCCCGAGGAACGCGCGCGAGTGGTGCAGCGCCTCTATCGCCTTGACCGGAGCCGGAATACCCCCGGCCACGGGCTGGGCCTGAGCCTTGTGGCCGCTATCGCGGGCCGGCACGGGGCCGAGCTGTCGCTGGGCGACAACGATCCCGGCCTGCGGATCGAGGTCATGTTCCCGCATCCCCCGGCAGCGGGATAAGGCGACATTCGGGGCCCAGGCGGACGACATCGCCGGGACGGCAAAGCTCGGTCGCAGGCGTCATCACCGCCGCGGCCGCCGCAGCCGTGCCCTGTCGCAGCGCCTCGGCCCAGCCTTCGGCCCGCGCCAGTGAAAGGGCGACGGCACCGGTGAAACTGTCCCCCGCGCCCACCTTGCTCTGAACCCGCACGACAGGGGGGATGCAGTGCAGCCGCCGCCCTGCGCCGACCAGCACCGACCCGTTCGCGCCGCGCGCCAGCACGACGACCCGCGCCACCCCTGCCGCGACCAGTTCGCCGGCAAAGGCCGCCGTGTCGGCGACCTCGGGCAAGGGGCGGCCGGCAAGCGTCTCGGCCTCGGCTTCATCCATACGCAGAACCTCGGGCGCGGCATCGCGGCTGGCACTGGAACGGGACGGGCTGGCAAGGGCCGTCAGCGCCGCGCCCGAGGTATCGACGATCAGCCGCGCGCCCGCGGGTGCCAGAACCGCCGCCAGCGTCGCGGCGAAATCGTCCGGGACGCCGGGCGGCTGGCTGCCGCTCAGCACCACGATGGCGCCGGGCGGGGTCGCGGCCGACAGCGCGGCAAGCACATCGTCCACCGCCTGCGGGGGCCAGTCCGGGCCGGGCAGGACAAAGCGATACTGATCGCCCGTCGCAGCCTCGTTCACCGTCAGGCTCTGGCGCGTCTCGCCGGGGGCTGGCAGGGCTGCGGGTACCAGCCCCTCGGCCTGCATCAGGTCGGCGATCCGTGCGCCGGTCGGCCCGCCAAGGGCCGCTGCCGCCACGGCCTCGCCGCCCAGCCGGCGGATCGCGCGCGCCACGTTCACCCCGCCCCCGCCCGGATCATACCCGGGCCGGCCCAGCCGCAGCTTCGGCCCCGGACGCACGGCGCCGTCGAACCGTGCATCGACGTCCAGCGCGGGGTTGAGCGTGATGGTCAGGATCGGTGTCTGCCCGGGCATCGCGGATCTCCTGCAGGGTGGGTCGGGCGTCAGCCCGAAAGGAGCAGGGCCAAACCTAGGGCCAGCGCGACCAGAAGACCACCGCTGACCGGCAGGCGCGACAGGACCGGTTCCGCCCGCGCCCCAAGCCGCATCAGGCCCTGCCACGGACGGGCGATATCCCATCCCGGCAGCGGGGGCGGCGGGATCGCCGAAAACGCCTGCCGCAGGCGGAACGCCCAACGCTCGGCCAGCGGGGCAAGATCGCCCTCGGGCAGACGCGGAAGGGCCAGACCGAACCGCCAGGCCAGCGCCGCGATCAGCAGTCCCGCGCCCACCGGCCAACCCGCCGACCAGATGGCGGAAAGGTGCAGCGCATAATCGCCCGGCAGGCCCGACCAGCCCGGCCCGAGCACCCATGGCAGCGCCAGCGCCCCGCCCACAAGCCCCGCCACCGGCAGCCACAGCACCGGACCCGCGCCACTGCCCGCCCGCGTCCCGTGCAGGCCGGTCAGAACCCGCATCAGCAGCAGGGTCGTCGTCACACCCGAAAGCGTCACGACCAGTTCAGCGGCCGGACCAAGCGCCGCCTTGGCCGCAGCCTTGGTCACCGCACCCCCCGTCAGCGGCACGCCCGCCACCGAGGCCGCAGCAACCCCCACCAGCGCCAGCGCCACCAGCCGCCCACGCGACGCGACCGCAGCCACAAGTCCGACCGACAGGAACAGCGCCGCCTTGGCCAGCCCGTGATGCGCCGCGTAAAAGGTGGCGGCCGTCGCCCCGCCCGTCCCCGCCAGCGCCATCACAAGGCCCATCTGGCTGACCGTGGAATAGGCGAGCATCGCCTTGACCCGCGTCTGCGTCAGACCCAGAACGGCGCCCCCGATCAGCGTCACGAGCCCCAGCACCGTCAGCACCGGATAGTGGGGCAGGAACAGGATCACGCCGATCAGCCCCGCCTTGACGATTGCCCCCGACAAGACCGCCGAGGCCGGAACGGGCGCCGCCGGATGCGCCAGCGGCAGCCAGATATGGAGCGGCATCACCCCCGCCTTGACCGCGAAGCCGAGCGCCAGAAGCCCCGCCGCAAGCGGCTGCGCCGCCAGCACCCGCCGCACGTCATCCACGGCAAGGCTGCCCGCCTCGGCCACGGCAAGCATGAAGCCCAGAAGCAGCGCCGCCTCGCCCAGAACGGCGAGCGTCAGGTAGATGCGGCCCGCACGCAGCGCCTGATCCGTGCCTTTCGCCACCACAAGGACATAGGCCGCCAGCGAGACCGCCGCGAAGGCCACGTAAAAGGTCGCCACATCCGCCGCCAGCATCACGCCCAGATTGCCCGCGAAGGTCAGGCACCAGAAGCCGGCAAAGACCGCCGGGCGGCGCAAGCCGGTCAGGCTGCGGGATCCGGCGACGCCTGCGGCAAGCCAGATCGCGGCGGTCACGCCAAAGAGAAGCGCGCCGTCCCGACCCGCGTGAAGCACCGTGCCCAGCAGAAGCGGCGGAACCTCGGTCACGCCGGACAGGCCCGTCAGCGCCGCGGCGAGCGCCGGGACCGGCGCCAGCGGCAGCACCAAAAGCGCATGACCCCGCAGGCGTGGCAGTGCGATCGCCGCCCCGAGGAGCAGCGGCCAGACGAGTGCCACAAGCGGCAAAAGGGGACCCGAAACGATGGTCATGGCAGGTATCGTGGTCATGGCAGATACTGCCTTTCGACGATCAGGGTGGCCCAGCCGAGCGGGCTGAACGGCGCGCCGGCAAAGACGCCCACGCCAAGCGCCGCAAGCGCCGTCACCACGGCCGGGACGATCAGCGCGTGGGTCCCGCCCTCGACGCACAAGTCGGGGTCGGGGTCCAGAAACCAGATCCGGTAGAGCAGCGGAAGGAAGTACGCCGCGTTGAGCAGCGTCGACGCCCCGAGCACCGCCACGACCCAGGGCGCCCCCGCCTCGACCGCGCCGATGCCGAGGTAAAGCTTGGTCACGAAGCCCGCCATCGGCGGCAGGCCGATCATCCCCATCGCGCCCAGCGAAAAGGCGGCAGAGGTCCAGGGCATCCGCGCGCCCACGCCGTTCAACCCCTCGATCCGGGTGATGCCCGCGCGTTCTTGGTAGATGCCGGCGCAGAAGAAAAGCGTGATCTTCATCAGCCCCTGATGGACCAGATGAACAAGCCCGCCGATCACCGCATATTGCCCCGCCAGCGCCGCGCCCAGAATGATGTAGGACACCTGGCTGACGGTCGAGAAGGCCAGCCGCTTTTTCACCTCGGTCTGCTGGAGCGCGCGCCACGACCCCCAGAGGATCGTCACCGAGGCAAGCGCCGCAAGCGGCACCCCCATCCCCAGATCAGCGACAAGCGAGATCCCGAACACGTCATAGATCACCCGCACGATGCCAAACGCCCCCGCCTTCACCACCGCCACCGCATGGAGAAGCGCGCTGACCGGTGCCGGGGCCGCCATCGCGCCGGGCAACCAGCCATGGAGCGGCACCAGCGCCGCCTTGACCCCCAGCCCCGCGATGAAAAGGACAAAGATCGCCCGCAATTCCCATGCCGGCAGTTCGCCCAGCGGCTGCGGCGTCGCGAATTCGATCGGGCCCGTCGCGGATTCGAGCCAGAGGATCGCCACCAGCAGAACCACCCCGGCCGGCAGCGCATAGCTCAGGTAGCTGCGCCCGGCCGCGAGCGATTTCTCGTCCTGCTTGTGAACGACAAGCGGCCAGGTGGCGAGCGTCAGAAGCTCGTAGAACATGAAGAAAGAGATCAGCGTCCCCGCCAGCGCGATTCCGGTCGTCGCGGCGACGCATAGGCTGAAGAACCCGAAAAAGCGCGACAACTCCGCCTTGGTGCCGAAATAGGCGATGGCATAGATGGTCGTCAGCAACCACAGAAAGGCCGAGAGCGTGAGGAACAGAAGCGACAGCGCATCCGCCCGCAACAACAGGTAAAGCCCGGGCGCAAAGCTGATCCGGGTCTCATAGATCGCGCCCTGCGCCACCTCGGCCAGCATGAAGGTGATGAGCCCGAGCTTGGCCAGCGCCCCGCCAAGGTTCAGCCCGTTGCGCAGGGTGTGCTGATCCTCGCGCAGAAAGAACGTGATCGCTGCCGGAACGAAGGACGTCATCAGGATCAGAAGCGGCAGAAGCGCGGTCATTCCAGGCCCTCCACCGCCGCCTCGGGGCGCCCGATCTGCACCAGATCAAAAGGCAGCGCCGACCCGATCCCCAGCACGACCGCGCAGAAGGCAAGCACCAGCGGCACCGCCTGCGCGCCGCGCGAAACCGGTCGCAGGCCGCTGGGCGCCTCGCGCGCGAAGGCCGTCACAAGCGGACGATAGAGGTAGAGCGCCGCCAGAAGCCCGCCCGCCAGCGGCCCCAGCGCCCAGAGGGGCTGGCCGGCGGCAAAGGAAGAGGTGACGATCAGATACTTGGCCGTAAAGCCCCCCGAGGGCGGCAGGCCGATCAGGCTGACCGCCGCGACCGCAAAGGCGAGGACGCTGACCGGCATGACCTTGACGATGCCGCGCAGCCCCTCGATCCGGTCATGGCCGCAGGCGGTCAGCCAAAGCCCCGCGCAAAGAAACATCGCGGCCTTGGCAAAGGCGTGGGATGCGGCATGAAACACCGCCCCCGTCCAGGCGCCCGCGGCCCAGGGCTGCGCCGCCCCGTCGCCCCCCGCCAGCGGAAAGGCAAGGAACAGATAGCCCAGCTGCGCCACGGTCGAATAGGCGATGACCAGCTTCAGCCGGTCCTGCCGCAGGGCGAGGATCCCGCCGTAGAATATCGCCGCCGTCCCCAAGAGCCCGGGCAGCACCATCGCTGCCGGGCTTGCCAGATCGCCGAACCCGTCGAACCAGAGCCGCATCAGAATGTAGAAGGACGCCTTTGGCACCAGCGCCGAGAGGATCGCCGAGGCCGGGGCCGGGGCACCGGAATGGGCCGGGGGCAGCCAACCGTGAAACGGGAAAAGCGCGGTCTTGATCAGCAACCCCGCCGTCATCAGCCCCAGCGCCAGCGGATCGGTGGCGGCAGGTTCCCGCATCGCGAGCAGCCCCAGATCGAGGACCCCATGCGCGGAATAGATCAGCGCCACGCCCAGCAGGAACAAAAGCGAGCCCATCAGCGCCTGCATCAGATAGCGCAGAGCGGCGGTGATCGCCTTGGCCTCACCCGACAGGGCCACCAGCGCCACCGCCGCAAGGCTGAGCAGTTCGAGCCCGACATAGAGGTTGAAAAGGTCCGCCGACAGAAAGATCGCGTTCAGCGCCGCCCAGAGGAAAAGCGCGAGCGGCCAGAAAAGCGCGCCCTCCCGCCCCTGATCGCGCCAGGGCGCGGCGGACAGGACAGCCGCCATGACCACCGCCGAAAACGCGAGGAAGGCAAAGGCCAGCCCGTCGAGGCGCAGCGCGATGCCCAGGGGCGGCTCCCATCCCCCGACCGCCATGGCACCGGGCCGCGTCAGCGTCGCGCCGACCGCGACCGTCAGACCAAGCATCACGCCCGATGCCGCAAGCGCCAGCCCCCGCCCCCCGCGCGGCCAGAGGACGGCCGCCATCGCAGCCATCAGTGGCAGGGCGGGCCAAAGCGGCAGGAGCGCGCTCATTCCTGCTCCTCGGGCAGGGTCGCCCGCCCCGAGGCGCGGGCATGGGCGACGATCAGGGCAACCGCAAGCGCGGTCGCCGACAGCGCCACGACGATGCCGGTGATGATCAGCGCCTGCGGCACGGGGTCGGGCAGAACCGCGCCCCGCGCCCCCGCCGCGCCAAAGAACAGGAAGATCCCCGAACCCAGGACGTTGAAGGCCAGAAGCCGCTGCAAAAGATGCCGCTGCCATAGAAACCCGAAAAGACCGATCCCCACCAGGGTCGCGCCGCAGAGTCCATAGATCGTCGCTGTCATCCTGCCTCCTCGGGCGGGCCGGCCACAAGGGCGGCAAGCGCCAGCGCGATGGAAAGGGTCAGCGCAAGCTCGATGCCCAGAATGACCGTCTTTGCCCAGTCGCCCGGCCAGACCAGAAAGCCCGCACCCGGCAGCACGAACGACAGGACGATCCCCAGGAGCCCCGCCGCCAGAAAGACCGCAGGCCCGATCACCAGCCCCGCGCGCAGCCAGCGCGACCCGAGGCCCGGCATCCGCACCACCCCGGCCATCGCGGCAAGCAGCAGCACCGCGGCCAGAACCGTTCCGCCCTGAAAGGCGCCGCCCGGCCGGCTCGTCCCTGCCCAGACCAGATAGACCCCGACGATCAGGCCAACGGGGGGCAGGATACGCCCAAAGCTCGCCAACACCCCGTCGGGCCGCGCGTGCTGGCGCAGGCCGGGCGGCGCGGCCCAGTCACCGCCCCGCGAAAGGACCAGAACACCGCACAGCGCCGCCAGCAACACCACGCTTTCCAGCAGCGTGTCCCAGGCGCGGAACGCCAGAAGGACGGCCGTGACCGGGTTTTCCGCACCCGCCCCGGCGGCGCGTTCGGCAACCATCGGCGCAAGGCCCCGGCCCTCCGGCAGCGCCAGAAACGCGAGGCCAAGGGCAACCGCCACGCCCAGCCCCGCGAGCGCCGGCAGGATCGGCGAGGACGCTCGCCGCCCGGCCTCCGCCACCGGCAGGGCCGCGTAGGCGCGCAGCAGCAAAAGCCCCGTCAGACCCGCGCCGATCGCCGCCTCGGCCATCGCCACATCGACCGCGCCAAGCCGCAGCCAGCCGATCGCCACGAAGACGCCGTAGACGATGAAGACGACGACGGCCCGGAACACCCCGCGCCCCGCGACCGCCGCCAGCGCCACGCCCGCAATCATCAGGCAGAGGAGACCATCGAACAGGGCCGTCATTCCGGCCGCCCCGGCGCGTGCTGCCCGGCGAACCCGCGCGCAGATGCCCCCAGCGCGGAACGGGCGACAAGCTGCGCGGTCGTGCCCGCGGCCACCAGCGCCAGAACCCAGACGATGACCAGCTTGCCCAGCGTCATCCACCCGTCCGCCTGAAAGGCAAGGCCAAGAACCAGCAGGCCCAGCCCCAGATTATCGGCCTTGGTCAGCGCGTGAAGCCGGCTGTGACTGTCGGGAAAGCGGATCAGACCCATCGTTCCGGCGAGGAAAAAGACCAGCCCAAGACCCGTCAGCAGGATCGTTAGGATGTCGTTCATTCCTCTTCCTCCGGGTCGCCGGCGCCGTCGTGGGTGGTTGCCTTGACGAAACCGACGGCGGCGAATGCCGCCAGAAGCGCCAGCACCAGCGCCACGTCGATCATGCCCCAGCCTTGCGCGGCGGCAAGCAGCAGCACGAGCCCCGTCCCCCCCGTCCCCACAAGCTGCGCCGCCATCATCCGGTCGGCGGGCGCCGGCCCCTGCCAGATCCGCCAGAGCGCGCCGCCGAGCGACAGCAGAAGCACCGTCGCGCAGAACATGAACCAGCCGGTCATTTCGCCACCTGATCCAGCGTGGCGATGCGCGCGGCCTCTTGGCGGACAGCGGCGGCGATGTCCTGACGCCGGTCGAGCGTGTGGACCAGGAGATCGCCGCCCGCGCTTCCCGCGACCAGCGATCCGGGCATCAGCGAAAGCTCGGCCCCCAGGGCGACCCGTGCGCCGGGCGAAAGACGGACCGGCAGGCGCAACCAGCCGGGATCGAGCGGCAGCGCGGGATGAAAGGCGCGCCAGGCGACATCCACCCCGCCCACCACCGAACGCCACAGGAAGCCCGGCGCATATCCCAGCGCCCGCAACAGCGGAAAGGGCCGGGGCGGCAAGAACCGCAGGCTGAGCGCGGTCGCAGCCGCGACGACGGGAACCGCCGCCAGCGCCGCGTCGGGCGCAATCCCCGCCAGCACGAACCAGAACGCGCCGAACAGCAGCGCGCGCCGCAGAACGAGAAGGACGGTCGGTAAATCGGTTATCGGGCTCATACCCCGGATATCGCGCGAATATTTGCGCAATCAAGCTGCAGTTTGCCGCAGGGTCAGGGCCGGGGTCGTGAACCGTGGCCGCGGAAAAGACGAAAGCCGGGCAAGGCCCGGCTTTCGGTGTCATACGATCGCGGCGCCCCCGTGCGTATCCCGGTGCGTATCCCCGTGCGCATCCTCGGGCTCTGGCCCGGCCGGTTCGGGGGGCAGTTCGCGCGGCGACATGAGTGTATAGAACATCGGCACGACGAACAGCGTGAACAGCGTCCCGATGGTGATGCCGGAAAAGATCACGAGACCCATCGCGTTCCGCGCGGCGGCGCCCGCCCCCTCGGCGGTCATCAGCGGCACGACCCCAAGCGCGGTGGCTGCCGTGGTCATCAGGATCGGGCGCAGACGCAGGCGGGCGGATCTGACGATCCCTTCCAGCCGGCTCAGCCCCTGCAGGCGTCGCTGCTGGTTCGCGAATTCCACCAGCAGGATCCCGTGCTTGGAGATCAGGCCGATCAGCGTGATCAGACCCACCTGGGTATAGATGTTCAGCGTCCCGAGCCCGAGGTTCAGCGGCACGATCACCCCGAAGATCGACAGCGGCACCGACATCAGGATGATGAACGGGTCGCGGAAGCTCTCGAACTGGGCCGCCAGCGCCAGATAGATCACCACGATGGCAAGCGCGAAGGCGATGGCGATGGTGTTTCCTTCGGTGACCTCCAGCCGCGACTGGCCGGAATAGTCGATGAAGAACCCGTCGGGCAGCAGTGGCCGGGTGATATCGACGATCACCTGCAACCCGTCGCCGGTGGACACGCCGGGCAAGGGCAGCGCCGAGATCGTGGCCGAGTTGAGCTGGTTGAACTGCTCGATCGCCACGGGCGCGGGCCGGGTCGTGACCTCGATCACTGCCGAGAGCGGCACCATGTCCCCCGTGACCGAGCGGATGAAATACTCGCCCAGCCGTTCCGGGTTGTCGCGATATTCCTGCGGCACCTGCATGATGACGTCATAGCTGTTCGAATCCCGGTCGAACTGCGCGATGGCACCGCCCCCGACCAGCAGGCTGAGCGTCTGGCCGATCTGGTTCGCGGGCAGGTTCAGCGCCGCCGCCCGTTCCCGGTCGATCGAGATAACCACCTGCCGCGTGTCAAAGGACATCGAGTTCTGCACGACGATGAACCGTCCCGAGGCCTGCGCCTCCAGCCGGACCCGTTCGGCGACCTCATAGACCTGCGACGCATCGCCGGTCGACTGGATCACCATGCTGATCGGCAGGCCACCGCCCGCCCCCGGAAGCGACGGCGGCGCGAAGACAAAGGCCTCGACCCCCGGCACGGCGGAAATGCGACCCTGGATGTCCTGCTGGATCTGCGCCTGGCTCCGGTTCCGGTCGGCCCAGTCCTCGAACGCCCAGAGCGCAATGGCCGAGTTCGTCTGGCCGCCCATGCCCACGATGGAAAAGCTCGCATTCACCTCGGGGATGTCGCGGGTCAGTTCGCGCATCTGGTTCACATAGGTCGAGGTATAATCCGTGCTCGCGTTCGCCGGGGCGTTCACGAGGGAAAAGAGCGCGCCGGAGTCCTCCTCCGGGGCAAGCTCGCTCGATGTCTTGGTAAAGAGATATCCCGTCACCCCCACCAGCACGATGACCATGAGCATCGTCACCGGCCGGTAGTCGAGCGTGCCGATCAGCCTGCGCTCATACCATCCCTCAAGCCGCAGGAAGTTGCGGTCGACGAATTTCTGGAACCGGCCATGGTTGCCCGACTTCAGGATCCGGGCCGACATCATCGGCGAGATGGTCAGCGCGACCAGACCCGAAATCGCCACCGCCCCCGCCAGCGTCACCGCGAATTCGCGGAACAGCGCGCCGGTCAGGCCGCCGGTGAACATCAGCGGCGCAAAGACCGCGATCAGCGTGATGGTCATCGCGATGATCGAGGTGAAAAGCTCTTTCATCGAGATGAACGCCGCCTGCCGGGGCGACTTGCCCTCTTCGATATGGCGCTGGATGTTTTCCACCACGATGATCGCGTCATCCACCACGAGGCCGATCGCCAGCACCATCGCCAGCAGCGACAAGAGGTTGATCGAATAGCCGAAGACAAAGAGGATGAAGAGTGCCCCCACCAGCGACAGCGGGATCGCCAGCAGCGGCATCAGTACCGACCGCAGCGAGCCGAGGAAAAGGAAGATGATGATCGTCACGATGATCGTCGCCTCGGCGATCGTGCGGAACACCTCGGAGATCGAGGCCGAGATCTGCTCGGTCGAGTCGTAGACCATGGTGATCGTCATGCCCTCGGGCAGCGACTCCTGCAGCGCAGGCACCTCGGCGATGACCGCCGCCGCCGTGTCGAGCGGGTTGGCCGAGGGCGTCGGGAAGACGCCGATGAAGGTCCCCGGCTGATCGTTGAACGTCACCACCGTATCGGTGGATTCCGCCGCAAGCTCGATCCTCGCCACATCCCGCAGGCGCACGACATCGTTGCCCGAGCCCGAGATCGGCATTTCCCCGAAGGCTTCGGGCGTCTGCAGCGTGGATTGCATCGTGATCGGATAGGCCACGAATTCGTTGCGGGTATTGCCGGGCGCCGAGAGGAAGTTGGCGCTGTTGATCGCGGTCATCACCTCGGCCGCGGTCAGGCCGCGTCCGGCAACCTGCACCGGGTCGATCCAGACGCGCATCGCATAGTTCGCGGCCCCGATGATCTCGATCTCGGCGACGCCCGGAATGGTGGACATGCGCGGCCGGATCACCCGCTCGATATACTCGGTGATCTGCTCCGCGCTCATGTTCTCGTTCTGCAGCGCGAGATACATGAGAGCAAAGGTCATCCCCGTGCCCTTGACGATGCTCGGATCCTCGGCGCCGGACGGAAGCTGGCTGCGCACCTCCTGCACCTTGGACATGACCTCGGTCAGGGCCGCGTCGGAATCCGCGCCCAGCCGCATGTTCACCGTCACGACCGAGGCCGAGGGGCGCGAGGCCGTCGTCACATAGTCGACGTTTTCCGCCGTCGCGACCGCCGCCGCCACGGGCGAGGTCACGAACCCCTGCATCAGTTCCGCCGAGGCACCCGGATAGATCGTGGTGACGGTGATCACCGTCTCTTCGACCTCGGGGTACTGGCGCACCTGAAGGCCCGCCATCCCCTGCAGACCCAGAAGGATGATGAGAAAGCCCAGAACCGTCGAAAGGACCGGGCGCTTGATGAAAAGATCCGAGGGGCTCATTCCGTGAGGGCCTCCGCCCGGACCATCGGGTTGACGGTATTGTCGATCACAACGGGCGCGCCGTTCGACAGACGGTTCTGGCCTGCGCTGACGATCGTATCGCCGGGCGAGATCCCCTCGCGCACCTCGACACGGTCGCCCGAACGGCGCCCGAGCTGGACGAAGACCTGCCGCGCCTCAAGCTGTTCGGGGTCGTTTTCGCGGGGGCGGACGACATAGGCATAGTCGCCGTAAAGGCTGTTCACGACCGCCGTATGCGGCAGGGCGATGATATTCTCCTCGACCGGAAGGTCGATCTGCACGCGCACGAACTGGCCCGGCGTCAGGGACACGTCGTCGCCGCTGTTGCGGATCGTGCCGCGCAGCGCGACCATGCGGCTTGCCGGATCGACGCGCGGGTTGATCCCGGTGATTTCGCCGTCAAAGACCGCGCCCTGATCCTCGAACCGGACATGCAGCGGCTGACCCAGCGACAGCACCGGCAGGTTCTGTTCCGGCAGCGAGAAATCGACCCGCATCATGTCGAGATCCTGCAGCGTCGCCACGACCGTGCCGGGCGAGATATACTGACCCAGATCGACCCGGGGCAGACCGATGGTCCCGCCGAAGGGCGCCGAAAGCTGGCGCTGCTCCATAAGCGCGGTCGCCCGGGCCAGTTGCGCCTCGGACGCCTGCGCCGCAGCCTCGGCCGCGTCGAGCGACGAGCTGGTCGCAACGCCCCGTCCCTGAAGTTCGCGCGCCCGCGTCAGGTTCACGCGATCGAGGTCCTGCTGGGTGCGCGCCGCCTCGACATCCGCCGTCTGCACCCGGTCGTCGAGCCGCAGCAGCATCTGCCCGGCCTCGACCCGGCTGTTCGACTCAAACAGGATCTCCTGCACCACGCCCGCGGCCTCGACCGTCAGATCGACGCCCTGGATCGCGTTCACCGTCCCGATCGCGGTCAGCGCCGGCTGCCAGGTCTGACCCTCGGCCTCGACGGTGGAAACGGTCAGGGGCTGCACCGGCATGTTCGCAAAGAAATCCGCGATCATCCTGTCGCGGAACAGATTGAACCCGACCAGACCGCCGCCGACCAATCCCAGAAGGATGATCGCAATGATGAAACGCTTGATCATGACAAACTCCGGAGCGCGCGGAAAGTACCGTAAAACGGCTTGAAAAACGACTCGAACTTACTGTACCGTCCGGACGGTATTGTCAATCGGGCGGACGATGAAAAAGAAGAAGAACGACACCCGCGACCGCATCCTCGAAGCCGCCGAGGAACTGTCGCGCGAGCTTGGCCCGGGCAATGTCTCGCTGGAGGCAGTGGCCGCGCGCGCCGGTGTGTCCAAGGGTGGCCTCCTCTATCATTTTCCCAGCAAGAACAGCCTGATGCAGGCGGTGGTCGAATTTGCCATGCATCGCTTTGCCGCCGCGCTCGACGAACCCGCGCAGTGCTGCGGGCCGGACGGGATGCTCGCCGCCTATATCGAGACATTCCTGGAAGATCGGGCCTGCCGGGCCAAGCCGCCTTCGGCGATTCTTGCTGCACTTGCTGAAAATCCGGGCTTGCTGGACCCGATCCGCACACATGAACGGACCTTTCTGGACCGCATCCGCGCCAACGCGCGCGATCCGCGGCAGGCGACGATGATCTATCTCGCGCTGCAGGGCATCCGCTGCATGGAGATCATGAACGTGCAGGTCCTCAGCCCGCAGGAGACGGCCGAGATCCTCGACCACCTGCGCCGCTGCGCCGAAGAGGTGCGCGAGGAAACGCCGCGCGCCTGATCCGGCGTCCTAGTCCTCGGTCAGGCTGTAATGCAGCCGCTTCACCTCATACATCTTCATGTCGGCGCGGCGCAGGATGCTCTCTATCGGCTCGCCTTCCTCGCCGGTTGCATGGCCGATCGCGACCGTCAGGGGGATGTTGAAATAATACTGGTTGTTGAGCGCGATCAGCCGGCCGATATTCTCGACCATCGCGATCGCCTCGGCCTCGGTGGCGCGGGGCATCACCACCGCAAATTCGTCGCCCCCGGTCCGGGCGGCGTTGCAGGGCGCCTGCGCCGCCTCTTTCAGGACCTCGCCCATGCGCCGCAAGAGCGCGTCGCCCGCATCATGCCCCCACTGGTCATTGACCCGCTTGAGCCCGTTCAGGTCCAGCACCACGACCGAGACCGGATGGGTGCGCTTGCGTTCCAGCCGGTTGAGCTCGTCCATGTAGAAGGCGCGGTTGTGCAGGGTGGTCAGCACATCATGCTTGCCCAGATATTCCAGATAGGCCTCGGCCTTCTTGCGCGCGGTGATGTCGGTCAGGGAAACCTGGACCAGCGCCCAGTCATCCTCATGCCCCGGCAGGACGGCGAACTGCATGATCACGTGCCGTTCCGTGCCGTCGAGCGCATAGTTCACGACCTCGCGGCTGTGGAACAGGTTGTTGTTCCACAACTCCATCAGCTGTTCGCGGAAATGCGCCTCCATATTGTCGCGGAACACATCGCCCAGCCGGTCCAGCAGCGTCGTCTTGTCCGGCGCGCAGAACATGTCGAGCGTCGCCTGATTGACATCGACCACGCGGATCTCGCTCATGCATTGGGGCACGAATTCCGGGTGCACGTCGGTAAAGACCCGCAGATCGACGATGCCCCGCGACCGCAGGTCCTGCAGCATCTGGCGGATGCGGCTGAAATCCTCGACCCAGAGCGAGACAGGAGAGAAGCGGAAGATCCCTTCGGCATATTGACGGCTGGCAAGCTCGCTCCGGCGCGCATCCTCGCGCTCGGTCACGTCCTCGACCGTCAGAAGGATCTTGCCCAGGCTCTGCTCATATCCCGGCATCACCGAGCCGCGTAGCTGGATGTCGAGCCGGCGCCCCCCCAGCGTGTAGTTGACCGCCATGCTGGAAAACGACGTGTGACCGTCCCAGAGCTGCGCCAGTTCGTTTACATGGCTGTGCAGCATGTCGTCGCGAAAGACCGTCGAAAGGTTGGCCACCAGATCGTCGAGATCGCGCGCGCCGTAAAGTTCGAGCGTGCGCGGATTGACCCGCAGGATACGGATGCGGCGGGAACAGTCGGCGACGCGGCTCAGATCCTCGCGCAGGAAACTGCGGATATCGGTCACGCCCTGCGCACGCCATTCGTCAAACTTGCGCTTTACGCCGCTGAAATCCTCGATCCACATGGAGACCGGCGCAAGGTCGAAGGTGCTGCCTTCCTGCCGCTCGGTTGTCTGAACATTCATCGCAAAGTCTCTGCCCGCAGCTTGTCCGGGCCGGCGGCGCGGGCATGGCGGCCCTTGGTGTAAGTCCGTCCATGCGAGGCCTTCGTCCCCGTGGTCCAGGGACTATAAACCCAGTTTCGGCGCGCGCATAGCGCAACCTTCGGGGTACCGGCACAAGCGGTCGGGATTTGATCTGGCGCAAGGCGCGGCGCGGCGGCAGGCCCTATCACCGCTCCGATCACAGGAGATGCCATGTCCCTTTCCTTCTTTCTTGTCAGCGTTGTCGGGCTTCTTCTGACACCCGGCCCGACGAATACGCTTCTGGCGGTCGCGGCGGCTTCGAACGGGTTCCGGCGGGCGCTGCGCCTGCTTCCGGCCGAGCTTGGCGCCTATCTCATGGTGGTCGTTCCCGTCACGCTTGTGGCCGGGCCATGGCTCGATGCGCGCCCCGCCGCGATGTCGGCGGTGACGGCCGCCGCAGGCCTCTGGGTCGCGTTTCTGGCGGTGAAGCTCTGGCGCCTGCCGCAGGCCAGCGAGGGACAGGGCGCAGCCGCGGTGGTGGCCTTTCGGGATGTGTTCGTGACGACGCTGCTCAACCCCAAGGCGCTGGTGATCGGCCTCGCGCTCATGCCGCGCGGGACCCCTGGCGCGTTGCTGCCATGGTTCGGCACATTGGCGGCCGCGATCTGTAGCGTGGCGGTTCTGTGGCTGCTGCTCGGCGCCACGCTGTCGCGCGGCCGGGGCCTGCCACCGGCGCTGCGGCGCGGGGCTGCGGGCTATCTCGGTATCGTCGCGATCGGCCTTGTGGCGCGGTCGCTCTGACGGCGTGCGTCAGGTCAGGCAGTTGCCGCTGGTGCTGCGCCACGCGACATAGGACATCAGATGCAGGGTCGAGGGGAAATAGCCCTGCCCCCGTTCATAGCGCGGAATCCCCCCGCCATTGCCCGCGCAGGTCACGAGGCTCTGGATCGCGCGATAGCCGCCATGGCTGCTCGTTTCGCGCACATGTCCGTTCGGTTCGACCACCGTGGGCGCATGGGTGCCGCCGCCGCTTTCGCGATAGACGCGGGCCGCGGAGTGCACCGCCGCGTGCGACGCCCGCCCCGACCAGATCAGGAACAGCGGCACGCGCAGCGCATCATAGCCCGAGGCATAGGACAGCCGTTCCGGGTCACGCAGTCCGGCCCGGGTGACATCGACCCAGTCGGGCGCCATCCGCGCCTGCGCGGCCTCGGCCAGAAGCGCCTCGCCATCGGCCGCGAGACGCCGGAACTCCGAAAGACCTGTCGCCTGCGCGATTTCCCGCATGGCGAGCGGCATGTAATAGGACGGGTTCACCGTCACAGCATCGGGTTTGCGGAACCCCTCGGCCCCCGGCAAGAGCACGAGGTCATCGGGACGGCGCGGATCCTCGGCCACGCAGATCCACAAGAGATGCTGCGCGATCCGCTGGGCGGTCTCCAGATAGCGCGGCTCGCCGAACCGGGTCGCCGCGCGGACCAGCCCCCAGGCGCGGAACAGGTCGCCATCGCTTGCCGTGTTCAAGTCCGGCACGGCCTCGAACCGGCGCGGAAACCACCGCCAGGCCATCAGCGCGTCCTGCCGAATGGCAAGCTGCGACTGAGCCCAGTCGTTCATCAGCCGGAAACTCTCAGCATCGCCAAATTCGGTGGCCAGGACCATGCCATAGCCCTGACCTTCGGAGTGGCTCGCATCGGACTGGAATTCATCGACCACCCGGCCGTCGGGACGCAGAAAATCGGTTTTCCAGTCTTCCCAGGCAGCCTGCCAGACTTCCTGCCGGTCGACAGCGCTTTGCGCCATGGAGGGGGTGCCCAGCAACGGCAATGCGAGGAGAGCCATTATGTCCCGACGTCTCATTGAGTGTCCAATCTCCGGTTCCGAAGCGCAGGATCACGCATCCTGAACCATAGCACGAAACCCAAACGCCGCAGGCATGGTTTGGTTCAAGAGGGTTTCACAAAGATTCACGAATTTTGTAATTATCTTGGGACCGTGGCGGCGGCGCCGCTCACCCTCGGCGGGGCTCGTCCGGACCGTCGCCGCCGATCTCTTGCATATGGGTGGCAAAGTCGATGGCGATCTCGGCCGCGGCACGCGGGCGGGCGAAATAATAGCCCTGGAACAGGCTGCAACCCTGCGCCGCCAGCCAATCGAGTTGCGCCCGCGTTTCCACCCCTTCGGCCATCACGTCGAGACGGAGGTCGCGTCCCAGCGACAGGATCGAATTGATGATCGTGCCGTTGCGCTCCGATTCCCACAGGTTGCGCACGAATGACCGGTCTATCTTGAGCATCGTCACCGGAAGGTCATGCAGATAACGAAGCGAAGAGAACCCGGTCCCGAAATCGTCCAGCGCAAGGCCGATGCCCATGGAACTCAGCCGCTGCATCACCTCGCGCGCCTGTTCGGCATCCTTGATCAGGCTCCGTTCGGTCAACTCAAAACGCAGTTGATGCGGATTGACGCCGCTTTGCCGCACCGTTCTTTCAACGTGTTCGGCAAAGCCCTCTTCGGCAAAGCGTCGCGGGCTGACATTGATCGATAACACGAAATCGGCGGAGCTCCGGAGATCGTTCCAGATCTTTGCCTGGCGCAATGTTTCACGCAGAACCCAGTCGTCGATCTCGGAGATCATCCCGGTCTGTTCCGCATGTCCGATGAACTCGATCGGAGACAGCAGTCCCCGCTGCGGATGCATCCAGCGGATCAATGCCTCATAACCGATGATCCGGCGCGTCCCGCCCAACCACCGGATCTGCGGTTCATAGAACAGAAGAAATTCATCCCGCGCAAGCGCACCCGGCAGATCGGCGTCAAGCTGCGCCTGGGCGACCACCCGGTGATGCAGTTCGGCGTGAAACCATGCGATCCCGTCGCCCCCCTCCAGCTTGGCCGTGCGGGCCGCCGCCCCCGCGTGATCCAGAACCGACTCCGTACCCTCTGCCGCCGGAAAGACGACGATGCCAATGCTTGCCGTTGCGGACACGGTGGTGTCGCAGCTGTCGATCGGGGTCCGGACGGCCTCCAGTATCTCTTCTGCAAAATGATCCGCGACCGCCGTCGCCTGCGCCGCATTCTCGAACGGACCGGGCAGGAGAAACGTGAACTCGCTGCCTGCGATCCGGCCAAGCTGGTTGGCGTTGGCCGCGATCTCGCCCAGCCGGCGCGCGATCTCGATAAGCACGCGGTCGCCCTGCTGCACGCCGTGCAATTCATTGATGCCGCGCATACGGTCGATATCAATCGTCAAAAGCGCTGCATGCCCGCCTGCGAGCCCATGTTCCTCTGCGAGCCGGCGCAAATGCTCTATGACCAGACGGCGGTTCGGCAGGCCGGTCAGCGTGTCGAAAAACGCAAGCTGGTGCGCATCGCTCAGTGCCGATTGCAGCGCATTCTGGATCGCCACCTCACGTGTCAGGTCGGTGATGGAACAGACGATGCGCGCGGGGTTCGACGGATCGCCCGCAGGCACCGGCGCCGCATTGACCGACAGGATGTGCCGCGATCCGTCCGCATAATGCACGACATGTTGCACGTCGCGGATCGCGCGGCCGCTTTCCTGCACCTGCTGCGCGATCAGCCCCAGATAATCCTGCGCGGCGCTGCCCGGCCGGTCGCCCGGCTGCTCTCCCCGCTCTCCCTCTCCGGGCCGGTGCAGCTGCGCCAGGATCTTGCGCGCCTGCTGGTTGGAAAAGACGATGTCTTGCCCCTCGTCAAAGGCGATGATGGCCGATCCCGCCGTTTCCAGGATGCTGCGCAGAAAGACCCGTTCGCCCCGCAGCGCCTGATCCGAGGCGCGGGCCTGCGCCTCGGTGTCCCGGCGCAGCAGCACGAACATGATGACGTCCGCCGCCGATTGCAGCAGATAGACCTCGCCCTGCAAAAACTTCTTCTGCCGCCGCACACGGTCGAAACCGACGAATCCCACCAGCGCCCCGTCATGCATCATCGGCACGACAAGAAGCGACTGGATCTCCTGCATGACCAGCGTTTCCTTTTCGGGACGGGAATCGTCCAGATCGGCCACGGAATCGATCCGCACAGCGCGCCGTTGCAGGAACTCGGGCATCCAGGGGTCAATCATGTCCAGCGGCAGACCCTGCAGATGATCGCGCATCGGCTCGATGTCGGGGGCCGCCCATTCATGCGTATTATCCAGCAGTGCCTTATCGCGTACACGAAAGACATATGTCCGGTCGCAACCAAGAAAGAGTCCGATCTGGCCAAGCGCATCTTCAATTCGCGCGTCCGTGTCGACGCCCGGCGCACGAAGGATATCGTGCAGCACGTTGACCACAAATCCCTGGAACCGGGTCAGGCGACCGTCAGCCCCCTGGCGCGCCGTTTCCGTTGCCGTTGGAGGTCCGCCCTTCATGCCCGCACCCCCGGGACAGCCGCGCCCGTGCAGGACAATCCGGTGCCCCACAGGCTTGGCAGCCTTTCGTTCCAAAGGTCACATGACACCCGCAAGCCCCCTTTCTGGACGGCCGCCGCAGGCCACCAGAAAAAGTCCCCTCCACATCTGCGGCGCAGGAACCGTTTAACGGACCTATGCTCGCACAGCAGAATTGCCGAAACAATATCCTGATTTAGAAACAAACCTTTATTTGTTGCGAGGTCGCCCCGCCATGGGCCGCCGTTGCCCCGTCCCGGCCAGGGCGTGTCCGCGCTGCCCGGCCGCGTGGAATTGCACGAAAGGGTTAAGAAAAAGCTTGCGCCGGCAGGGGCGAATCCACCAATTTCCGCCTCATGTGCACCCCCGGGCAGGAGGCCCCCCGAAATGACGCGATCTGGGTTGATCTGCAGCGCAACGGCGTTGCTGGTTTTGGCAGCCTGCGGGGGCGGTGGTACGGGGGGCGGCACCAGCGAACCCCTGCCCGACGGCAGACCCATCGAAACGACCCGGTTCCAGTTCTACAAGAACGACCATAACTCCCGGAACCGCATCCGGCGAGAGCTCGCGACCGACGACGAAGACAGGCTTGTCCTCCAGCAGTTCGACAGCAATCAGACACGGCCAGAGCAGTATAAGAACCTTCTGGCCGCCAGTAATATCGTCAACCAGACCACGATGAACCTCGAGGTCGTTGCCGAGATAGAGATTGTCGACGAGAAAGAGACCGTTCTGCGCGTGCTCAGGCTGACCGCAGATCAGGAACGTTTCAGCCCGGTACCGGTTGATCAGCTTGGCGATGCCAACGGGCGCTTCTTTTTCCGGGGTCAGACCGAGGTATACACCACCCTTGCGGATGGCAGCTTTGTCCGCAGCCGGGGCGAGCTTGTGAACCTGCGGCTGGATTTCCGGGATGAGACGGCGCTGATCGACCTCCGCACGGACACCACCTATGGAACCGGCGACAACAAGGTCGACCAGCTCCGCACAGAGATAGATGCCGAATTGCCCTTCAACGTGCGCACCGGCGTCTTTGGCGGCCAGATCAGCATGATCGCCTATCTGGGCGAGAGCGCTACGCCTACAGCCGTTACCGGCGAATTGCGCGGCAACGTCCACGCGACCCAGCACATGCTGCGGCAGGATGTCGAGGGGCTGACGACATCCGGCCTCTATTCGGTCGGCGGGGCCGCCGGCGATCCGCTTCGGGCCGACGGCATCTTCTGGGGCCGGCATCCCAACCGCTGAGGCGGGCCGCCCCTTCGCATGATCGGACGTGCCGCCCTTGCCCTCTGCACCCTGCTTTTCGCTCTGGCGACGGGGGTGCCCGCACAGGCCCGCAGCTTCGAGCTTGGTCAGTCCGCCCTCCTGACCTCGTCCGAGCGGATGCGCATTTTCGCGATCGGGCGGGCGATGCAGGATGGCGCGGCCTTTCGCGTCCAGACCGAGCTTTTGCGCGCAGACCTTGTCCGGCAGGGCTTCTACCACGAAGGCGGGCCGCCCGAGATCGTCGACCGCCGCTTCAGCATCCAGCCGCAGGCGGGCTATGATCCCAATGTGAATGGCGGGCTGCATGTCTGGCGGCTCTATCTCGGCGACTGGGTGCTTGAGGCCGATGAGGCCTCGCGCGCGCAGCCGGGCTGGACGCTGGGCGCGACCGCCAGCGCCTCGGGGCGGATGGCCTGGGCACAGGGACGCTTCGTCTCGGCCGAGATCTCGGCGGGCGGGGCATGGGCGCCCGAGCTTGACATCGGGCGGAGCTTTCTGCGCGTCGAAGCCTGCAGCCGCAATCAGGTCACCGGCTGGACGTTCCTCGATCTTTGTGCCGAGGCGATCCGGTCCGACCGCAGGCTTGGACGGTCCGAGACCTCGCAGGTCGGGGCGGAACTGGGCCACCTTTTCGCGGCCCCCGGCCCGAACCCCGGCAGCTATCACGAAATCCGGGGCGGGCTGGGGCGGCGGTTCCTGTCGGAGCGCGACCAGACCATCGCCACCGCCGGCTGGACCGCCCTTTGGGACGGGTTCGCGACCGACCTCGCGCTGACGCTGGGCGAGCCCCTGGGCGAAACCTTCGCGATGCGCCACAGGCTCAACGGCGAGATCCGCTGGCGGATGCTGGGGCGCAGCAGCGCGCTCAGCCTCTGGCACGAGGGCGCGCGGGGCGGCATGTTCCTCGGCCAGATGCGGGAAGACCAAAGTTATGGAATCACCCTTGCCCAGACCGTCACGCCGCAGATGTCGATCTCGCTGGGGGCGATGCGCAATGCCTCAACCATCGATTTCTACAGCTATTCGCAAATCCTCTTTTCGGTGAATTTCGCCCCGTTGGAGTTCTGAAAACCGGCGCCGCGGCGCTCTCTTTCGGATATCTGCGCCACATCGCTTTGCCTTTCCCGCGTCCTGCGCCTATTTTCGCAGCCGGAAGCTGACCGCGATACCGCCCCGAAAGCCGTCAGTCGCAGGGAACGGAGAAACCGAATGACCGCTGCCATCCGCATCGACGAACAGGGACGGCTTGATGCGCTTTACCGCTATGAGGTGCTCGACCATGCGCCCGCCGCAGAATTCGAAGGCGTGATCGACCTGGTCAAGTCGATCTTTGGCGTGCCCAAGGCGGCGATCACCCTCATCGATCATGACCGGCAGTGGTTCCTCACGCGGCGCGGCATTCCCGACACCGAAACAACCCGCGGCCGGGCGCTGTGCGACTATACGATCCGGGGCGCGTCGGTCCTGCGGATCGAGGATCTTGCCCGCGACCTGCGCTATCAGGCCCATCCCATCACAACAGAGGGGGTGATCCGCGCCTATATGGGCGCACCGCTGACCACACCCTCGGGCTATAATATCGGCGCCGTCTGCGTGGTGGACACAAAGCCCCGCAGCTTCAGCGACGCCGATGCGGCGGTGCTCATGAACTTCGCCCGGCTGATCGTGTCGCAACTGGAACTGCAGGTGATCGCGAACCGCGACTCGCTGACCGGGGCCGTCACGCGCCGGCGGTTCCGGCAGGCGATGACCGACGAATTGACCCGCGCCCGCGGATCAGGGGCGCCCGTTGCGCTGATCGCGTTCGACCTCGACCGGTTCAAGGCGATCAACGACACCCATGGCCATGCCGCAGGCGACGCCGTGTTGTCGGGCGCCGTGGCTGCCGCGGGGTCGGTCCTGCGCGACGAGGATGTAATCGGCCGCATGGGCGGCGAGGAATTCGCGATTCTTTTGCGTCAGGCCCCCCCGACCGAGGCGCTTGCCGTGGCCGAGCGGGTGCGCGCGGCAATCGGCGCCATGACGCTGCCAGACTATCCGGCGCTGCGCGTGACGGCGAGCTTTGGCGTCGTGCCCCTTGCCCCAGGAATCGCGGATATCGACGACTGGATCAGGCGCGCCGATGCCCTGCTTTACGAGGCCAAGGCCGGGGGGCGCGACCGCTGCGTGACGGCAGCGGCCTGAGCGGAGATCCCGTCAGTAATCGGCCGTCGCGGCCAGCGCTTGCCGGGTTTCGGCGGTCGAAAGCTGCTGGTTCAGCCGCTCGAACTCGGCCCGCGCCTGCATCCGGTTGCCGCTGTTCAGATAGGCATATCCCCGCAGCATCGCGAGATCGCGGCGCAGATGGCCCTGCAGCTGTTCGAGCGCGTTGAAATAGCTCACCGCCTGCGCGTAATCCCGCAGCTGATAGGCGCGCACGCCCCGCTGGTCGAGGATGATCGTCTCCACCTCCAGCCGCTGCTGCCCGGTCAGGTCGGTGACGGCGGCAAGGCGCGCGGCCTCTTCGGTCATGTTGTTCGCGAGATAGGCCAGCGCCATGCCGAACCGCGCATCGCGCGTCACGGTCGCGCCCAGCCCCGCCCGTTCCGCCACCCGGAACGCCGCCAGCGCCTCAAGCGAACGGTCGGCGTTATAGGCACACCAGGCCCGTTCATAAAGCACCTCGGCGGAACGCGGACGGGCGGACCGGGCAAGGCAGGAGGCCCAGTCACCGGCGCTTGCCGCCGCACGCACCTGCGCGATGCGGCCGTCGCCCCGGGCGGGCAATCCGGCGAAGGGCGACCCGGCCGAGGGGGCGGGCGTGGCGGCCTGTGCCGGCGGAGCGGCCTGCGGCTGCGGCTGCGCCTGCGGCGCGGGGGTCGCGGCGGGGCGCGCCGGTTGCTGGGCGGCAGGGGCTGCCGGCGTCGCAGTGGCGGGGGCAGTGGCGGGCGCGGCAGGCTGTCCACCCCGCAGCCGGGTCTGCAATTCGTCGAGCGTGGTGGCATTCGCCGGGAACCGGGGCCGCACCAGCGCGAAAAGCTCATCAAGCTGCGCCGGGCTCGCGATCACGCTCGCCTTTTCCAGCGTGGCGACGATTTCCGAAAAGTTGGTGCAGGAATTCAGAACGCCCCGATGGGTGGAAAGCGCATTCGCGGTGTCCTGCAACTGCTGGTGCATCTCGGCCAGCTGCCAGGCATTGTTCACCCGGTCGCAGCGCAGGAGCGTGGGCGTGTTGCGCGCGATGGTAATCGCATCCTGCGCCCGCCCTTGCGTCACCGCCTGGTCGAATTGCTGCTGCGCCTCGGTCAGTCTCAGCAGGTTCGTCATCTCGGCCGGCGGTGACCAGCCGGGATAGGTGCCTTGCGTGGTCTCGATGGTGCGGCGCGCCCCGGCCACGTCGCCCCGCGCGATCTGGCGATAGATCTCGTCGATCTCGACCGAGGGCTGCGTCACCCGCAGCGTGTTGATGTCGGCGGGCGGGGTCCAGTTCGGAAAGGCCGCCTGCAGCCGCTGCAACTCGGCCTGCGCCGAGGCCTGATCCTGCTGGGAAAGGTAAAAGCGCAAGGCCTCCAGATCCTGATCGCCGGGCGTCTGCCCCAGCGCGGGCAGGGCAAGGACCAGCGAAAGCGCCAGCGCCGGCACAAAGCTCAGATGGGGACGCATCTCGGATAGACCTCCACTTGGGCAATCATCGTCATCAGCTGCAACGTCGCGGGGTAGTAAGGCTGGTTGTCGGTAAAGGGCGGCATCGACGACCCGGCCATCCCGCTTGCGGCACAGCGCGCCAGCGCCGGCAGCGCGCCGTAGCCCACATGGGCGCTGCGTTCCTGCACGGCGCCGCTCAGCCGGTCGAAACGGGTGGGCGTGCCGTCCTCGTCGCCCGCCGCCGCCTCATGCGCCCGGCTGAACGTCGCCAGGGCCGCATTTTCCTGCGCTCCGGACCAGAGCAGGAACAAGGGCACCCGCATCGCTTCATAGCCGCTGTCGGCGGAAAACGCCTCGGCCGGACGCATCCCCTGTGCCGTCACCTCGATCCAGTCGGGCATCTGCGCCGCCTGCCCCAGTTGCGCAAGCAGGGCGAGCCCGTCATTCGCGCAGGTGGCCAGCGTCCCGATCCCGAAGGCCGAGGCCAGTTCCCGCATCGCGCGCGCCATGTAATAGGAGGGGTTGATGATGAACCCGTCCGGCGTGCCGAACCCCGCCGCGGCCGGCAGGAACAAGAGCCGCCCACCCCCGTCGGGATGTTCGACGATGCAATGGCTGGCAAGCGTCGTCGCGATCTCGTTCGCGCGGGCGGTGAGGGCCGGGTTCCCGAAGAGCCGCCCGCCCCGCATCAGCGCCCAGGCGTAAAAGAGATCGCCGTCGCTTGCGTTGTTGCGATCGGGCACGGGCGGATAGGTATCCGGATGCCAGCGCCAGGCCAGCAGCGGGTCCTGGCGCAGCGTCAGGTTCGTTTCGGTCCATTCATAGATCCGGGCAAAGGCGTCCTGGTCGCCGAATGTCACCGCGAGCGTCAGGCCGTAGCCCTGCCCTTCGGAATGGCTCGCGTCGTCCTGGGCGTCGTCGATCACCCGGCCCTCGGGCGTCATGTAACGCGCCTTCCACGCCTGCCAGCTTTGCTGCAGGGGATGTTCGGACATCACAAGCCCCGATTGCTGTGCGCCCGCCTGCTGCGCCTCGGACCTGCGGGCGCCGAACCCGGCCAGGCTGGCGCTTGCCCCTGCGGCCAGCGCCAGTGAAAGGGCCCTGCGTCTGTCGATCATCTCCGGCGCTCCCGTGTAGCCAGAACAAAGGTTAACGCAACAAGACCGGATAGCCAGGCAAGCACAAGCAGAATTCCCATGAACCCGAGCGGCGCCCATGAGGCGTAAGACCCGAGAACCACAGTCAGATTGGCGGCAGACAAGGGTTCGAGCATCCGTGGCGGCTGCGCCGGGTCGCGCCAGTTCGACCAGCTTCCATCAGCGCGCAGGACGGCGATCTGGCCCGCAGGCCCGCCCGCCTGATCGCGCGCGGCCGACAATTCGCCCGCAAGCCAGGTCAGGTCGGTGCGGGGCGCAACCAGCAGCCACAGCGACCGGGGCTGCGCGGGATCGGGCTGAACCAGTACCGCGACCCCCGATTGCGCGGCCAGCCAGTCTTCGGCCCGGCCCGCATCGTCGGTGACAAGGTTGCGCAGGAACAGGCGCGCCCGTTCCAGCGGCGGGACCTCATCCGCGCCTGTGGCCGTCCCGGCGGGACGCGCAGAGATCACGTTGACCAGCCCCTGCGCCGTCACACCCGTCAGCCCCAGCGGCATGAGCGGCGCATCCGCAGGACCGATCACCATCAGTTGCGGCGGCTCCGCGCCCTCCTGAACCGGGATCAGCGGGCGGATCATGCCCGCCAGCGGCAGGATGCCGGCGGGGCCGGGCTCGGGCGCCAGCGCCTCCGGGGGCGTGGCGATGCGCGACCCGTCGAGCCGCGCCAGCGCCGTGCCCATGTCCGCCATCGCCATGTCGGGGCTGTCGGGCACGGTCAGGTCCGTATCGCCATAGATCGTCAGCATCGGGCCATGACGCACCGGGCAGGGTTGGTCGGGCGGATCGCCGGGGATCATCGCCTCGAAGGTGATCGCATTCACGCCCGGGCGCAGCATCCGCGCGTTGAACCGGATCTGAAGCCGCGGCAGACGCTCCTCGGCCCCCGTATCGAGCGGCAGGAGCCGCACCGTCTCGCCGTTCACCTTGACGAGCAGGAGCGCACCTGCCGGCAGCCCGTCCGAGAATCCGTAGTCGAACCCCAGCTCGGCCTTTTGGGAGGCAAGGATCAGCCAGTCGTCGGGCATCCGGAAGATGACATCCGACCGGTCGTAATGCGCGGTCGTGCCGTGATCCGCATAGCCGAGGTCCGAAATCGGCGTCGTGACCCCCGGCTGCAGCAGCGCGGTCCGGGGCGGCGGCGGCAGGTCGGGAACCAGCCGGTCGATTTCCGACAGCGGCGTGCCCTCTTCCAGCACCAGCACGATCGCGCCGTCCCCGCCGCGCCGGAACCCGGTGCCGCCATTGCCCGCAGGCAGGATGCTGATCCGCGCCGCCGCCGCGGGCCCAGTCGCCGGGGCCCAGGACGACACCTCGCGCACCGGCAGATAAAGGCCCAGCCGGTTTCCGAGCCGCGCGGCGATGTCACGGGCAAGGGTGTCGTGACCCGGCGCGGGGCTGCGGATTTCCAGCGGCTGGCCGCGCGCCACATGGCTCGCGATGCCCGCCACAAAGGCCTCGGCATCCGGCAGATCGCCGAAATCGGCGACCTGGACGCCGCTCTGGCGCAGGTCCAGCTCGGACCAGAGCGAAAAGCTTACATCCGTGCCGCAGAATATCCGGTGGTGATGGCGAAAGACGATGCGCACATCGTTCACCCCGGGGCGCAGGTCGGTGCCCGGCAGGCTGACCCGGGAAAAACCCGCAAAGCTCGACGGGGCAAAGCTTCCGGCCTCGCGCCCGTTGACAAAGACCTGCACCAGCGACCGTTCCGGCAGCACGTTGATGGTGGAGCGATAGCTGAGCGTCAGCTGCGCCGCCTGCGTCATCGGCGGCAGGAACAGGCGGAACGCCTCGCTCGCATATTCTCCCTGCACGCGCAGGATGCCGTTCTGGTCGGCGGCGTTCGGAGCAGTGCTCAGCAGCGGCATGACGACCGGCATCCGCGGCTGCGGCGCCCGTCCGCCCAGATCCCGCTGGATCGGCGCGGGGGCATACTGTTCCGGCTCGGCCCCGGGTTCGGGCAGGGCCCCGCCCGAGGGCGGCACCGGCACGATCTGGATCAGCGGCGCTTCCTCGCCCTCCTGCGCGGGGGCGGGCAGCGCGAAAGCCCCCGCAAGCCCCAGCGCCATGAAAACGGCGCAGCACGTCCGCCGCAGACGGTCCTTCCGCGTCATGTGCCTTTTCCCATGTAACCGACGTCCTGCTCCACCGCGGCGGGCACGGGGCGGGGGGCTTGCGCCGCCTCTTCCACGAAATCCGCCCCGAAGGCGAGAAGATGCGCGCCGCGCCGCCGTGTTCCGGCGGTTGCCACACGCTTGCGCCGTGCGGGCTCGCGGGCGAAATCCATGAAGGTCTTGGGGATGGACCGCAGCGCCAGCCAGAAGACATAGCCCATCCCGGCCAGCATCCCCTTGCGCCGCTGCGAGAACTGGCGCACCCGCACCCAGTTTTCGCTGTCGCCAAAGATCAGATAGGCCACGGCCCCCTGCACGGCGACCGACTGGTTGGGCAGAAAGCTCAGCCCCAGCACGGCCCCTTCGGGGTTCGACCCGGCGGACCGGATCGTCGCGCGCACCGGCTGTTCGATATGCGGCGCCTCGGGCAGTTTCGGGCGGAACACGATGACGTCGCCCGGCGCAAAGCGGCGCTGCTGATCGGCGCTGTCGAACCGGCGCGGGCGCGCCACCAGCAGTTTCGCGCCGCTGGTCGAGGCGTCGAGCACGGTGCCGTCGAAGACCTCATCGGGGGCCCCATCCAGCCAGACGGTCGAGGGAACGTTGGTGTCCGTCCGGGGCGCGGCGCGGCGCTGCTGCTTTTCCGCGACCGAGCGCAGCGCGAGCGACACCAGAAGGAAGTTGAAGATCGCCCATCCGCCCACCACCATCAGCACCGCGCGGTCGCCCGGAAAGGCCACCCAGCGGATGCCAAGCGCGACAAGCCCCGCAAAGGTAAGCAGGAACAGCGTCAGCAGCGGCCAGTAGATCGGCGAGATATAGTTCTCGGCCAGCGTCTCGTCCTTGGCGGTCACGGCGAATTTCGCGGCCCGCGGCTTCCAGATCGTGCGGAAGATCGCGGTGGCGAGATAGGGCGCCTGCGCGACCTCGTAGATTTCGGAAATCAGCGGCCATCGGTAGCGCGCGAACAGGGCGTTCTGCACCATGAAGCTGATCGCCATATAGGTGAACACATAGACGGCGACCTCGTCGAAGGTCGAAACGAAGATCTCGATCCCGAAGAACAGGTAGATCAGCGGCGCGAGCAGAAAGGTCAGCCGCACAAGCGGGAAGAACCAGAAGCTCATGGAGTTGAGATAGCAAAGCCGCTGCGTCAGCCCCAGCCCGCGCCGGAAAAGCGGGTTCTTGAGCATCAGCATCTGCATCATCCCCGAGGCCCAGCGGCCCCGCTGCTGGATGAAGGAGGCAAAGGTTTCGGGCTGCAGGCCGCCGATCATGGCGCGGTTGATGTATAGGCTCTTCCAGCCGCGCGAATGGATGTCGAGCGCGGTTTCCGCATCCTCGGTGATCGTCTCGCCGGAAAAGCCGCCGACGCTGTCCAGCGCCTCGCGCCGCAGAACCGCCGCCGAGCCGCAAAAGAACGCGCCCCCCCAGCGGTCGAGCCCCCGGTGGATGAAGCTGTAGAACATCTCGTTCTCGGGCGGGCAGCGCGGGCTGAGGTCGAGGTTCCGCTGGATCGGGTCCTTGTTGATGAAGAAGTGCGGTGTCTGCACAAGAAAGAGCTTGGGGTCATCGACGAAATAGCCGACCGTCCGCGCCAGGAAATCCCGGCTCGGGACGTGATCGGCGTCAAAGACCACGACCAGATCGCCGTTCAGCCGCTCCAGCGCCGCAGACATGTTGCCGGCCTTGGCATGGACGTTGCGTTCGCGCGTGGAATAGGTCACGCCCAGCTCCGCGCAAAGCGCCTGCAGGTCGCGCCTGCGTTCCTGCGCCGCCTTGGCCAGTTCGGGGTTGTCGGACATGCAGCGCTGGTCCGTGCCGCCATCGTCGCACAGCACGACCGTGCGCTTGTGCGTGGGGTAGATCATGTTCTTCGCCGCCGAGAGCGTGACGCTCAGCATCTCGATCGGCTCGTTATAAGACGGGACCAGCACATCGACCGTCGGCAGATCGTCGGGCGCGACCTGCGGCGGCATGGGACGTTCGGTCGGGTCGGCCGTCAGCAGCGCGTTGAGAAAGAAAACCATGATCGCATAGGTCTCGACCACGAACAGCGCGACGGCAAAGATGAAATCCGGCGTCAGCCCCGGCGGCGGCAGCGTCGTCGTCAGCCGCCAGAACCAGTAGCGCAGCACGATCACGCTGGCCGTCGCCATCAACAGGAACCGCACCGGGCGCAGCTCGGACAAGGGCTTGAGAAGGGCGACGATGATCACCGCCGTCACCCCCAGCAGCCCTTGGGTGAAGGTCGAGGTCGGCGCCATCACCATGACCATGATCGGCACCAGCATGACCAGCCACAAAAGCAGCATCAGATAGGTCGCCGGTGCGGGTCTGGTCTGGCTGGTCGGCATGGTCCGGGCCTCTCTGGCGGTTGGGGTCAGGGCAGCGGCGCTGCAAGCGGCGACAGGTTGCGGTTGCCGCTGGCACGCAGATTGCCCGAGGTGGCCGGGAAATAGGCCAGCCGTTCATCCCGCAGCGGAGCCAGCGCCTGCGCCGGCGTGCCCTCGACACAGTTGCGCATCATCACGTCGATCACCGTCGTGCCCTGCGGCATCACCCGTCCGGCCTGCGTGATCCGGCGCAGGCCCAGAACGCAGATCGTGTTGACGCCCGACCGCTGCTCGGCCCAAACATAGGGGCCAAGACTGTCCTCACCCGAACTCAGGTCGCCGTCCCGGATCTGGGTGAAGGGATAGGGCGCGCCGCCCGTGCGCTCCAGAAACTCCGACAGGCGCAGCGGAGCGGTGGACCGTCCCGGCGCCCGCGCCCGCAGCCACAGAAAGTTGTCGCCCCGCAGCGAGGTGTTGTTTTCCAGCGCGATACGCTGCTCGCCATCGGCGCCCACCACCCGTTCGATGGTGATCAGGCTCTCGGGCGCCCGCACCCAGGACCGCGCCTCGGGCACGACCACATATTGCTGCGTTTCCTCGGATGTCTGCTGGATGGCCTGAAAGGGCGACCGGACCGTCATCGGCCGGACCGAGAAATCCCCGCAACCCGCAAGCAGAACGCCCATCGCGCCCACGACCCAGGACCCGCGCAGCCAGGCTGTTCCCATCCGGTTCCGTCCTTTGCTCACAACCCACCTCACCTCGTTTTTCCCCAGCCTGCCAGCATGGGGCGTCTCAGGCAACTCTGACGACCGTTTGCGGGAACACGCGGTCAAACTGGTCAACACGTCTGGTTCCGGAGGAGGACTCACCGTCCTTCGGATTGCTTTGGGTCCAACCTTGATGGCTGATGGTCACAGGGGGACGGATGCGCATGAAAAACGCGCGGAATCCCCTAATTTCGTCCTTAACTTCGGCATTCGCCTCCGGTCAAGAACTCTAACGTCTATGTAACAAGGTTCTCCAACAGGACCGCCCACCTGTTGCGCGCGGATGACAGTTCCGCATTGCAGTGGCATCCGAATTACGCAGGATTCCCAGCGCTTGGCAGGGGTCACACCCCCGCAGCGGGCACGATTCGGTTCCGCCCCTGCGCCTTGCCCGCATAAAGCCGGCCATCGGCGGCGGCAAAGACCGCCTCGAATTCCTCGCCATCTTCGGGCCAGGTTGCGATCCCGGCCGAGAAGGTGACGGCGCCCTGCCCGTCCGGGCCGCCACCGGGATGTTCGGCCGAGAGCTTGACCTGGGCCTTTTCCAGCGCCGCCCGGGCGACGGTGGGGGCGAAATCGGGGAACATCACCAGAAATTCCTCGCCGCCCACGCGGAAGATCGGGCAGGTGCTGTCCACGGCGCGTGCCAGGATCTGCCCGAAGGACCGCAGCAGCCTGTCCCCCTCGGCATGGCCATGGCGGTCGTTGAACGCCTTGAAATGGTCAAGGTCGATCACCGCCAGCGTCACGGTAACACAGCCGCCCCCCTCGTCGCCGCCCGGCCCGTCGCGGAAGGCGTCGAAGTAGCCCGGAACCGCGCGGCGGTTGTAAAGCCCGGTCAGCGGGTCGCGGTTCACCAGCTGCTCCAGCCTTTCGCGCAGGGCCATGTTCTCGGCCAGCCGGCGCTCGTTTTCCTGCAGCGTGTCTTCCAGCCGGCGGGTATGGCGGCGGGCCTCGGTCACCTCGACCAGCAGCAGCACCTGCCCGGCCTGCCCCGTGGTCTGCAAGGGCCGGTCCATCGCCATCTGCTGCAACTGATAGAACCGGCCGCCGATCTGCAGCTCGCCGCGCCGGCCCGGCCGGTCGCTGTCGCGCGCATCACGCAGCGCCGCGGCGATCAGCGGCCATTTCGCGACCGGTGCCCCGATCCGCCCCGAGGCCGCCCCCGGCAGCGCCAGCGCCGCCGGATTGGCGCCCACCACCACCTCGTTCTCGTCGAGGATCAGCACCGGGTTCGGCATCTTGTCGAACAGCACCGCCCGCGCGACCGAGGTGATGTCGAACATCCGGCTGGAAAAGATCAGCCAGGTCAGCAGCACAAGGACCAGCGCGAACAGGAACGGCGTCGGGTCGAGCTGCATCACCGTCACGTCAAAGACGATATAGGCGATATTCGCGATCACCGGGCCGATGGTGATGAAAAAGAGCAGCAGGAAATGGCTGCGGAACGCGCTGACCGTCCGGAAGGCCGCGTAGAGAACGACCCCGACGCTGACCACCAGCGGGATATAGAGATAGATCGCCGCCAGATGAAAAAGCGGCCCGTGATCCATATAGGCGGCGGGGCCGATCGCGGTTTCGACCAGATGCGTCCCGGGTCCGTAGAAAAGCAGGTGCACCGGGTTCGTTGCGGTGACCAATGTTGCAAGGACCGGCGGCACCACCAGAAACAGCACTCGGCCCGGCCCATAGGCCGACCTGCGGCTGAAGGCATAGTCGAGGATGAAGAACATCCAGCTTGTGGGAATCACCGCAATCGCGATCCAGGCTGCCGAGGACCAGAAGACCTTGCAGTCGAGCGTGTCGGACGCGACCTCCAGCGTCAGCGTGGCCAGCCACCAGACCACCGCGACGATGGTCAGCAGGAAGCCCGCGCGCCCGTAGAAAAAGGGCTGGTTCGCGATCCAGCGCGCCAGCAGCGCCATGCCGAGCATGATGGTGGCGGCAAGGGCCGCGGGCGCCTCGAACCGGGCTGGCAGGAAACACTCGATCAATCACAACTCCTGCGTCGGCGTCCCGCCCGTCGTCGCATCCGGAAAATCATTCGCTGGAAAATACCGCCATCGTGTTGCTGTTGCCGGGACGAGCGGCAATTTTCAACCATTTTTGTCCCGGAAGCGGTCAATCCGATCTTTTATTGCGCGGCCGCCCGGGATCGTCCGGGGCCCGCCCGAGCGTCTGCCGGATTCTTCGGCAGAAACGGCCGGAAAAACCGAGGGCCTGCGACCGGGCGCGGTGGCCTCTCCTTATGGGCCCGAGGTCTCTGCGTGGACCCTCGGGAAACGCCGTTGCCGCAACAGGACAGCCGCGCCCGTGAACCTTCGCTGTGGAACTTTCCGGCGAAACTTTTCGCCCCGCACACCCCTGCCCCCTTGCGGCGGCGACCGCGACAGCACAAGTTGCTCGGACGGTCGTATCCCCGGCCCGGATGACGTGATCTTGGACTACATTCTCGTGCTGGCCGGACTGATCGGCCTCTTTGCAGGCGGCGAATTCCTCGTGCGGGGCGCCGTGGGAATCGCGCGGCGCATGGCACTGCCGCCCCTGCTGATCGGGCTCACCGTGGTGGGCTTCGGCACCTCCACCCCCGAGCTTCTGGTGTCCGTCGATGCGGCGATGCGCGGCGTTCCTGCCATCGCGATCGGCAATATCGTCGGCTCGAACATCGCGAACATCCTGCTGATCCTCGGGCTTTCGGCGCTGATCTGGCCGATCCGCGTCGCCGGTTCGACCCTGCGGCGCGATACCGCCGTGATGATGGCGGCGGCAATCGTGCTGGTCCCCGTCTTCGCGATGGGCATGATCGCGCGGCCCGCGGGCCTCTTGCTGCTGGCGGGTCTCGCGGCCTATCTGATCCACGCCTATCGCCACCCCGGCGAAGACCCCGCCCCCGACGATACCCCGCCCCCCGGCCTAGCCGCCTCGCTTTTCTGGGTGGGTGCAGGGCTTTTGGCGCTGGTTTTTGGCGCGCGGTTTCTGGTGGACGGGGCGGTCGCGATCGCGCGCGATCTCGGCGCGTCCGAGGCGTTCATCGGCCTCACCATCGTCGCCGTGGGCACCTCGCTTCCGGAACTTGCGACTTCGCTCATCGCCGCCCTGCGCCGCCAGTCGGAAATCGCCATCGGCAACGTGGTGGGCTCCAACATCTTCAACGTGCTGGGCATCCTCGGGCTCACGGCCGTGATCGCCCCGGTTCCGGTCGAGCCGCGCTTCCTCACGCTCGACCTGCCGGTGATGATCGTCGTGTCGGGCGCGCTGACGGCGCTCCTGCTGCTGCGGCCCTCGGTCGGACGGGGCATGGGCGTCGCGATGCTGGTGGCCTATGCCGCCTATATCTGGATCGCGCAGGGATGATGCGAGGCCGGGATTGACCTTTTCGCCCAGCAAGGCTTGGCATCCACGGGCAAGTCCGGCACCATAGCCCAAACGCGGTAGGGGCGCAGATGCGCGTGGTAGCGGCGAACGGCCAGCGACTGGCCACGGAAAGTTTCGGCCATCCCGGCGATCCGGCGATGCTTTTGATCATGGGCGCGACGGAATCCATGTTGGGCTGGCCCGACGATTTCTGCACGATGCTTGCCGGGCACGGGTTTCACGTCATCCGCTACGACCACCGCGACACCGGCGGCTCGACCACCCTGCCCCCCGGCACGGCGCGCTACACGGTCGAGGATCTGGCCGCCGACGCGCGCGCCGTTCTCGATGGCCATGGGTTGGCGCGGGCGCATCTCGTGGGCATGTCGCTGGGGGGTTATCTGGCGCAGATGCTCGCGGTCACCGATCCGGCCCGGGTTCTGTCGCTGACCCTCATCGCCTCGGAACCGCTGGGCTGGGACAGCCCGGCACTGCCGCATATGTCCGATGACATCCTTGCCCATTTCGGCGGGCTCGCGACGCTCGACTGGGACGACCTCGCGGCGGTCAGGTCCTTCCTTCTCCGAACACGCGAACTCTGTGCCGGTCGCGCCTACCCGTTCGACAGGGCGGCCGAGGAGGATCGGATCGACCGCATCCTCGCACGCACCAGCAGCCTGCCCAGCATGTTCAACCATGCGAGCCTTGGCGGCGAGAAGGACTGGACCGGCCGGTTCCGCGACTTCCGCTGCCCGGTTCTGGTGATCCATGGCTCGGACGACCCGGTGCTTCCCTCAGAAAACGGCCAGGCCCTTGCAGGCAACATTCCCGGCGCCATGATCGAGGTGCTGACCGGCGCGGGGCACGAACTTCCCGCGCCCCTTCTTCCCCGGATCGCCGGGCGGATCGCCCACCACGCGCGACAGGCCAACCCCTGAGGGCCATCCCTAGCCCTTGCTCTTGTGCTCCGGCTTGCCCTTGCGGCTGGTCGAAGCCATGTCGCGCAGCTCGCTTTCGCTCATGGATTTCTCCATGCTTTTTGACGCGCCTTTCAGGTCGCTCTTCTTCGCGTCGCCGCGCTTGGCGGCCAGCGCCGCCCCCGCCGCCTTTTGCTGTGCCTTGGATTTCGCCGGCATGATTGTCCTCCTCTCCGGACCAAAACTCAGATCCTCAACGTCGCGCCCACCCGGCAAGGTCCAGACCCCCGCCCGGCTCCGGCAAATGTGACCGCGCCGGACGGGGCCATGGGCGGAAATCCGGCTGCCCGCCTGCCCCCTTGCGCGGCCAACCGCCGCAAACGGCAGCATCAACGGAACCGGATTGCCGTTTTTTCCGTTCCCGCACCATAAGCCCGACAAAAAGAACGGAGCGCGTGATGCAGCGTCTGGAGATCCTGGACGGCATGAGAGGGTATTTTCTCCTCTTCATGACCCTCAACCATCTCGTCCTTCAGGGCGGGCTGTGGCTGGTGGAGATTAACCATCGCCAGTTCATGTTCGTCGAGGACGCGCAGGGCTTCGTCTTTCTCTCGGGCTTCCTGATCGGTCTCATCCAGGCCCGCCGGATGGAGCGCAAGGGCACCAGCGCCGTACGCGCCAGCATCAACAAGCGCGTGTTCGAGCTTTACCTTTATGCCATGGGCCTGATCGCGCTCGCGATCCTTGCGCGCGACTATCTGCCCGGCGGCGTCATCGCCTTCCGCAACTGGATCGGCACGGCCGGCGCGATGGAACCGGAACGCCTGATCGCGATCGCGACGCTGTTCTTTCAGCCGACCTTCATGGACATCCTGCCGCAATACATCATCTACCTCGCCGTCTCGCCCCTGGTGATCCGGCTGGTGATCGACGGCAAATGGGCGCTGGTGATGACCGTCTCGGTTCTTTTATGGGTCGCGGCGCAGCTTGGCCTCGCGCGTGCGGTCATCCCCGCGGTCAGCGAGGCACTGCGCGCCTCGGACGATCAGGGGGTGCGCGTCAGCTTCAACCCGATGGGCTGGCAGATCGTCTTTGTGACCGGCACCGTCCTCGGCACGCTGACCGTGCTGCGGCGGATCGACTGGAACCGGGTCTTTGACCCGCGTGACCCGGTGCTGCCGCTCTGCGCGCTTCTGATCGTGCTTTTCTTCCTGCCGCTGCGCCTCGCCACCGCCCATGGCTTCATGCCGGAAGAGGTCGCGCGCCGCTTCGGCCCGATGGAGGTGCGATCGGCCTTCGGTCTGGTCTATCTGGTGAACTTCGTGGGCGTCGCCGCGCTGCTCACTTGGCTGGTGGTCGCGGGCCCCCGCGCCGCGCAGGGCTGGATACGGAAGATCGCCGGCTGGCTCCGGGCGCTCTTCATGTTCGCGCCGCTGCGGATGGTGGGGCGCCACTCGCTCCAGATCTATGCATGGCATGTCGTGCTGGTCTATGCCGCGCGCTGGTTCGATGCGCAGATGGGGCCGCTGACCGTGGCACAGCGCACGATGCTCGCGCTTGTGGTCCTGATGCTGATGCCCCTGCCCGCGATCTGGCGCGAGGGCCGTCTGGCCCGCCAGCGCCCCGCATGACCCTGCACCCGCATGACGTTAATAGCGTGAAGCAGACCCCATGAACTGGATCGCCGATAACGCGGGCTGGATCAGCCCGCTCGCCTCGGTGCTCACGCTTCTGGTGTGGGTCGTCTACCTGCAGCTTTTCCTGATGACCTATCTGCGCCAGCGCCGGACCGAGATCCTGATCAGCATCGGCGCGGGGCGGGGCCTTGGCGCCCGTTGTTTCGTAGCCAATCTGGGGATGGAGCCGATCTACATCTCCGACATCCTCCTGACCGTGGGGGCGGGCGACCAGCAGCACCGCGCCGCCGTCACCGAATGCAACGAGGTTCCGCGCGAGGATCTGAACACCCCCGCCTCTGCCACCAATCAGGGCCCGCTGCGCGCCGCCCAATCGCATGATATCGGCGCCTTCGACACGCTGATCGCCCGCGCCCGCAACGCGACCGGCGCACCGCTGGCGGAATCCGACCTGCGCGAGCTTCGGGTTCTCGTGATCGGCTGGACCGCCTCGACCGCCACGCTGGTGGCCGCCGAACGCAGCTTTGACATCGTGGCCGACACCAGCACCCCCAACGGCGCCCCGCGCGTCCGCCCGAACGACCTGCGCACGCATCAGATCCGGTCGTTCTTCGTCCGCCGCAGGCTCCAGCGCGAGATGGCCGAACGGCTCTAGCCGCCAGTACCTTCGCGAGTGCCCTCACCTTCACGAGTGCCCTCGGCCGCCCCTTCGGCCGTGATACCCCCGATCCGCGTCGCCAGCCGGTAATCGGTCAGTTCCTCGGGCATGAGAATATAGATCTCCTGCGGCGGCGTCAGCAACGAGGGGCGCATCAGCCTCAGGTCGATCTCCATCTCCTCCAGAAAGGCCATCACCTCGCCCTGCCCCCGCTGGATATCCTCGACGGCCATGAAGACCGGCAGAAAGGTGTTCTCGCCATAATAATGCTGATGCACGCCCACCCGTGCGCCGGGGTCCACCGCCCGTTCCACCCCACCGGCGAGCATATAGGGACAGGCCGACAGGCAGATCCCGCCATCGCCCACCGCGGTATCCGCTCCGATCGCACGCAACCGCCGTCCGATTTCCAGCGCATCGAAAACCGACCCGCCGGGGCTGTTCAGCGCGACCAGTTCGGGCGCGGGGTCCATCGCCTCCAGTGCCTCGGCCAGCCGGGTCGCGTCACCCGGGGCGATCCCGCCTTCCAGCGTCATACGGCTGCCCGAAACCTCCCATTGCAGGCGCGTGGGCATCCGGTCGGCGCCGGGCGCCTGAAACGGCAGGCCAGGGCGGCGCGGGGTCTGGTAACGGCGGGTCTGGTCCCCCGGCACCACCGGCTGGTCGAGCGCGGGCGCCGGGCTCGTCGCCCGCATCAGCCCCGGCAGCGCGTCACCCATCAACAGGACCGCCCCCAGCGCGATCTGCACCCCCAACATGAGCCTTATGCCCCGCGCGGCGGTCATCGGCCTGCGCTGACGCGGCGCACGCGGTTTGGCGGCCCGCGCGGGCGGAGCCTCCGCCGCACCGGAACCCGCAGCCCCGGAGCCCGCAATCCCTCCGGCCCCCTCCACGGTCTCCGTGGCGCTCATCGCCCGATCCCCGGCCCCATTCCGGGTTTCAGCGGCTCGACCCGGCCCCCGGCCTCGGACGGGAATTCAGGCGCGACAGGCCTGGCGGCGCGCGGGGGCGCCGCGGCCTCGGCCTCGTCGCGTTCCAGCGCCCGCCAGGCGGCGACCGCGCGGCGCATCTCGGCCACGGTCATCATGTCCTCGGTCCGGCTGTCGCCCCGCGCCCCCCGGATCGCGCCCTGCGTCACCGCAAGGATCAGGACCAGAACCGCCGGCAACAGGTCGATGGCGATGGCGCCGGCCCAGCTCGGCACGAAATTCCCAGCATAAAGGATCACCGCATCCGCGGTCGAGATCGGTGTATAGACCGTCTCGGCCGGGGCCTGCATCGCCAGCACCTCTTCGGCGGCGCGGGTCAGGGTCGCGGCCCGCTGGCCCAGCACGGCCATGACGGAATCGATGGTTGCCGCCTGATCGCTGCGCGCCGCCGCACTCCGCCCGTCCAGATCCGGCAGCACGACCGAGGCCGCCAGATCCTGCGCCGCCCGCTGCACAAGGGGCGCGACCGACAACTGCCGCAACTGCGCGATCAGCCCCGCCAGCCGCACCGCCTCTTCGGAAAACTCGACCGAGCGTGCCTCGACCGGTCCCGGCTCCACCGTCAGCGCCCGCATCCGGCTCAGGATCGCGTTGCCTTCCGCAAAAGCCCGCTCCACCTGCGGCCCCTGTTCCGCGATCTGGTTTTCCAGCGCCAGCAGTTCCGCCGATTTCTGCCGCAGCACGCGAAAGACCGCACCCCGCCCGGCCAGCCCCGACAGATCGCCGCTCGCCTCCTGTTCCGACAGATCCTCGAACGATTGCCGCACCCGCGCCACATCGAGCTGCAGGCCCTGCGCCGCCAGCGCGATGGCATTGGTCCGCTCCAGGCTCGACTGATAGTCCTGCACGGTGCGCGCCAGATGCTGTTCGACCGCCGCCGCCCCCGCCAGCGCCGCCGCGTTCAGCCAGGACGACATCGCGATGATGGCCAGCGATCCGAGCCCCATCGACAGCATCAGCCCGACTCGTGCCGCCCCCGTCCGCACCGCCGGCAGGATGCGCAGCAGATAGGACCAGAAGACAAAGATCGCGACCGAAACGGCAATCGAATAGGCCATCGCCGCCAGCACCGTCCAGCCGCCGTTATCGACCAGCAGCGACGAGACGCCCAGATAGGTATAGATCCCCGAGGCGACGGCGAGCACCCCGAGCGCCGGCCCCGTGATCGCGTCGAGCCAGGCCACATGCCCCTCAAGCTCGCGCGCGTTGCGCAGCCCCCGCGCATTGGCGCGCATGTCGGCGGAATGCTCCGCCCCGTCCCCCTTGCGACCCTCACCGTCCCAGGCTTCTGCCATCTTGTCGTCCCTGTTCCCGCACCCGCGCCGGCCGCCCGGCATCAGCGAAAGACTATGCTGTGGGTCGGAAAAAGCCACAAATCAACTATGCGGCAGCCCCGCGCTGCAGCAATGTATGCATCAGTGGCAAAATATCCCTTGTTTTCGCCATTTGAACGCTATATGCCCGCTTCAATGTATGCACGGAAGGGAGGTCCGATGCCGCTCACCGCCGTTCTCATCCCCGGCCTCGTCTCGGACGCCCGCGTCTGGCGCCCGCTCGCGCGCGCCCTGCCCGATGCCGTCGCGCTCCACGATGCCGACCTGCGGGCGATGACCTCGATCACCGGCGCGGCGGAACGGCTCCTGTCCCTCATCGACGGCGACCTTCTGCTTGCAGGCCATTCGATGGGCGGACGGATCGCACAGGAAATGGCCCGGATCGCCCCGGACCGGATGCGCGGCCTCATCCTCGCCAATACCGGCCACAATTCCCGGCGTGAGGGTGAGGAGCCGAAACGTCAGGCGATGATCGAGCTTGGCCATTCCGGCATGGACCGGCTGACCGACCAGTGGCTGCCGCCGATGCTCGACCCCGCCCGGACCGATGATGCGGCCCTTGTGGCGGACCTGCGCGCGATGGTGCTGGCGGCCACCCCCGACCAGCATGAACGCCAGATCCGCGCCCTTCTGGACCGGCCCGACGCGATGCCGCATCTGGGCGCGATCCCTTGCCCTGTCCTTCTGCTCACCGGGCGGCAGGACGGGTGGAGCCCCGCCGCCCAGCATCAGGAAATGGCCGACCGCATTCCCGATGCAGAACTCGCCCTCATCGACAATGCCGGCCACTTCGCGCCCGTCGAACGGCCCGAAGCCGTGGTCGCCGCCGCCATGGACTGGATCACACGAAAGGTTCCCGCATGACACATCCTGCGCCCAAGGGGGCGATCCCCGACACGCCCCTTTTCGACCGCGACGCCTCGATCCGGGGCTATCGCATGAACAAGATGGCGATGGCCCTTGGCGAACCCGCCAATCGCGACGCCTTCCGCGACAACGAAGAGGCCTATCTCGACCGCTTCGGCCTCTCGACCGAGGAAAAGGCCGCCGTCATGGCCCGTGACTGGCATGAAATGGTCCGCCTGGGCGGCAATCTCTTCTTCATCCTGAAAATCTCGGCCGTCGATCCGGTGCCGATCACGCAGATCGGCGCGGCGCAGGCGGGCATGGAACATGGGGCGTTTCTCGCCCAGCGACTGGGAAAGGTCTGACACATGGCGCAAATCATCGGCGGGCTGGGCACCAGCCACGTTCCCTCGATCGGCGTGGCGCTTGATCGCGGGTTACGCGACAGCGCGGACTGGAAGCCCTTCTTCGATGGCTATGAGGTGGGCAAGGACTGGATGCGCGCGGCGAAACCCGATGTGGCGGTGGTGATCTTCAACGATCACGGCAACAGCTTCTTCCTCGACCGCGTGCCGACCTTTGCCGTGGGCGTCGCGGAAACCTACAAACCCGTTGACGAAGGCTGGGGCCCCCGCGCGATCCCCGAATTCAAGGGCGCGCAGGATCTCTCGTGGCATTTCGTGGACAAGCTGGTGGAACGCCATTTCGACCCGCTCGTCTGTCGGGAAATCGACGTCGATCACGGGCTTCAGGTCCCGATGGAGCTTTTCTTCGGCCGCCCCGAGGCATGGCCGGTCAAGGTCGTGCCCGTCTGGGTCAACACGATCCAGTATCCGATCCCCACCCCGCAGCGGTGCTGGGACATGGGCCGCGTCCTGCGCGAGGCGATCGAAAGCTGGCCGGGCGACGAGCGGGTCGTGATCCTCGGCACCGGCGGCCTCTCGCATCAGCTTCAGGGCGCGCGCGCGGGTTTCATCAACCGCGAGGCCGATCTCGCCTGGCTCGACGGGATCGCCAACGACCCCGAGCATTACCGCAACATGACCCGCGAGGACTATGTGGAGCAATTCGGTTCGGAAGGCGCGGAACTCATCATGTGGCTGGTGATGCGCGGCGCGATGGATGCGCGCGTGAACCTCGTGCACAAACATTACCATGCCCCCGCCTCGATGACCGGCGCCGGCATGGTCGTGCTGGAAAACGCCTGATGTTCGTCCTCATGCGTTGTCTGCATCGCCCCGGTCAAGACGCCGCCCGCGACACCCACCGGCCCGCGCATCGCGCCTGGGTCGGTTCGGGCGGCGAGGGGCGCGTCTCGGTCCTGATCGGCTCGGCGCTTCTGGGCCCCGATGGCGCCTCGGTCGGAAACTTCGGCGTGCTGGAGGCCCCCGACCTTGCCACCGCCCGCGCCTTCGCCGAGGGCGACCCCTTTCACAAGGCGGGCATCGTCGCCCAGATCGATCTCACCCCCCTGCCCGACACCTTTCAGGCCGACCGTATCGCAAACCCCATGAGCCCGCGGCTGTAAGCTTCGAGTCCCTCCGGGATTGCCACACGCTGCCCCTCGGGCGCGGGCCTTGGAACGCGAACATGCGTCGCGCCGCAGTTGTGGAGATGCTGATGCGCGGGCCGGGTGGAGCGGTTCACTATCTGCGGATTTCGCCTTGGGACCGCGCATCCGCTGGGCCAATCCTGTCAGCGGATGCCTAATGGAGCGGATAGCGAGCAAGCGGTTCGTAATGCGCACCGCCCCGTCCCAAATGCGACTGGAAAAGGGTCAGTTCCTCGATCCGCACCGGATCGGTGCCGAACCCCGCCATCTGCACCATCGCCGCCCGCAGGCGCGGCAGATCCGCCGCCTCGGGGGCAAAGCGGCCCAGCGTCACATGCGGCACGAACCGGCGCCGCTCCAGCTCGCAGCCCGCGCGCCGGACCGCCGTCACGACCTTCTTTTGCAGCGCGGCCAGCGCGTCATCCGGGGCGACCCCGGCATAGACCAGCCGCGGGCGATCATCGCCAAAGCTGTCCACCCCGCTCAGCCGCAGATCTACGGCGCCCGCCCGCATCCCTTCCAGCGCATAATGCACATCCTCCAGCAAGGGTTCGGGCACCTCGCCCAGGAAACAGAGCGTGAGGTGATAGTTCTCTTCCGGCTCGCGCCGCGGCAGGGGCAGCATCTGCGACAGGATGGCGAGGCGGCTGCGAAGCACCTGCGGCAGGTCGAGGGCGACAAAGGCGCGTATCACAGCGGTTCCTCATCTCGGCGTCACATGGCAGGGACAGGCGGACTTGATCCCGGCCGCGAAACAGATATTTGAATGACAAAGCCCAAAGGTCCAGAGATGATCCGCTTTACCCTGAAATGCGCGAACGACCATGCGTTCGAAAGCTGGTTCCAGTCAGGAAATGCCTTCGACACTCTGCGCTCGCAGGGGCAGCTGACCTGCCCGTCCTGCGGCAGCATCCGCGTGGATAAGGCGCTGATGGCCCCGGCGGTCAGCACCTCGGAGAAGGTGCCGCCGGCCGAAGCCGGACCCTTGCCCGTCCCCGCACCGGACCCGAGGCAGGAGGCGCTCGCCGCGCTCCGCCGTCATATCGAGGCGAACTCGGATTACGTCGGCATGAACTTCGCCGCCGAGGCCCGGGCGATGCACTCCGGCGAGGCCCCCAGCCGCCCCATCCATGGCGAGGCAAAGCTGGAAGAGGCCAAGGCCCTGCTGGAAGAGGGCGTGCCCGTCGCCCCCCTGCCCTTCCTGCCGCAACGCAAGCTCAACTGAAAGGCGCAAGGATGACCATTCTCATCACGGGGGCGGCCCGCGGTATCGGGCGCGGCCTGCGCGACGCCTATCTGGCACAGGGGCAAGAGGTCATCGGAACCTGCCGTGGTCCCGCGCCCGATCACGGCGCCTGGCTCTCGCTCGATGTGCGCGACCCGGCGGCGCATCGGGAAATGGCGCTGGCGCTTGGCGGGCAGCCCCTGTCGCTTCTGGTCTGCAACGCGGGCATCTACCCGGACAAGGGCCAGCGGCTCGGGGACGGGTTCGCCGCCACCGACTGGGCCGATGCCTTTGCGGTGAACGTCACGGGCGTCTTTCTGACGGTACAGGCGCTTTTACCGAACCTCCGCGCGGCGCGGGGGCGTATCGCCATCATCGCCTCGGCCATGGGGTCCGATACCCGGGCGCCCGGCGGCTCCTACATCTATCGCGCCAGCAAGGCGGCGGCGCTGAACCTCGGGCGGAACCTTGCCACCGACCTGAAGCCCGACGGGATCGCGGTCGGCATCTATCACCCCGGCTGGGTGCGCACCGACATGGGTGGCGCGGCGGCCGAGATCGACCTGGAAACGGCCACGGCGGGCCTGATCGCCCGGTTCGAGGAACTTGCCCCCGACACGACCGGCCGCTTTCTGGCCTATGACGGTACGCCCGTCCCCTTCTGAAACGGCCCGCCGCCCCCAAAAGCGGCACCTTGCAAGCGCCCCGCCCATACCGTAGGAAGCGCACGGTTCTGCTGGCTGCCCGGAGGATGCCCATGCCGGTACTCGTGATGAAATTCGGCGGCACCTCGGTGGCCGATCTCGGGCGGATCAAGAATGCCGCCCTGAAGGTCCGGCGCGAGGTCGAACGCGGCTATGACGTCATCGTCATCGTCTCGGCCATGTCGGGCAAGACCAATGAACTCGTGGGCTGGGTGAACGAGACCTCGCCGTTTTACGACGCGCGCGAATACGATGCCGTCGTGTCCTCGGGCGAGAACGTGACCGCCGGCCTGATGGCGCTGACGCTGCAGGAAATGGACATCCCCGCGCGCAGCTGGCAGGGCTGGCAGGTGCCGATCCTGACCACCAGCGCCCACGGCGCGGCGCGGTTCCTCGACATCCCGCGCGCCAATATCGACCAGAAATTCGCCGAAGGCATGAAGGTTGCCGTCGTCGCGGGCTTTCAGGGCGTCTCGCCCGAGGGGCGGATCACCACGCTGGGCCGCGGCGGGTCGGACACCACGGCCGTGGCCTTTGCGGCCGCCTTCGGGGCCGAGCGCTGCGACATCTATACCGATGTGGACGGCGTCTATACCACCGACCCGCGCATCACCTCGAAGGCCCGCAAGCTCGACCGCATCGCCTTTGAGGAGATGCTGGAACTTGCCAGCCTCGGCGCCAAGGTGCTGCAGACCCGTTCGGTCGAACTGGCGATGCGCTACAAGGTCAAGCTGCGGGTTCTCTCCAGCTTCGAGGATTGCGACGAAACATCCGGCACGCTTGTCTGCGACGAGGAGGATATCATGGAATCGAAGGCCGTGGCGGGCATCGCCTTTTCCCGCGATGAAGCGAAAATGACCCTTGTGACCGTCGAGGACCGGCCCGGTATCGCCGCCGCGATCTTCGGCCCGCTGGCGGAGGCCGGGGTGAACGTGGACATGATCGTCCAGAACATCTCCGAGGAGAATTTCCGCGACCACAAGGGCGGGGTCACCGACATGACCTTTTCCTGCCCGGTGGATCAGGTGAAACGCGCCGAAAAGGCGATGGCCGATGCCCGGGCGCGCGGCGACATCAAATATGACGAACTGGTCGTGGATACCGATGTCGCCAAGGTATCGGTCGTGGGGATCGGGATGCGCAGCCATGCGGGCGTCGCCGCGCGGATGTTCCGGGCGCTCGCCTCCGAGGGGATCAACATCAAGGTGATCACCACCTCGGAAATCAAGATATCCGTGCTGATCGACAGGAAGTATATGGAACTTGCGGTTCAGGCGCTCCATGATGCGTTCGAACTGGACAAGGCAAGCTGAAGCCGGGGGGCAATGCCCGAAAGAACCGAAAGCGAAAGTCGCAAGCTGCTCCGGCGGTTGCGCGACACCCTGGCAGAAGCCGGGGCGGGTCAGGAACGGCTTGACCGGATCACGCATCTCATTGCCGATTCCATGCGGACCGAGGTGTGCTCGATCTACCTGTTCCGCGACCCGGACACGCTTGAGCTTTGCGCGACCGAGGGGCTGAACCCCGAGGCCGTCCACAAGACCCGGATGCGTCTGGGCGAGGGGCTCGTGGGCCGCGTCGCCCGCACCGCCACGCCCGTCAACACCGGCAACGCCCCGCAGGAACGCGGCTTCCGCTTCATGCCCGAGACGGGCGAAGAGATCTATTCCTCCTTCCTCGGCGTGCCGATCCAGCGGCTGGGCGAACGGCTGGGCGTTCTGGTCGTGCAATCGCGCGAGGCCCGGCAATTCTCCGAGGATGAGGTCTATGGCCTCGAAGTCGTCGCCATGGTTCTGGCCGAGATGACCGAACTGGGCGCCTTCGTCGGCGAGGGCGAAAGCCTGCCGTCGCCTCACAAGCACCCGGTGCTCTTTCGCGGTCTCACCGGGCAGGAAGGCGCGGCCGAGGGGCAGGTCTGGCTGCACGAACCCCGCGTCGTGGTGACGAACCTTGTCGCCGACGACCCAAAGGCTGAGGTGGAACGCCTGCGCAGCGCCATCGAAAAGCTGCGCGTTTCGGTCGATGACATGCTCAACCGGGCCGTCGTGACCGACAAGGACCAGATGGAGATCCTTCAGACCTACCGCATGTTCGCCCATTCCCGCGGCTGGATGCGCCGGATGGAAGAGGACATCGCCCGGGGCCTCTCGGCCGAGGCGGCGGTGGAAAAGGAACAGTCCGCCACCCGAAACCGCCTGCAACAGGCGCCCGATGCCTATTTGCGCGACCGGCTCCACGACCTTGACGATCTGTCGAACCGGCTGTTGCGCATCCTGACCGGTCAGGGCGGCGACACCGGCGCGGCGATGCCCGCCAATCCCGTGCTTGTCGCGCGCAATATCGGCCCCGGCGAACTGCTGGAATATGGCCGCAGCCTCAAGGGCATCGTGCTTGAGGAAGGTTCGGTGGGTTCCCATGCCGCAGTCGTCGCACGGGCACTCGCCGTTCCGCTGGTGATCCATGCGGGCCGGATCACCGATGAGGCGCTGAACGGCGATCCGGTTCTGGTCGATGGCGATAACGGCGTCGTCCATCTGCGCCCCGAGGACAGCGTCGCCACCGCCTTCCGCGACAAGATCGCGATGCAGGCCAAGGCGCAGGAACGCTATGCCTCGCTGCGCGGATTGCCGTGCGAGACGCTTTGCGGCACCCGCGTGGGCCTGCACATGAACGCGGGGCTTATGGCCGATCTGCCCTCGCTCGAAGGCTCGGGCGCCGAGGGCGTCGGCCTTTTCCGGACCGAGCTTCAGTTCCTGATCCGCAACCAGGTCCCCAAGCGCGGCGAGCTCGCGGCGCTCTATGCCCGGGTTCTCGATGCGGCGAACGGGCGGCGGGTGGTGTTCCGCACGCTCGATATCGGGTCGGACAAGGTCCTGCCCTACATGAAGCCGCAGGACGAACCGAACCCGGCCATGGGCTGGCGCGCGATCCGGCTCGGCCTCGACAAGCCCGGCGTGATGCGGATGCAGCTTCAGGCGCTGATCCGGGCCGCGAACGGGCGCCCCTTGACGCTGATGTTCCCCTTCGTCGCCCAGTTCGAGGAACACGTGCAGGGCCGCGACCACGTTCTGCGCGCACTCGATGCCGAGGGGCGGCTGGGCCATCCGCTGCCTGAACGGGTGGAAATCGGCGCGATGCTGGAAACGCCCAGCCTTGCCTTCGCGCCCCGGCAGTTCTTTGAGATGGCCGATTTCATCTCGATCGGCGGCAATGACCTGAAACAGTTCTTCTTTGCCGCCGACCGCGAGAACGAGCGGGTCCGCCGCCGGTATGACAGCCTGAATGTCAGCTTCCTGAGCCTGATCGAACAGATCGTCGCCCGCTGCGCCGAGGTGGACACGCCGCTTTCCTTCTGCGGCGAGGATGCGGGCCGCCCGATCGAGGCGCTCTGCATCGCCGCCGCCGGGGTCAGGACGCTCTCGATGCGCCCGGCCTCGATCGGGCCGGTCAAGCATCTTCTGCGCCGCGTCGACCTGCGCGAGGCCCGCGCCGTCATCGCCGAAGCCCGCGCGAGCGGCGCGCAAAGCGTGCGCAGCGCGGTCGTGGACTGGCTCGTCCGGCAGGGCTGAGGGGGCCGACGCAGCCCAATCAAGGGATGATCGTGGCACCGCGAAGCGATTCCCGTCAGAGGGTTGCGCGTTCGGCAGACCCGATCCGCAGGCCTCTCAGGCATTGGCCTCGCCAAGGGTGACCGACGGGGCAGTCAGTTTTCCCCGGCGCAGATGGGTCCGGTTCACCGCAGCGGCAGCGCCCCCTTCCCTCAGCGCAGATCGGTCGGCCGGCCGTCCGCGCAGGCGAGCCCCTCGCCCCGCGTCACGGGGCCCGTGACACCCTGCCACGCGCCCGCGACCAGCTCGAACCCCAGCACCCGGTCGGGGTTGGTGGGCGGCGGCATCTCGACCCCTTCGCGCCTGATGAACCCGAACCGCCGGTAATAGGGCGCATCCCCCACCAGCAGCACCCGCCGCCAGCCCAGCCTGCGCGCCTCGGCGAGGCTTTCGTGGATCAGAAGCGCCCCCAACCCCTCGCCCTGCCGGGTGGGGTGCACGGCAACCGGGCCCAGCAGCAGCGCGGGCGCGCCCCCCACCCGCACCGGCCAATAACGGATCGCGGCGGCCAGCGTCTGCGTCTCGTCCCGCAGCACGAGGCAGAGCGGCGCGACCTTCGGCACCCCGTCGCGCAGCCGGTAGGACGACAGCGCCTCGCGGCCCGGCGCGAAACAATGGTCATAGAGGGCCTCGACCTCCCAGAGGTCGTTTTTGGTTTCCTCTTCCAGCTGGAACACCCGCCGTCCCCCGCGCCTGCCCGTTTCTTCTGGCAAGGCCCCTATCATGGGGTTAGGTCTGGGGCAAACCCGCATGCAAGGTATCGCGATGTTCTATGAACCCCGGAACGGCCACGGGCTGCCCCACAACCCCTTCAACGCCATCGTCGCACCCCGCCCCATCGGCTGGATCTCGACGCGCGGCGCGGACGGGTCCGAAAACCTCGCGCCCTATTCCTTCTTCAACGCGGTCGCCTATACGCCCCCGCAGGTCATGTTCGCCTCGACCGGCGCGAAGGAGGATCGCGACGGCACCAAGGACAGCCTGTCGAATATCCGCGAAACCGGCGCCTTCTGCGTGAATATCGTGGAATTTGCGGCCCGGGACGCGATGAACCGCAGTTCCGGCCCCTGGCCGCGCGAGGTGGATGAATTCGTGCTGGTCGGTATCGAACGCGCCGCCTGTTCCACCATCGCCTGTTCCCGGGTCGCGGGCGCGCCGGCTGCGCTCGAATGCCGGCTGACGCAGATCGTCCCGCTGGAGGGGCGCGCGAATTTCCTCGTGCTGGGCGAGGTGACGGGCGTCCACCTGCGCGACGACTGCCTGGTCGAGGGACGGTTCGACATCACCCGTTTCCGGCCGCTCGCCCGCTGCGGCTATCGCGACTATGCCGTCGTGCGCGAGGTCTTCAGCCTGTCCCGCCCGGGCGAGGGGTGACGCCGGTCCGCAGCTCCGCCCGCAGCACCGCTCCGGGGTTCATGATCCCCGCCGGGTCGAGCGCGGCCTTGATCGCCCGCATCGCATCCAGCTTTACCGGGTCGCCATAACGTTCCAGATCCGCGACCTTGAGCCGCCCGATCCCGTGTTCGGCGCTGACCGACCCGTCAAGCGCGTGCACGAGGTCATGCACCACCTCCTTGATCGCCGGGCGCAGCGCCTCATAATCGTGGCGGCTGCGGCCTTTTGCGGGAAAGACGTTGTAATGCAGGTTGCCGTCGCCCAGATGGCCAAAGCAGTTGATCCGCATGTCGCCCATCCCGGCCAGCGCCGCATCCGCCCGCGCAATGAATTCAGGCACCGAAGACAGCGGCACGGCGATGTCATGGCTCGACACCGCACCGATCTTGCGGTTCGCCTCGGGGATCGATTCCCGCAACGTCCAGAACTCCGCCCGCTGCGCCTCGCTCTGGGCGATCACGCCGTCCTCGACCAGACCCGCCTCATGCGCGGCGACGAAAAGCTGCTCCAGCGCCTCGGCCGGGTCCTGCGCGGGGCCAAGGCCCAGCTCGATCAGCACCATCCAGTCGGGCGCGGTCGCAAAGGGCTGGCGGACCTCCGGCATCACCTCGCGCAGGAAATCCGGCCCGGCCCCGCCGATCAGCTCGAACGCCTCGATCCCCGCCCCGATCTGCCCGCCCGCCAGCGTCAGCAGCGCAAGCGCCGCCGCGGGGTCCGGCACCACCAGCATCGCCGCGCCGCGCCGCGCCGGGCGCGGGAACAGCCGCAGGCTCGCCGCCGTGATGATGCCCAGCGTGCCCTCGGACCCGATCAGCAGGTTGCGCAGGTCATAGCCCGTGTTGTCCTTGCGCAGCCGCCGCAGCCCGTGCCAGATGCGCCCGTCGGGCAGCACCGCCTCCAGCCCCAGGCACAGATCGCGCGCATTGCCATAACGCAGCACATTCACGCCCCCCGCATTGGTCGCAAGCAGCCCGCCGATCTGCGCTGTCCCCTCTGACGCCAGCGACAGCGGAAACAGCCGCCCCGCGCCTTCCGCCGCCGCCTGCACCGCGGCAAGCGTCGCCCCCGCCTCCGCCACCAGCACGTTTTCATCCGGATGAATCGCGCGGATGGCGCGCATCCGTTCCAGCGACAGGATCAGCATTGCGCCGCCCTGATCGACCTGCCCGCCCACAAGCCCCGTGCCCCCGCCATAGGGCAGGATGCCGATGCCCAGTTCGCCGCAGGCAGCGACGATCTGCGCGACCTCGGCCGTATCGCGCGGCAGGGCTAGCATGCCCGAAGGCGCGCTGTAGCGGCCGCGCGGCTCTTCCAGATAGCGCGGTTCGGCGGGACGCAGGGTGATCCGGGGCAGACGGGTGGCAAGCATCTCCGTCAGGTCGGCGGTCGGGCGGGGGGCTGGGGCCTGGGACATCTCGTTCCTCCTGACGCCCTTGCTGCCGCAAAGCGCGCGGGCCTGCAAGCCGAAGCGCATCGCCCGGGGACCCGTTGGCGCTCGCGGTGCCGATCCGGGCGATATCCCAGATCTCGTGCAGAAGGTTGTCGGAGGCACCCCTGTCCCGCCAGGCAAGGGGGTCCTGGCTTAAACGGGTCCTGGCTTCAAGAAAAACGGCCTGCAACGCATCTTCATGCACGTCGCCCATCGGTGTTTCACCCTGTGGCCGTCTGTCCTTCGAAAGGCTCACCTGCCATGTGTATAATGTCGGCTTCCGGGCCGCATTGTCCGGGCAGCCGCCCCGAGAGCCGACAGCCCTGTTAGTCCGCCCAGGCTGCACTGGCGCTATCAGTGATTGTTCGCATCGCCAGCTGCGAGCCCCGAGACTCATCAATTGATACCGCAGCTCAGGAAGCTTCCGGTTGGGAAACCTCTTACGTTCCGAGCCCGTATCAGTACTGCCGCCGAGAAATCAATGGAAGGCGACGGACCACTACGTCGCGGCGTTGCGCCACGGCGGGCGCTGACCGAACCGCGCAGGAACAAATGGGGCGGGAACGAAGCATGTGCCTTCGGTGTTTCGTCTGAAACCAGACTCGTGCGCCAAGGCGCCGAACAGAAAAGGGTGCGAGATGATCTTCAGACCTTTGCGCGGCACGTTCCGCCTTTTGACACTGGTGGGGCTGGGCTATCTGGCGTCCCGCCATCTGCAGCGGTTGGTAGACGAACAGGCCCGGGCCGCCGGAAACGACGTCCGCCAGGCCGGGCGCGAGGACATGCGCAATCCGCCCAAGCAATGGGACAAGCTTGATGAGGAGCTGGACCAGAGCTTTCCCGCCAGCGATCCGCCGGCGAATTACTAAGGGCGGGTTAGATCGGAAGGAATAGGAATCGCCCCGGTCAGTGGCCGGGGCGTTTCCCCGCGCGCCGTTCCACGGCGGCTTCAAACTCCGCCGGAGCCACGGCTCCAAGCCGGGGCGCATCATGATCTGGCAGCATCCCGGGCAACTGTTCCACGCGCAGCAATCCCGGGCAGCAACCCCGCAAGGACTTTCCCGGCCAGGACGGCGGCCCTGCGGTCGGTCAGGCAATCGCGAAGACAAGCAGCAGAACAACGACAACCGCCGCCCCGATCATCCAGAGGGGCGCGCGGGGAATACCGCCTTGGCGCGCCGGGATCGTGCGCCGGTCAGCGGCACGTTCGGCCGTCTCGGCTGTGGTGGGGCGGGCGGTTTCTGCGGCGCGGGCACGGGCGATCTGCGCCGGATCGGGCGGGGTACCCGCAGCCTCATCGTCAGTTCCAAGCGGCGCTGCCGCCGGGTCCGAAAAGGCGACCTTGTCCCCTGCGCCGTTGTCGATTTCATGACGCAGCCGGTCCGAAGTCTCGCCCGCGTGGTGGTCCGTATGAGGCTCCGATGGGCGCTTGTTCTCTGGCGTGGTCATGGGGCGGTCCTTTCGGTGGTTCATGCAAGGGGCCGCGGGGTGGGCTGCGTCCTTTGCCCCAACCGCCGCGGGGCCGGCGCGGTTCCCCAATACGAACGGTCTTCGTGAAGACGAAGGCAGCAAAAGAACGATTGCTCAAGGGGGATTAAGCGGGAGCGTCCGATCTTCTGTGTATGACTGATCCGGCTCATGCTTCATTGAAAGGAAGCATGCATGACGATCTCTAAGGAAATCCTCGACGAACTTTTTGAAGTGCGTGGAACGGCCTGAGGATCTGCTCGGCGATGCCGTGCTGATGAAGGAGCGGAAGATCCGGCTCATGGAGCGGATGCTGGGTGCCGAGTTGACCGCGCAACTGGGTTATGAAGAGGGCAAGGAAGCACCGCCCGGACATTCGAACTGCCGGAACGGAGCGTCTCTATGGCCAGAAGGTCTCACCCGATCTGATCAGCCGCGTCACCTTCATTGGTGCAGTTGTGCTCCGGGAGCGCCCTACGGAGACTTGCGGGAAAGACGGTAGCGGACGCGTCTACGTCGTAGCGCAGCTCGGTGCCATCGGCCTCCAGTCGCAACAAGGTAGCTGCCTCATCGACCTGCATTTGTTCTCGAATTGCTGCAGCCATACTCGCAGGGACACGGCGGAGCAGCGCGTCGTTGAATTCCCCCAGCGGCAATCGCCGCTTGAATGCGGCGCATTCCGTTCTCCTGTGCGCCTGATCCGCGCGTCGTCGATCTGGATCACATTTCCCATCGGCGCCGCTGGAGCGCGGCGGACAAGCGCGACATCGCGCTGATCGGCCTTGGCCTTCTCTGCGGAAGAGCGACGGCTGCGGTCGCAGCACGCATTACGAGCTAGCGCTGTGAATGACCTTTCCGGGCTCGTGCGGCCACGCAGGGGGCCTCGTAAACCGTTGACCAGGCGTTGACGGGACGGCAACGCCGAAGGCCCGACGGTTGAGGTCGGGTTCTAGGTATTTGATATGTTTTATGATTCTGGTTGCGGGGGTAGGATTTGAACCTACGACCTTCAGGTTATGAGCCTGACGAGCTACCGGGCTGCTCCACCCCGCGTTGGTATTGTTTGTTGTTTTTTTTGTGAGAGAGATGTTCTGTTTCT